>JAIOHU010000114.1 GCA_019912845.1 bacterium
GGGAATAAATAGCGAAACTTTATTCATCAAATGATAATTAAATTTATTAATTGTAATGCGTCATTCCAGCATGCTTTTAGCTGGAATCCATGAAGTATATTTCATTCGCTATTGGTTTTGCTAGTTTTTGCCGATACTGTAATAGGTCAATCCTTGTTCAGTCAGATATTCTTTTTCGTAAAGATTTCGACCATCAAAAACGACCTTATCGCGTAACTTTTGTGCCAGTTCTTCAAAGTCAGGGGTACGGAATTCTCGCCATTCCGTGACAATTGCCAGCGCATCCGCATCCTGAATCGCCTCTCTCTCATTCGGTGCAAAGTTGATACGATTTCCGAATATCCCTTTTGCGTTCTCCATGGCAACAGGATCATAGGTAACAACTTTCACACCTGCTTCAAGCAATGCATTAATCAGAACGATGGAAGGTGCTTCACGCATATCATCAGTTCCCGGCTTGAAGGACAATCCCCAGACAGCGATGGTTTTCCCAGCAAGGTTTTCCCCATAGTGTCTGGTAATTTTCTTGAAGAGTATTCGTTTCTGCTCTTCATTTGCATCTTCGGCCGATTGGATCAAACGCATCGGAACATCGTAACTATTCGCCGTACGCAGGATCGCCTTTACATCCTTCGGGAAACAAGAGCCACCATAACCTGCACCTGCGAAAAGGAAATGACGACCGATTCGGACATCTTCACTGATTCCTGCACGAATTGAATCTATATTCGCTCCAACTCGCTCACAAAGTGTCGCCATCTCATTCATGAAAGATATTTTCATGGCGAGGAATGCATTAGCCGCATACTTGGTCAATTCTGCGGAGACAACATCCATGTGTACGATAGGATGACCCGTACGAACAAACGGCTGATAGAGGTGATCCATAATCTCTTTGGCACGTTCGCTGTTTGACCCAATAACAACACGATCCGGCTTTAGAAAGTCGTTGACTGCTGCACCCTCTTTCAGGAATTCAGGGTTCGAGACGACATCAAACGGTAGATCAGTGTATTTAGCAATCTCGGCACTTACCTTGTCAGCAGTCCCGACAGGGACTGTACTCTTATCAACTACCACTTTGTAGTCGGTCATCGCTTTGCCAACACCTTGAGCAACAGCCAGCACATGCTGCAAGTCTGCGCTGCCATCTTCATCCGGTGGAGTCCCAACCGCGATGAAAATCACCGTACTACTATCAACCGCTTTCTTGAGATCAGTCGTGAAAAACAGACGTCCCTTATCACGTCCTGAGTTTACCAGATCCTTTAACCCAGGTTCATAAATTGGAATTTCACCGTTGTTCAAACGGTTTATCTTGCCCTCGTCAATATCGACACAGGTTACTTTATTTCCTGTGGAAGCAAAGCATGCTCCCGCAACAAGGCCAACATAGCCTGTACCTACAACCGCCAGGTTCATTTTACAGATTCTCCAGATTCAATTTGTTTGGTTTATCGTTTAATACAAAATATTATACTTCTGCCATCCCAAGTTCCAGCAGGAATTTATTCTGATCATTGAACGATTTCGGATATTCCATCTCGCTGGTGTATTCACCATCCACTGTGCGGAAATATGGGAATACCAGTCCACGACCAAGGGGAAATTCCGATGTCCGTTTTTCGACTTCAGCTTTCAGTTCATCAGTGTAAACATACGTCTCACGTAATTTAATCGCACCATCTTTATCCCCGGAAGCCTTGATATCGGCAACCATTTTCAGCATTTCCGAGACAACAGCATGCGCTTTTTCATGTACGACGCTGAATTTCTGTTTTCCATCCTCTTCAACTCGAACAATGGCACCTTTTTCTTCCATAAAATGGAAAATGCCATTACGTGCTTTGTTATGAGCCTGCACTGGATCAAATTTCAGGCTTGTGACCATGGTGATCAACATGCCATCGTAACACGCATTTGCCATGGTACGTGAGATGATTTTGTCCTGCAACAGAATATCCAGCGACCACAATCCGAATAATTCAGCACGACTTTCTTCGAGGAAAGAATACTCCTCTTCCAGATAATCTTTTGGCTGTCCTTTACTGTGCTCAGCGTCCATTTTACCCGTTGTATGCCCAATCTCGTGCAATGCGCTATGCAACTGATTCGCTTCAAACAAAACCTTGTTAACATTATCAAATTCATCTTTTAGCAAAAATTCGCCGGCAGCAAGATTGCCGGAGACACCGTGTACCGCTTTGCCGGTGTTCATATACACCATGTTGACTGTACCAATGTTCTGTATCACCCACTCATCATTAGGTAAACTCTGCGCAATGGTGGTAAATGGTCCGGTAACATAATCACCAGTCCAGTTGAGAACATCCACAAATTTCAGCTTCGGCAGACGTTCTGGATCAAAGCTCTCCTTACGGTGTGTCCAGGGAGCCTCTTTCTCATAGCGGGGGACACGTTCGACCAGCGATGCCAGCAGATCTTCGGCAGCATTGTTACGAACAGTTACACAAGCTGCTGCAGCCCCACGAGCATTCTTATAGTTGTCAAGATAGACTTCCAAGGCTGTTGAAATCACGATGTCGATGGGACTATCATGACGTACCCAGGTGTAATCAGCAAGCCGTCTCGATTCGGGTGTACCTGTCATCAGTTCGAGGATTTTTGCATCGAGATACAGACGGAAACTTGCATGATCCGTGAGGTCTCTTGCAGCCTGAAGGTGATATATCACCTGTTCAAGCTCTTCGGAATACCATTCTTCGTTCAGAGCGACATAGGGTGTGCCATCCTCATCACGTCGCACCAGGCTGTTGACAGAATGCTCAAGTGATTTATATTCATCCTCACTCAAATCTTCAGGATAAAAGTTCGCACGGTCTGGTGTTGCCTGAGAATTGAGCATCAAATCGATTGCGCGGTCAACGTACTCTGATAAGTCACCGGGTATATTTCCCACCAATTCACGAAGTTCGCCTGCTGTGATATTCAATTGATGGCTTTTTCGTGGCAGCAAAGCGTACGGGCTGTTCTGCAAGTTTAGCAGGGTCAGGTAATTCGTGAGTTTTTCTTGTGTCTCACCTTCGGAGGAAGGAAGAATACTTCTCACGAGCTCATGAATGACTACAGTATAAGATTCATACTGATCACGGAAGATTTCATTCATGGCATCCGCAGCATCATTCAGATGACCTAAAATCTGAATATCAGTCTCGCTTAATCCATCCGTATTAAATTCAACATGTGTGATCGCCGCACGTCTGGCGGGTTCACCTTCCTGTTGATACGGAACGTACTTGATCTCTGGTATATAAAGACCCACGTCACACTCCTTACGACTGTCAGTTTTATTGATTTAAGGGAGTATACGGAACAATTTTAGTGAGAGACAATCTAAAGAGTAAACATGAACGCCGCACGAGTCCACTTTTCACGAAATCATCCCTGTTGAGGACGTGTCAATCTCATTCCACGCATAAGAGAGATTGCTTTAGTGCGTTCGCAAAGACATATAGAGGAAATACCGAGTTACCTCTTGGGAGCAGCTAAGAACCAAATTTAAAAATCGTTGCAGCAGCCTGTTTATCGAAGCAGCAGACTTTTGAATATAAATTTCTCCTTCGCTGATGTGAGTTGGATGAAGTAGAGACCAGTGGGGATGTCATAGCCACTCCATATCAGGGTATGATGTCCTGGAGTAAGTTCATTATAGTGGACGCATTCAACGAGTTGCCCCATCAAATTGAATACTTCAAGTTTAATACTCCGACGTTCAGGAAGTTGCACAGGAATTGAGAGTGAAGGGTTAAACGGGTTTGGGTAAGGTTCACCGATAGAAAATACAAAAGGAACCTCCTGAAAGTTGTCCAGTCCGGAAAGCTGGATGGAATAAGTTGCTGTATCACTGTCACTATAATTCTCTGGGTTCCTGGCAAGAAAAACTACTTGAGCAGTGCCTGTCCAGGTTGAATCGAGTTTAGAAATAGTGACGATACGATCCTCTAATTCCACAACCAGTGGATACTCCGTCGTCAATTGCCAGCGAATACGTTCATCCGGGTAGTTAGGATCGGTGACATACTCATCGAGATCAACTGGAGCGAAACTTTCACCCTGATAAACCTCCTGATCTGGAATACCTGAAACGGTTGGTGGTTCATGCCCCTGTGTTAATGTAAGGTTTGTCTCAATACTTCTTTCTGGTTCTTCAGTATCATTACTGTGGAATGATAGATAGCCATTGTAATTGCCTTCTGAACGCAAAGCCCCATTAGCGTAAACTTGAAGCTCCAGCATTTCACCCGGCAGCACCACTCCCTCATCCTCAGCAAATGCCAACCAGCTTGTTGGAGTTTGGATATTGATACTCAAGTTATTCTGAAGGTAATCAGCAGTATTGTAATTTATAGTGAACCCAGCATCAGCATTCCAATTCTGGAATCCAATTGTACATTCATCCAGACGAGTATCGCCGTCATGAATCATGTTGTTATAAGAATAGAGAACTTCTCCATTAGCAGTCAGGAGCACCTGGAATTCATAAGGTCCTCCCCGGGGTGGCTGATTTGCCCAGTTCCAACCCTGGACTCCAGCCCATGTAATCCACGCACTGTCCAAGCCATTGTTTTGAAAATGCAATGATCCGCCGTGCGAAAAATCGAGATTGGTCCAAAATGGAGCAAGCATTGGTGAGGGTGCATTCTCGAAAGGTATACGAAGGTTTTCGAACTGCACAGGTTCATTGGTCTCACCAGGAACGATATAGCCATTCGTTGTGATTGCAATTGTCGAGCATCTTTTCCCGTACCAATTGAAATAGAACGGCAATTCAACATGCACCTCCCCGTCGTCAAGATCGCTTAGTTGATCTGTAATATCCTCGCCGTAGTCTTCTATCCAACTGAATTCTGGTCCATCCGGTTCATTTGAATCAATCCAGAAGTAACCATGAATATCAGGACCGTCCTGCTCGAATATCGGTGTACTCCCTGTTTCCTCTGACCAAAAGTGTGCCTGCGTACTTGAATTATTGAGAGCGATAAAATTTGGGTCTTCATTTAGAAGCTCAATCTCCCAGTGGATCGGCGCAAGTGAGGTGTTCTGAATGAAAAGAGTATCTGTCAGCGATGTTCCTAGACGAATGTTCCAGTTAAACTGATTCGGAGATAACTCAAGACTTGGCTGGATTGCATCCAGATTGGGTTCATCGGTGAAGAGGATGGTGCTGATATCTTCAAGTTCTGGTGTTCCAGAGGCATTTTCATCCCACCAGTAGTACTCCAGACCAGTAGTCTCATCTGGGCTTTCAATACCGATCGTAGCGAAATCGTTATCAGAGTGTATTGAGGCGAGCTGGGCTACATTTTCATACTGGAATAGAATACGTCCATTTTCGGTTTGTGTAACCCAGGATTCCGGATCGAGCAACGATATCTGAAAGACCTGGTTCCGGTGTTGTAGTGCAGTTTGACATTGCCATTGAATAATCAATCGGTTCAATCGGTGATCGAGCCAGATGTAGACTCCACCATCGGTGGTACGCAAATCATCAAGGAATGCTGCCAGCATTGCGGGCGGTCCCAACGGTGAAGGAATACGCCAGTTACGAAAATCGACAAATTGCTCCACTGCACCAAATGCCAGCCAGCCATTACTGCAAACAGTTATCTGCTCGTAGGTTTGATCATAGTAGCTGAACTCGAACGGTAGGTCAACAACAACTGACGCGTCCCCCTCATCCATATCATCATCCAAGGGCAGACGAGTACCGATACGTTGAATATCTGTCCATGGGATATCAATGGCATCAAACAGGGCGAAATATCCGCTGCTGTCTGGCCCTAGGTATTCTTCGTCATCCCACCCACCGATATATCCACGGAAGAAAACGGTATCAACCATCTCAAAGCGTTCACCAAGTACAAGCTGGAGATTGAACGGTGCACCAGCACGAGCTGTATCATGAATGGCAACCTGAAAATACGAGCTCGACAAGCTCTCATCCTCAGGAAAAACATTACCAAACCCGGATGTTGAGTCCAGCACAGTTATCCAGGGTGTCAGGGAAGAAAGGGTTCCCTCAACGCTGATGCCAACCTCATGACCTGCATTGCGAATGTTCAGCCTTAATTGAGCAGCCTCTCCAGGTGCAGGGAGTTCATTGAAACGCCAACTTACATCTCCCTCTGAGACCATCATCCAGGCATTGAGCCGTACTGGAATATCACTGCTCCACCATATATCTCCGGTTACAATGCACTCAAAAGTCGCTTTTACCTGATCTGGAATCCAGGGTGGTACAGGAATCCATGTGTCAACTTCATGTTCATAGAATTCTCCCGGGGAGAGGGGGGGGATGGTAAATTGCAATGTCTCGGGATAGTATAAAAGAGGATCATCGAAATTTATAAAACAGGTTCTTTCGGTGGTATTGTCATTGCTGATATTTTCGAACCTGAACTCGAACAGTAGCGAGTCACCCGCTTGTGCTGATTCTTCGCCGCCATGAGCATCATCGTATCGATAAGACTCCAGAATCACATCTACATCTTCATCGATAACTGGAATCTCGATCTGTTGCGTTATGAGATTATCACCGGCAACTGTTAGCAGGACAGTATCGAAAGTGTTGATTGATGATATTGGAAGATTCAAATGCCCACTTGAGTCGATACGATGTTTCCCGCGGATTAACCATCCATCATTCTGACTTTCTACTGCTACTGTTGCCCATACAAGTTCCGGTAATCCACCCTCAACTTCTACCTGGATATCAATGGTCTGTTGTCCTGCCCGTAGCTGTGCTTGCACACCAACTTCAGGAATACGAGCCTCACCCACCCACATACGGAGTGAAGGATCACCGATTAGATTGTTGTATTCGCAAAAATTGTCAATATACTCTTCATCACCAGTATTTATGTAAACCTCTTCCATTCTTTGCTTGGCATGCACCAATGCCCAACCAAGCGGACGAACATTAAGCATTAGAGCAGCTTCAAATAGAGATACATCAATGAGATTGTTAAACCGTGTATGAGAACTTATCCCGGCTGTTCCGATACAGGCGACCGGCCCTGTTCCAGTATTGCCACCGGTACCTGATCGAAATAATCCTTCAGTGATACATTCATTAAGCTGATAAAATGCTCCTGTGCCACAGGTGATGGTGAACAGAATTGGGAAGTTGGACGTATTTGCAAAACGGCTATTAACCTGTGAATTCCACCCCTCCATGCCAATCAGACCACGATAGTTTACGAATCCTGCCCCTGTATTGACAGTATTCACGATGAAATCTGTAATGTTTCCACCATCAGTATACCACATGGTGTTGGATTCAATTTCATGATTTTCTAAAAGAATCCTGATTGATTCACTTGAAGTGATCAGACTGAATCCTGAACCTGCTCCTGCTGTAAGGCATGCATTGTTCAGCCACTCCATATCCTCCGGGTCGAGGTTTTGTTCATACCGGATGGTTTTCAGAATGACTCTACGTAAGGTTGTTAAATCCCTGACACTCATACGTCCCACAGCAACTTCTGGGACAGGCGAAGCAGTAAGATTGCCATAAAAATTGTCGAGTTCATCAGCATCGGTGGGAATATGAATTGCGCCACCGGTATCACCAATAAGGAGTACATATTCAAGTGGGTCATCGTCATTCAAGTAGTGACTACGGATAATACTCTGGACTTCCTGTGTACCCAAATCCTCGACCTGTTCGAGTTGAATTGGATAGCCCAATTGTTTTTTCCATGCAATGTAGCTGCTTAATATCTCCTCAATTCCTTCCACTGGTGGATATAGAATGAGCATTCCGCCAAGTGGTGCAATTTCATTGAAGTGCATTTCATCCAGTTCCAGAACTCGACTTCGCAGGTACCTCGCAAGGTCAGCACTGACACGTATTGGTTGATCATTGGAGCGCACAGATGAACCATTGATGCGTTCCAACTCAAACTCGACTATCTCATTATCGGGGTGATTCTCTTCTTTATGCTGCCATTCGACATGCACGGGTGTCAAAGGTATACCTTTGAAATAGATTGGGTTATCTTTTACAGTTACCTGGGCTTTTTTCGCATCATCTGAACTAATCGAAAGGAGGAGTTGACCGGACTGAACATATACAAGAAAATCACTGGAGGTGAAAGTTTGCTCTCCTGGGAACACATGATCGATTTTTTCTAAACTCACTCTGATTCGGTCTTGAGTTTTTTCAAGAATTGTCCAGGGTTTGTACCCGTTTGAAAAAACAGTATTGCTTGAAGTATTTCCCGATGCAGCGCAACAGTAAAAACTTAAGACGACAGCAATAATTCCTATGCTGTATTTCATGCTTTCCTCGCAGGAATGCAACCCCATAAAAGGTTGAAAGTTTAGATGCGTTTCTTTACCTGATTAACACTACTTTGCGTGTCGTCATATGCTCTTCTGACCTGATTCGCAAAAAGTACATCCCGCTCCCAAGTCCATCGATATGCTCATCCAGATCCAACACAAATCGGTGTTTCCCCTTCTCGAACTCATGTAGAACTTCATACTTTGTCTGTCCGAGAATATTTGTCAATGAAAAATTCACAAGCCCCTGATTCGGAAGGTTAAAGGAAACAGCAAGAGAACTATTGAAAGGATTTGGATAGATATGTTCGATGGAGAACATCTCAGGTTGCTGAGATTCCACAGCAGTCAGTCGTACTTCACCAAACATGGAAGAATTGAATATCAATTCTCCATAATTTACTGGAATTGGCATCTCATTCACATCGAGCACTTCGATACCAATTGAATTCCTGGATGTAGAACCATATCCGAAATTTGCATCATCATGCTTTTGCCAACAGATGATGGGGACGATCTTATCCTGAGACTGGCTAATGCCATTGGCAGCCGTAGGTGAAACCTGGCGTCCCGACAGCTTATCCTCTTGAACTTGCACGCTTCCGACCGGTTGGTTGCCGTCGTAAACAACCACCGTCGCCACGCCTCTTGAAATCAAATCCGCATCCATCTGTACGAGTAATATCCAGGGAAGAGTAAATGGTGAACCTGTCGTTGCAAAATCCTGCATCATCGTATGTTCGGGTTCAGTTTGCGGAGGTTGCCTGTAAAGTATTTCAGGGTAGGTAAGTTGCAGTGAATCTGCAGTCACCACATAGTAGCCATCACCAGGCAGCAAGGTTGTTAGTGTATGTTCTATGTCCGCATGATAATTCGGAACCCAGAACCGTCCAGAATCGTCAAGCATGACAATGATAGAGCTGTCAATTGTGCTCAGCGCATCCTGCACTGAAACAGGGTAGTGATAGGGATGCCCCAGCCAGTTTACCCGGTCAGGATACATGAAGTATTCCTGATTGAATCCAAGCGGAAATCCCTGAATAGTGAGGGTGTCGATTCCAGTGGTGACGACTCGATATGGCATTGTTAGATTAATATCACCTATTGTGTTTATTCCATCGGGAAGGTAAATACCACCCTCTGCATCCAACACGATTCGCAATCCTTCAATACCCTGAAAGATGGTTGCGGCACTGAGATCTTCAGGAATATATTGAAATGAAATAAGCTCAATTCGATTCGGCGACAACGGTATATCAATTCCCCGCCAGGCATTGAGGCTTACTTCGGAATAGGGAGCCATGCCAAACTCATACGACCCTTCAATCAGCTCAAAGTCAGCGTCAAAAACAGCTTCGTCTGCCATAGAGAAAATTCGAAAACTCATTGGATTACCGCGTGTAAAACCCTGGAGTTCGGGGTCTCCAGTATTTTCCCATACAGTAACCTGAAAAGGATATTCACCGATATACATCGCAGCACCAACACAAAGATCGCCATCATATACAGCTACCTGACTCAGTGAATCAATTGAGTTCTCATCAATTTGCACCTCGTTGACAACAATATTCCATGGAAGTCCATTCGGAGGTACTGGTCTGAAATAACTCGATTGTCCCCTTACAGGAATAATCAGTGGTGATGGATAATTTTCAGCGTTGTGGTATATCCTTAATGCAGGGGCTGGTTCAGACGCTTCAATCTCCATGTAGTTCACTGGCTGCCAGATAAAACCGAGACGTCCGAGTGTATTGGAGTTGATCGTTCGTGGGTAGGTGCCACTACATGACAGGTTTATCCCCTCAGGAATCTTGAGGGAGTCAATTATAAAATCTCCTTCGTGGGCAGCCTGAATTTGAAGAGATGCTGACCCGATCTCTCCCACTGCTACCGTTCCAAAATTGATACTATTGTCGGAAAGTTCGATCTCTGCGTTCGGGAAAAATCTTGAAGCATTGAAGATATAGGTATTGTGTTGTTCTTCATACCAAAGTTGAGTTCCGTAAAATTCTATATCAACCGGAACTTCAATACCACTATAGTAACCGACTAGATAAGGTTGCTCAGGGTTTGTGCAGTTGTAAAAATAGACACCATCACTTCGTGATTCAGCAAGAATATTTCCTCGTGAATCTATCTTAAAGGAAGTTGAATTATGGGGAAGTTCTCCAATCTGAATTATACTCGCAGTATTGCTGATATCGAAGATTAACGTCCCTTCTTCATAATCGGAGAGATAGGCAATGGTACCATTAACCTCAATATCCTTCGGGTGACCAGGAGTGTGATATCGTTCCAGTTGGATTGGATTACTCGGATCCCTGACGTCAAAAATGAAGAGGCGACGATCGGTGAGTACATAGAGTAAGCTATCTTGAACTTCCAGGCTCATCACTTCATCGTCTAGTTCAATGTCTGTCAGATGTTCTGGAGAAGTTGGATCGCTGATATCAAGAACTTCGAAATGATTTTCATTATGATTTGAATCTAACCCATAAAGGTAATTTTCCTTTGTAGCAATTGTTGTGCTTCCTGTTCTATAATCAGAGATAAATTCAATATTGTTAATGTCAGTGCAATCAAAAAAGTGTAATCTATTGGAGGTTCCTACGATGAGTAATGTATCAAGTTTTTGGAAACTTTCTATCCTGTCATCCATGTCAATGTAATTCAGCGAATCAATTTGAGGTAAATTAGTGAGGTCAAAAACTTGCAGATGTTCGTTTTCGTGAATAAACCAAGCTTGCTGGTCTTTTACTCTCATTCCCTGGGTCTGACCAGCAAACACTTCTCCGATATGTTGAGGAGCTTCAGGGGTTTCAGTATTGAATAAATGTAACCCACCCCCATTGTATCCTACAATTGCCAGCGTATCATTTAATTCGATACAAGTTGCTTCATACCCAATATCATTGGTATTCCCCAAAAATTCTACGTCCGTTGGATTCGAAATATCTGCGATACCGACTCCATCTGCATGAGTGATGTAGAGATAATCTCCAAGCAAGCTCATGTCTAAAATATCATCTGTATCACAATGTACTTCAGCAATGTGATTTAGAGTTAATCCACCATCCTCATAAACTTTTTCGAATGTGTGGATATCGTCTCTGCTGCAACCAACAAAGAGATAATCTTCAGTTACACAGGTTTGCAGCATTCTATGTTCTGTTTCGATCGATTCAATCAGCACAATTTCTTCCGGATTACTAATATCCACGACATCGAACCCATCCCAATAGGCTGAAAGAATCAAGAAATTTTGATCAGTGTCCAGGTCGATATCGTAAATTCGATTTGCTATATCGATTTCCTGAATATCCCTGATGTTTCCTGGATCGCTTATGTCTATTACGTGAAGTCCAGCTTGCCATCCCGTACAAAAAACATATCGATCAAAAATCATTGCAGTAGTTAAATCACCATCTATTTCTATACTATCAAAACGATCTGGATTCATTCGATCGGAAATATCAAAAATTCTGAAATCAAACTGATGATCCCCAAGGCTTATTATCAGGTCACCGCTAATGAAAAATTTTCTGCAGACTCCACCAGTATCAAATGTGTTCAGTCGAACAGGATTTGTTGGGTCAGCTACGTTGTATATGTAAAATGAATTCTGATTGAAAGCCACATAAGCAAAAGTGTCAACAAGCACCAAATCAAATGCGGGAGGAGGATTAGTGAACAGAGTTGTATCTATCTGCACATTCAGGCTGTCCTGAGCGACAACCGGCAGGGAAATACACACTGAAATGATAAGGATATAAATGAATTTCATCTTGTCGAAATCCTTATGGGAGATAAAGTATTTTCTGGGTAGAAACATGACCATCAGATTCAACTTTCAATAGATACATGCCGGCAGAGGGTTGCAGCAGGTCACGAAAATCTACTTGGACTGCATGCCTGCCTTTATTGAGCTGGTAATTGGTTTTATAAATTTGATGCCCCAGCAGATTATATATTTGAATGCTAATCGCTCGTGATTCCGGGAGTTCCACTAAAACTTGCATGGTTGAATTGAATGGGTTGGGATAGGCACGACCTATCCTGATATCAAGAGGAATGTTTGGTTTATGATTTCCACTGGGCTTCATGCTGATCCTGGTCAGTGGGAAATCCGAAAAACAAGGGTTTTCGGGCGACATGCTGGCTGATATCTTCTCGCCAGAGGTTGTCGTAAGTCTGATCTCGATTTTATTCCCCGGGGTAAATCCCGTCAACTCAAATTCATCGTTACCCTGCCATGCGATCACTGGAGTTACCTCATCCGGATCCTCTATTTGGGCTCGTCCGACCAGTTTGAGTCCGTCATAGACACTAAGGACAAGTGGCTCGTTGAATTGAAATCCCTTCTCAAAAGAAACAAGAATTGGGTAAGGCAGACCAGTTGCCAAAGAGCTCAATTCCGAAGGGGGAATGTGATTTGGAGAAGTAGTTGGCAACGTAGCGATTTCAGGTGGAGGTGGGTAGGTAAATTCCATGTCATCGTGAACAACGATCATACACCCTCTACCCGGTGATAGTTCGCCCAGGGTGTTGATTTCGCCAGGGATATACATCTCACCCTGATCATTCATAATCACCAAAACCTGATTAACAATGTCGGCAAATGCATCTTCTACTGAAATTGGATTACTGAAGGGGAAGCCCAGCCAGTTCCAAAATCCGGTTTGAAGCGGATATACTGTCTCCGGCTCTAGAGGATCACCCCACCATGTAAGAGCTGACCAGTCATCTACAAAAATACGATAGACATCAATTGAGGCTACTTCATCAAAGGTATTTGGTCCATCGGGGATAAAGATGTCACCCTGACGATTGTAAACAATTTGGAGGTGATCAATTGTAGAAAACAGGTTCGTGCCAGCTTCATTCTCGAATTCATCTTCAAAATCCAACGGTGAGGCTACAAGATTAAAAAAGTTGGGACGTAAAAACGATGTAAATTCTTCGTCTGTCTCACGGGATGGCATTGATAACGGAGTTGCAATGACAGAAGTGCAGAGAAAGGCTATCACTAATAGTGGAAAGGTGAGTGCAGTAATTACCACGTTTTTTCGGTCGGGGTGAGAGACGACCATGCATACCCCCATTCTCCTGGATATACCAGTATGTTCAAGGAAAGGAAAGTCTAACTTTCATACTGACTTATAGTATAAAGAATCAAACGATATCAATCAAGGGTTCTCAATAGACTTTTGATATTTAGATGATGTCAGGATAACTACAAAACGATACTCCAGAAAGTATAGCGAACAATGTAAAGTTCAACGATCATCTGACCCTGGCAGCGGGATCATTCTACCATATCGCAACAAAAAGCCTTAGGGAACCACTATGAACACATTGGAACTCAGTTAAATATCGCTATTTCTGTTTGTATTTTTTGGGTTCCTCGCTGTTTCGTGTGGGTACAAAAATCTTTCTGATTATCAGTCATTGCGAACGAAGTGAAGCAATCTCACTTTAATTCAGTATAAGATTGCTTCGTCGCTACGCTTCCTCGCAATGACAAGATAATCTCCTGAACAGACTGAACAGAGTTTCAAGCCATACAGAATAGCGAGGAGCCATTTTTTGTTGCAATTTTTTGAGATAAGAGGTTCCTTGCTATTTTGTAATTGTAGAAGCCAATTAGGGTATTGTCGTTGCGAGACTGATTTGGTCTGGCAATATCATACTTCTAAATACGGAATTGCATACTACGTTTGCAGTTGATGACATGCAGAATAACCAGTGTTGACCTCATGACTCAGCGAAGACCCTAAACTCATATACCCTTCATCATGAAATTAGTCGGGATAAAAGCGATACCCTTACGTCTAGTTAAGCATCTCAGCTATTTTCTGGAGTGTTCGCCAGTTTCTTGCGGTTGATATGGTTTTCAGGGTACGATCGAAGTACGCGTTGGTCAGTTTGGTGCGTGCAAGTCCATTTGGAGTGTGGAGGAAAATCTCACGTCCATCCAGGTAAAATTGATCCGGAGGAGATAGGGTATAGTCAAGGTTGGCAGTGGGGATGTCAGCAGGCTGTTCGAGAAGGAAAACCACATGTGTCTTTTTTGGGTCGTCCTCGAGTTCGAGGTAACGATTACGAGTTAAGATAGAGAGGAAATCTGCAGCATCGCGTACAACAACTGGGATATTGTAGCCATATTTCTCCTCGATCGCATCATGAATCAGGTCAGCGACTTCAGCCTCATCAAGAGTATCGGAGGTACAGACGATATTTCCTGATTGAATGTAGGTCTGCACATCGGTCAACCCTCTGTCGATTAGTAATTTTTGCAGGTCCTTCATTTTTATTTTGTTATGCCCGCCAACATTTATTCCACGTAATAGTGCGACATATTTCATGGTTGGATTCCCTTATGAAGATTTTCTGATTCGACTCAGCAATAATATCTGGATTTTATGGATATAGCATCCTAATCTGCTCATTTTCAGACTGTTTACCTTTTCGCCATGTAAGCGTAAACCCCTGAGCTGATTGATCGTTACGGTAGGCATTGGCATGCAACCAGGCTGATATACGCCAGGAAGAATTGAAGCTGTAACCCAGATCGAGCCTATATTCAATGCCATTTTGAAATGCGCGATTTAGTTGGCTGTCCAGTTCATAGAACAGCTTATAGCCGAGTGATGTTTTAACGATAAAATGACCAAATTCTCCGCAATATATAGTAGCGAGCTTGGCATGGTTATAGCCAGTTCCAAATGTATTGAAGGTATTGGCTTGCAAGAAAACTTGATTTCTTGATGGTGAAACCAGAGGAAGATTGGTGTGAGTTTCAATGGTAATGCCAACACTGGTCTTTTCCGGGTAATGCAGCGCGACTACACTATGGCTGCGAGTTTTGTGATAACTGTTCTGAATGGATGCACCACCTAAATTCCCCATTCCCAACAGTCCAGCACTCACCCATGAAGTAATAGTGTGAAACTGGAAGTTGCTGCCAAATTGGACGTCAACGAGATCTGTCCTGTAGCCATAGTCTTTATATGTGATCGCTTTGTAATGTGAGCCAATCTGCCATTTTCGTTTTTCAGATTTAAAGGTGAGCTGTACCGCAGCAGCATAGGTGACATAATCATCCTGGGCGTAAAACCAACCCTCTTCAATCATACGTTCGGTGTCAGCAGTATCATTCCAATATGAAATCGAAAATGAGTCGATCTCAAGAGGTTTAGCATTTGATTGCGATGCGATGCAAAAGAGAAGGAATAAGCAGAGTAATGATTTATTCAACCCAATGAAATCAAATCGAACACTGAAAAGCAGACGCTCCAAAATTCTGCAGAAAACACCAAATATTGAAGAAATAAGTTGATTTGTGAACATTTGGTCATTATCTTGAATTGATGTGAAAATTAACCTGGAAAGATGGTAATATATGGAAATTAAGTTACGAAAGATGATCGACAGCGATCTTGAAATTTATTTTCAGAACCAACTCGATCCTGACGCGAACCAGATGGCAGCTTTCACTTCTAAAGATCCTAATGACCGAGAAGCATTTGATGCTCATTGGAATAAAATCAGGAATCTGGAAAGTGTCATTATTCGGACAATACTATGTGATGATGAGATTGCTGGTTCCGTCCTGAAGTTTGATATGGAGGATGAACCAGAGGTGAGTTACTGGATCGGCAAGAGCTTCTGGGGTAAAGGGATAGCAACCGCGGGACTAAAATTATTTCTGGAGGAATTGACTATCCGACCCTTATTTGCAAGGGTAGCATTTGATAATATCGGTTCACGGCGTGTGCTGGAAAAATGTGGCTTTATCTACCACGATAAATCCCGCTATTTCTCTAATGCTCGAGGGCTGGAGATCGAAGAACATATCTATACACTAAGCGAATGAAAGTTGTAAGTATGAGAACCGAAAAAGGTTTCTCCACTAAGTAACTACCCAAATGTTCCGCAACATCCGAAGATGTTGCGGTATACACTCAGGAAATAAACTTCATTTACCAATTCAGATCAATTTTGCTTTCAAGCTGATTTCGGTGGCTGCTAACGCTTGTGAAATCGGACAACCGGTTTTTGTCGCTTCGGCAGTTTTCTGGAAAGTTGCCTCATCGATATCCGCTACCTTCGCTTCGCAGGTCAGCTCAATCAATGTAATTTTGAATCCTTCGCCGACCTTTTCGAGGTGGACTGTCGCATTGGTGGATACCTGTTCCGGTTTGAAACCTGCAGATGCAAGACCATGTGAAAGCGCCATGGAATAGCACGCTGCATGAGCCGCGCCAACCAGCTCTTCCGGGTTGGTGCCAGGTTCATCCGCAAATCGTTTCGAGAATGAATAGTGAACTTTATCTAATACACCACTTTCACTTGAGAGATTTCCTGTACCTTCAACCAGGTTGCCCTGCCAGACTGCTGATGCCTTACGTTTCATAATAAATTCCTTTGTTATGATTGATACAAATTTCTAAATCAATTCAATTATTGATCCCAAAAAATTTTGCTTTGAAGATTTCTTTGAATTAGTTCTTCTCGGCAAAACCAAGGGTATTAGTGTCAATTACTTCCTGGATTCCAGCTAACAGCACGCTGGAATGACGCAGGGGGAACGATCTACTTAGAGCATATAAGAATCAGCCTTAATATCGTACACTACGATTACAGTCGTCTTTAGTTCCGGTCACGGATGAAAGTGCCTCTACGTAATTCATCAAATGCCCGAGCCAGTTCCTCCTGTGTGTTCATTACGATCGGTCCACGCCATGCCACAGGTTCACGTAAGGGTCGTCCCGAAATCAGCAGGAAACGAACTCCTTCTTCACCTGCCTGAACCTCAACCTCATCACCACGATCAAACAAAATAAGCGATCGATTTCCAGCAGTGACCATCGGGTCTACAACACCTTCCTCGTAACGTTCTGTGGGAACAGGTCTCGCATCGGATGCCCCACGAAATTTACCAGAGCCTGCGAAAATATAGGCGAAAGCGTTACTTTGCACCTCCACAGGCAGAATCTTCTTTTTCATCGGGGGAACTGAAACATCAATATAAGTCGGGTTGGCAGCGATGCCATCCACAAGTCCCTTCTGACCCCAGAAATCACCACAGATAATACGTGCCGTTGAGCCATCATCCTCGGTCATCACAGGCACGTCTTTTGATTGGATTTCCTGGTATCGAGGCTCTATCATCTTTTTAGACGAAGGCAGGTTTGCCCAAAGCTGAAAACCATGCATCCTGCCCTGATTATCTCCCTTCGGCATTTCCTGGTGAATGATACCACTTCCCGCAGTCATCCACTGGACATCACCAGCAGTAATTGCGCCACGGTTCCCCAAGCTATCGCCATGATCAACTGTTCCGGCAAGCACATAAGTAATGGTTTCTATGCCACGGTGCGGATGCCAGGGAAAACCAGCCAGGTAGTCTTCGGGTCGTTCATTCCTGAAATCATCCAGAAGCAGGAATGGATCTGTATCCGATGTATTTCCAAAACCAAAAGCACGCCTCAGATGAACACCTGCTCCTTCCATCGTCGGCTGTGCCTGGGTCAATTTTTTTACGGGACGAATTGACATTGTTACCTCTTCATTTAGAATTTAAGTCATTGTTAAACTGGAACAATGATTTTAATCCAGAAATCTATCTCGATTGATATTTCCTGTTTCCCTCTTAAATCGATATACTAAAATAATGTTTCAACGTTAAACGATTTCAGCCTCCAAGGTAACGATTCTTATTGTACCATTCAACCTCCATATACAGGGAGGTGTTTACCTAATATGCTGTTATATAAACACTTAATCTAATGTGTACTTGGAGGTAGAGAAATTCTTTGTCGTTGGCTTGACTTCAGTGACGGCTCGCCATATTTTACCGTCGGGTTAATTAACTATATGGTAAAATATAATGTCTTCTGATCAGCTTAGTTTGACTTTTTCCGCGTTAGCCGATCCGACACGTCGTGCCATCCTGGCGAGCCTTACTCAGGGAGAACGATCTGTAAAACAGTTGGCTGAACCTTTCAAGATGACGCTTCCAGCGATTACCAAACATCTGAAGGTTTTGGAGAGAGCGGGTTTGATCAGCCGTAGCAGAGAAGCGCAGTGGCGTCCCTGCCATCTGGAAACGAGACCGCTCAAAGATGTCGCTGATTGGGTCGCGGAGTATAGAAGGTTCTGGGAAGCAAGTTTTGACCGTCTGGATGATTATCTGGAAAAACTACAGAATAAACAAGATTTGAATGAGTAGACTTGAAAGGGAAAAATAATGAGTGATGCAGCAAAACATGAAGAACAGTTTGTCTTTTCGAGGGTTTTTGATGCTCCCCGTGAGCTGGTGTTCAAGGTGTGGACAGAAGCGGAACATTTCAAGCACTGGTGGGGACCAAAAGATTGGGAAACACCTGTCTGTGATTTGGATTTCAGAGTCGGTGGTACATTGCGTTACTGCATGAAAAATTCTCAAGGACATGAATCCTGGGGGATTACCACATTCCAAGAGATTGTACCTCCTGAAAAGCTGGTACTGGTTGATAGGTTTACAGATTCTGAAGGGAACGATGCTGATATTACAAAGTTCGGCATACCTGAGGGATGGCCGGATGAAATGCTTATTACAGTTCTTTTCGAAGATGTTGACGGCAAAACCAGGCTGACTGTAACCTCCGGTGTCGCGCCCGAGCTGGCGAAGCAGGTTGGTGCCGACATAGGGTGGGAACAGTCCATGGACAAACTGGAAATGTATCTGGCAACTCAGATAGCATAGTCAAATGACACTTTTTAGCGAATAAGTCAAATCACATTCTTTGACTGCTGGTATTGGACTTGTCCAATGTTAAATAACTCTAGTAATGGACTTATTAAACCCTGGATAAATCCAGGGCCAATCTGTCATTCCAGGTGAATTGATCTGCTAATAGCGAGGAACCACCTATTGTTCCGATGTAGGGATATTCAAGGGATGGGTGACATTGAGATAATCAAACTTTAGAATTGCTCAATGCCACCCAGGTTCTTTGAGCTTATTTCATGAATACGACTCGTTGTGTTGCCTGAAACCCGGCAGTAGATAATTTAAGCAGATAAATTCCACTGACGAGATTATCCATTGAACTCAGATTGTCCAGGGTTATTCGATGATGACCTGCGTTAAGGGTAAAATATTCCTCAAATACAGTTTGACCCAAGATGTTGAAAAGTTTGATGGTGATTTCGTCATTATCTGGAATTGAAACTGGAATCGTTAAGGTTGAATTGAATGGGTTGGGGTATCCCTTTCCGATTGTGATCTGTAGTGGGAGCGATTGTGTGGAACGATTCACCTTAATAGAAATTTCTGAGTATGCTCCCTCACCGAAACTATTAGACAATTTATTCTGAGGATCAGGAGCTGCCTGGTCGTATTGACCTATAATCTCTCCTGCTTCATTTCGTGCCAGAACTGTGATAGGATGACCGTTGGAAAAGCCCGGTAGTTCAAGATTCGGTTCGGCCTCCCAGGCAACTACTGGTACCAACGAACCACCTGGGTTAGTAGCTCTTCCAACCAGAATATCTCCATCATAAACTTCAATGGCTGCCACATTTTTGAATTCTACGTTTCCATGAAGGGTCACTAGGACCAGGTAGGGTTTACCAGTACGAATGATCGACTTATCCTGTAGATCCTGTTGTTGGAAGTTTTGATTTCCTTCAGCAAGTTTTCCCATCAATTCACGTGTAAAAACAAAATCGATATCTGACTCCGGAAATACAAAATACCCTTCACCCGGCTGCATCTCACCAATGGTGTTCAACTCAATTGCAGGCACCCAGAATCGACCGTCATCGGTTAATACTATAGACAATAGATCGACAATCTCATTCAATGCGATAGTAACTGGTACTGCGTCGAGGAAGGGATACCCCATCCAATTCCATATACCCCCACTTACGCTAAATTCTCTCTCTGGGTCTGTGGGAACCCCTGTCAATGTTAGAGTTGACGTCTCATTGCAGAACACACGGTATCCCTCTCCGAGAGAAATTCCGCGGATAGTATTGATATCATCTGGCTGGAAGATATCGCCATTGTCTTCATAAACGATTACGAGTCCGGGAATATCTCTGAATGCATCTTCAGCCCACAAATTTGTTGGGTATAATGAAAAAGAGATAAGTTCGAAATAGTTGCTTTGAAGGGAAATTGAAATTGGTGGAGCTAAATTATTTGTCAGTAAGGAGATATCCCTAATTCCTTCATGAGTACCAGTGAGTGCAACGAGGTCAAAGTCACCATCACCATCAAAATCAGTTTCACACATGTCCACCAAAAAATCAAAATCTTCGATCTGATCCCCTGAAATGAATGTGCCGTATCCGTTATTTTCATAAAAATTGATTGAACGGGTACTTTGATTCACTACGATATCAGGATCACCATCAGTATCAAAATCTTTTACAACAATCACCCGGACTCTCCCGCCAGGCATTTGCATCTCTATTTCATGCTCAAGGAAACCATCATAGTTGCCAGTATACTCTCCCCAAAGTAAATTCCTATCTCCTGTTGCAACAATGTCGTCTACATTATCATTGTTCATATCAACCACTTCGATTTGTGATATACTTCCGTCAAAGTTTGGCATCAACTGGTTCAACTCAAATAGTTCAAATTCAAGGTTTCCGTCGTTTTCGAATAGATAAATCTCCCCATAATAATTACCTGTGATAATATCAGGAATATTGTCATTATTGAAATCGCAAATTTCGACTGATTGATGGCATACAACTTCATTACTTACAAGATGGTAGGTAAAGTTTGGGGGTTCTTGCCCATCATTTTCAAGCCAAGCTACTCCGGAACTCGACGCAGCAGTAATGATATCATCATCTAAATCCCCATCCAGATCAAATATCTCGAAATCAGTTAAATATGAAAAATTTGTATAGAGTTCATGTCTGTTGAAAGCCTGCTCTCCGTTGTTCTCGTAGTAGAGCAAGGCATCCCGATGATCTTCAATTATCCAGTTGTCAACAAACACCAGGATATCTTGATTTCCATCATTATTCAAATCGTGACCGAGTATTTTATCCGATCTATACAGCAAGGTATCAATGTCATGAATCGTAAATTCTAATCCATTCTCATTTTCAATCCAAACAGGTACGTGGTCTTCGCTCGAAACAAGAAAATCATTGTCGCCATCATTATCCAGGTCGACAGTTGCAATTGAACTCCATTCTATAATGTCCTCAAACAAAACCGTTCTGGTAAATCTGTCCTCAGCAGATACAAATGGAGTGATGAAGCAAATCAGGAAAAAATTAGCGGTGAGGTAAATAGCGAATGGCTTCTTCATGGTTCCCCCCAAAAATAGTAAAAACACTTTAGTTCAATCTGTCAGAACAATGCTGAACTCGAATACTACTGTATTAGGCAGGAGTAGTTTCCAAAAATCAAATATTCAAGCTACCCCTAACCCACGCATGTTTATTAATACTACATGCTTGAGTCAATGGAGTCAATACTTGTTCGTCATATATTTAAATTAAACCAAATTGTATATTGCTATTTTCCTCTTGTCTATCTAATGGTGTACAAATTGATTCTATCAGGGTAGTACACGATTTCAGGAGTATTGCACTCTGCTTTGCAGGAAGCTCTCAACGTTAGCTGTCTGGGAGGTTGTTTTTCTATCCACAAGGTGAGATGAATCATCAATTTGAAGGCGTTTTACAGGGGAGCCCATTGCTCGCTTTAGAGGGAGAGGGAGAACAACCATTCCCACCAATACTTTACAAACTTGCTGTATATTCAAGGATTGTTTCGTGCCGAAACTTTTTCATGAATTCCGGTTATTTTTGACTACTTGAATACAAGACTTGAGGACAACTAAAATTAAGAGGATTGTCTGATTGCCTTAAAACTCACCAGTTTATCCTTCTCCTCATCCCAGAGATTCATCTTCACAGTTTTGAAGCTCTTCAACAGGGTCATCGGTTCAACCTGTTGCAGGAAGGGTGTGTTATCCAGACAGGGTTGAAGGTGATAATTTGGGATACGGGCATTCACATGATGCACATGATGTAAGCCGATATTACCCGTGATCCATTGCAGCACTTTCGGCAATTTATAGTATGAACTGCTATGCAGGGCGGCGGTCAGATAATCCCATTCCGCATGCGGATACCAGTGTGTCGGGTCAAACTGATGCTGTACATAAAAGAGCCAGATGCCGAGCGCCCCACTGAGATAGATCAGGGGAAGCTGAATCATCAGGTAGGCTTTCCAACCGAGGGTCAGAGAGATAGCAGCAAATATCGCCAGGATGCCGAGGTTGTTTATTACGACACTAATTTTCTCGCGATGAGACATCCCCTTTTGAAATATCCGATGAAAGATAAAAAATACCCAGATCGGTCCAATGGCAAATAGATTAAAAGGGTGACGCACCATACGATACAAAAATCTTCGCCATGGTGTAGCAGCCTTATATTCTTTGACAGTCATCGTCCAGATATCACCAGTCCCTCGTCGATCCAGATCAGCAACACTGGCGTGATGTGTAAGGTGTTCTTCAGCCCAGCCATCATAAGGTGTGAAGGTTAAAATACCCAGGAAATGACCAAGGATACGGTTTGCTTTTTGAGAAGCGAAAAAAGATTGATGACAACAATCGTGAAAAATGATAAAAAGACGTATTTGAAAAACTGTTGCGAACAAAGCGAGACTCAAAGTCACCCAATACGGGAATCCAAAACTGACCGAAAGGATCATTAATGCCCAAAGTGCCAGGTATGGGAGTAGACTATCTGCTAATTGGAAGAATGCTTTTTTCAGGCTGGGAGTGGTGTAGTCGCGGATTTGCTGCTGTAACTCCAGAATATTCATATAAATACTGCCTTTGTTTGTTTCTCAGGGATTTAGAACTGAGTGTGAAATCCAATCAATAACACAAATTTCTGTCAAAGGCAGAATTCAGCAACCAGTACACTTAATTTACAGGTTAGCTCTCATTCATAGATTATCCAAGAAAAATTCATCCGCTCCAGAACCTCACAAAACCAAAATATTTTCTTTCTCAGAAAGCATGAAGTGAGATCAATGAGTGTCGTTGAAGATGTAAGGCGAATGCAGAGGAGAAGACGGCGTGAAGTTGTGAAATAAATCAATTGTCAGACAGCCGAATTTTTTTCTGGAGATTAGAAATAATCGGGCTGTGTTCATCACTTCTGAGTTTGCCCACTGTAATCGCCTTAACCGTATGCCAGAGAATGCTGAAATCAGTCAAGAGGGATACTCGCTCAACGTATTGCATTGCCAGTTTCGCTTTTACGGGTACAACAAAATTGATGTAAGCGTTTTCACGGTCATTTACATCTGCCAGCAACTTCTCCTCGTCACGAAAGATAAATGTGGCGATATCGGTAATTCCCGGGCGAACTATAAAAATCTTGTCCCAGTCGGTAGGATAGCACTTAACATATTTCGGTACCTCAGGACGTGGCCCCACTAAACTCATATCACCACAAAATACATTCCACAACTCCGGCAGTTCATCCAGTTTTGTGCGACGCAGGATATTGCCGAATGGATAGATACGTGGATCATGCAATGCAGTCACATGTGGTCCAAGTTTATCCGCATCCACCACCATTGTGCGAAATTTCAGCATTTCAAATGGTATTTTGTGAAGCCCAATTCGTTTCTGACGGAAGAATATCGGGCCTGGGGAGGTAACTTTAATAATAACACTGATCACCGCCATGGGTATCGCCAGGAAGAGCAGACCAACAGCGGATAAAACAAGATCGATAAGTCGTTTTAATGCCATGTAAGAATGATTCAAATCTCTTTTCCTGTATTGGTCTGCATTCTAATAAATCAGGTTTTCAGTATATCCCATTGTACTTGCCAGTGAATAGTATATCCAAACCATTTGGTTTTATTACTAGTGCCAGTCAAAATACACTAGTCTCGTTGAAATACCTCCTGGATGTTCTGCCTGCTGCAGGGTTCTGCGAATCCAGCTAAAAGCATGCTGGAATGACGCAAGGAACGTTTCCATTGCTAGAGTTACTAGACTTTGGACAAGTCCAAAGCCAGCTATCAATCCCTGTGAGTTGATCCACTAGTATATTCCTAAAATACGGCTCTTATCCTCGTTAGGAAAGCCTGCATACCCCTCGAAGAATAGCTCAGCCAACGCTGAGTCATAATGAAACGAACCGACATTAATCTGATACTCATAACAATTTGAACCTCTAGGATTTGACTCCGAGAAAATAAATTTTGTGTGAAAATGGCTTGAATTTAATTTTAAACAATTGTACAGTTATGAACATTTGGACACACAGATTCTCTGGAGTCCGAGATGTGGAATCTCCAGAGGGATGCTTGACCTTCATTATCCGACATCTTATACTCGGCTCCGAATATTTGACTTGGAGGATAACCAGTAGTGAATCAAAGGAAGGTGTCCAATCCGCTTGGATTGGCGGTGATGGCAGTACTACAGGTGGAAGAGAGTCACCCTTACCAGATCGCATCCACGTTGCGAACCTGGCATAAAGAAAACAGCATCAAAATTAATTATGGCTCGCTGTACACCATCATCACATCGTTGGAGAAGGCTGGATTCATTGAGGCGAAGGATGTTGAACGTGATGGCGCACGTCCTGAGCGCACGATATATGGATTGACCGATTCAGGACAGCAGGAGCTGGTAGAATGGATGCAAGAGCTATTGTCGGTTTCGAACAAGGAGTATCCCCTTTTCGGTTCGGCACTATCACTTATCGCTATGATACCGCCTGATGAAGCGGCTGAACTGTTACGGAAACGCATCGAAAATATTGAAAACAGAATCAACCATACCGTTTTGTGTCTCTCCGATTGTGAAAAACAGGGGTTGGAGCGGCTATTCACAATAGAAACTGAATATGAAGTTGCCTTACTTGAAGCTGAGAAAAGCTGGGTTGAAAAGTTGATTCCATTGATTGAAGAATCAGAAGAATTTACCAGTACATGGCGGAAACTGCACACAGGTGAATTGGATCGAGTGCCATTGCCTGATGAACAAGGAGAACATTAAGTGGCGATGGACAAAGCAGATCTCTCGTCCCTGAAAATAGATCGGGAATCCCGGAATGAAGTAGATAACAAAACGGGAAACAGTAAAACAGTAAAAGTTTTTGCGTTCGTAGTGTTGATATTTATTGTTCTCGCTGGTGGAACCTGGGCTGCATTGAATTTTCTTGGTGACCGACCAGTCGAAGTGCAGCTGGGAACTGTTACACTTCGTTCCCCGGCAGAGGATCAATCGATATTGACTGCAAATGGGTATGTAGTCGCCCAACGTAAAGCCGCCATCGCTGCTAATACAACTGGTGTGCTGGTTGAGTTGAATGTCCGCGAAGGGGACAAAGTTCTTAAAAAGCAGGTGATCGGGCGATTGAAAGATGATGACTACCGCGCCCTGCTGGCAGAAGCAGAGGCAGCATTGAAGGTGTATGAAGCTGAACTGACTGAAGCTGAAAATAACCTGCGACGCAAGCGGGAGCTGGTTTCGGCTGGACTTAGTGCTCAGATTGAACTGGAAGCTGCTGAAACCCATTACAACCGTATCACCGCGAATATTGCTGTGGCAAAAGCTCGTATACAAGGTGCTGAAGTCGCACTGGACAATACGATCATTCGTGCGCCCTTTGCAGGAACCGTTCTGACAAAAAATGCGGATGTTGGGGAGATTGTCTCACCCATGGCTGCCGGGGTAAATGCTCGTGCGGCGGTTGTCACTGTTGCTGATCTTTCTTCATTAGAGGTAGAAGCGGATGTCTCGGAATCAAATATCGAAAAGGTGAAAATCGGAGTTACTTGTTTGATTCAACTTGATAGTGCCCCTTCAAGAAGATATAAGGGTCGTGTTGTGAGTATTATCCCCACGGCGGACCGTGCCAAGGGGACTGTTGAGGTTAAAATCGGCTTTGATGAATACGATGACTTTGTACTGCCGGAGATGAGTGCACGAGTCACATTTGTCCAACAAATCGATGCTGAAAAAGAGATGGATGCCAAGCCAGTGCTGGTCGTTCCGGCGGATGCTGTGATTCAACGTGCTGGGCAGGAGCTGGCATATCGTGCTGAAAATGGCAAAGCGGTCGAAGTCAATGTGAAAACAGCGGGAAAACTTGCAGAATTTCTAATTATTGAAAGTGGGTTAAGCAATGGAGACCGTATCATCAGGAAGCTCGATGAACAGATAACTGACGGCACTTCCATTAAGATCAAATAGGATCAACCTTTTTCCAAAATTTCAGTGGGTTAAGAAGCTACGAAACACAATATGGCACTGGATTTATCCAGTGTCTAAGAAGTCCCTAAGTTGAATTATTAGACATTGGACAAGTCCAATGCCAAAAAATAAATTATGTGAGATAGACCACGATAAAAGTGTAACAACAGACCAGACACAGGCAGATTCAGGGAGAACTCATAAAATGGCACCATTTATAGAAGTAGCAAATTTGAGTAAATCCTATCAGAGGGATGGCTTCGAAATACCTGTTCTTGATGGTATGGATATATCAGTTGAAAAGGGTGGCTATCTTGCTCTGATGGGACCATCAGGTTCAGGAAAATCTACACTTTTGAACATTATCGCTGGAATAGATCGTCCCTCTAAAGGCACGGTCAAGATTGGCGACACTGAGATCACCAGCCTGAATGAATCCAAACTGGCAAAATGGCGTGCGAATAACATTGGTTTTGTCTTCCAATTTTATAATCTCATACCCGTTCTTACTGCATTTGACAACGTGGCATTACCACTGCTGCTTACAAAATTGAGCAAGGCAGAACGCAAAAAACACGTTGAAACTGCTTTGAATATAGTCGGCTTAGGCGATCGAATGAAGCACTATCCCAAGCAGTTGTCGGGCGGTCAGGAGCAGCGTGTGGCAATAGCTCGTGCGATAGTTACAGATCCTCAGATCATTGTTGCGGACGAGCCAACTGGTGACTTGGACAAAACCTCTGCCGATGAGATTCTGGTTCTGTTGCAACGTCTGAATCAAGAGTTTGACAAAACCATCATTATGGTTACGCACGATCCTCACGCTGCAGAAACCGCTAAAACAATCCTGCACCTGGAAAAGGGTGAGTTGGTGGAGGAGACAGAATGAAGCTCTTTTTTCTCGTTGTTAAAAATGCTTTCCGCAGCAAAACCCGGGCATTCCTGACCATCCTCGGAATTGCGATTGCAGTGGTGGCATTCGGTGTGCTGCGAACAGTTGTGACTGCATGGTATGCTGGTGTTGACGCTGCCGCGACGGACAGGCTGATTGTTCGCCACGCGGTATCTTTTATTTTCCCGATGCCATACGCTTATCGTGATAAAATAGCTGACACTCCGGGGGTTGAGGAGGTCTCTTTCGCGAATTGGTTCGGTGGGACATACATCGATCAGAATCAGTTTTTCTCACGTTTTGCCATAGATGCAGACACCTATTTTGATATTTATCCCGAATACATGCTTGGTGAAGAGGAACTATCAACTTTCAAACGTGAACAGAATTCCTGCGTCATTGGCAGTGATATCGCAAGTCGATATAACCTTAAAGTAGGCGATTCCATGACTCTGACTGGAGATATTTATCCCGGAGAGTGGAACTTCATAATTCGTGGTATCTATCAGCCACAGAAAAAGAGTACCGATGCTTCACAGATGATGTTTCACTGGGAATATCTGAATCAACGGATGCTACAGGACTATCCTGGACGCGAGAATCAAGTTGGTTGGTATAATGTAAAGATTGATAATCCTGATGAAGCTGCGGTAATATCCACCCAAATCGATGAGTTATTCGCCAATTCTGCGGCTGAAACTAAGACAGAAACAGAAGCAGCATTTACAAGAAGCTTTATCTCAGCTTCAGGTGCTATTCTTGGTGCTATGAATATCGTTTCATTCACAATCGTTGGTGTCATTATGCTGGTTTTAGCGAATACGATGATGATGTCCGCACGTGAACGTACTCGTGAATATGCTGTATTGAAAACCCTCGGCTTCAGCGTGCCAAAGATCGCATTCCTTATTTTCGGGGAATCCCTGGTGATATCGATCCTTGGTGGGGCATTAGGGCTTTTGCTGACTTTCCCACTTGTAGAGGCATTTGCTGCGGCAATTCCCAAGGGGTGGTTCCCGGTGTTTGAGATAGAAGTGATTACCATCGTTCTGCTTGTGGTGGTGGTACTCTTTATCGGAGCTGTTTCAGCGATCTTCCCGGTGAGGAATGTCGCAAAAAGTAAAATTGCAGATAGTTTGCGGTTTGTGGGCTAGTGTCTGATTTAGTAAAGTTTGATTGATCGTAAGCCTCCTGGATTCCAGCTAAAACAATGCTGGAATGACGCGATGGAAACGACAATGCTGCAACCAAATCAAATCTGGCACTATCATTAACCTGTTCAAATCTAAAGGAATTCAAAATGGCTGTTCCTTTTATATATACGGTAGAAAATTTTCGTGTGCGACGATTGGCTTCCATAATCACCATTGTGGGTATTGCACTCGTTGCCTTTACCTTCACTGCAGTTTTGATGATGGCGCATGGTGTGGAAAAGACTCTGGCAAAAACTGGGTCACCAGACAATGTCATCGTAACTCGCAAGGGGTCGAACGAAGAGATTTCCAGCTCAGTGTCAGGAGAATCGCAAGATGTCCTGGCAACGCTTCCCGGAGTGAAGATGACTGCAGATGGGGAACCGTTGATGTCTGCCGAACCGGTCGTTGTTATCAACCTCCACAAAGCAGACGGCGGTATGAGTAATGTTACGGTTAGGGGAGTGAGTCCACTCGTAGAGAGTTTACGACCTCAGTTACATATTGTTGAAGGCAGGATGTTTAATCCTGATCTGCGTGAATTGATTGTAGGCGAACCCATATCGAAAAAATTTCAAGGTGCTTCAGTCGGGAATATTGTAAAGTTCGCTGGGAACGACTGGACTGTAGTTGGTACCTTCAGATGTGAAGGAAGCGGGTTCGAGTCAGAAATCTGGGGGAATTCCACACAGTTGCTCGAGGCATTTGGAAGGGGCAATACCGCCTCCTCAGTCACCATAAAACTTACCTCAATCGATGCGTTTGATGGCTTCAAATCCGCTTTGGAAGCGGAAACACGCTTGCAGGAGACGCGTGTTGAGTTTGAAGAGGCGTTTTTCAAGAGACAGTCAGAGGGCTTGACCATGTTCATCCGTATCCTGGGAATCTTCATTACGATTATTCTCGGATTGGGAGCAACTGTTGGTGCATCCATTACCATGTATGGTGCAGTTGCCAATCGAACCTCTGAAATCGGAACACTGCGAGCACTCGGTTTTAATAGACGTTCGATTTTGATGGTTTTTCTAACGGAATCTCTATTTACCTCTCTTGCTGGAACGGTACTTGGAATCCTTCTCGCAACAGGATTGCAGTTTTTTGAAATCTCAACCTTGAATTTCACTTCATTTTCTGAGGTAAATTTTGCCTTTGCGATGTCCCCCCAGATTATACTAGGCAGCTTGATCTTCGGAGCCTTCATGGGAATCATTGGCGGGTTTTTCCCATCAGTACGTGCCGCACGAATGAATATTGTGAATGCGCTGAGGACAGCTTAGGTATTAGAAAAAACATTATCATATATTTTTCCAGAAGCTACTCTGAATTCCAGAGTGGCTTTTTTCTGGTTGTGTTTTGCCATTTATGCTTTTAGAGTTGGGAGATAGGTATCGGTGAAAGAACTTTACAATACAAGCATTCAGACATACCAGTTCAGTATGCAGGTAAGTTGGAGTAATTGCAGGTTTAGTTCATGATCATGACACCTTTTTCACGAGCTCGTTTTGATGCATTCCAATATGGACTACTTGTTATGATTGGTGTAATACAGCTACCTGGCTTATTGGTACTCTGTTTTTTTGTTGTTTAAGAGATTGTGGAGCACTAAACAAGACGTTTAAACTTCAACAACACAGCACCTACCAGTTCTTTATATCCCTCATATATTTAGAAATATCGCTTTATCTTAATCATTCCTGAACCTTATCTTAGTCTGAGAAATAATTCATCGCTATTCTACGAGAGCATTTATGGCATCCACCCCGACCACTGAATCCTCCTTTGCACGTAATCTTGGTCTTTTCGATGCGACCATGATTGGTGTGGGTGCGATGATTGGTGCGGGAATTTTTGTCCTGACTGGTATCGCTGCCGGAGAAGCTGGACCGGCATCAATACTCGCATTTGCTCTAAATGGTGTGGTTACCCTGCTGACAGCCTTTGCGTATGCTGAACTAGCATCAGCTATACCTCGCGCTGGTGGTGGTTATTCCTTTGTTCGCATGGCTTTTCCGGGAGGCACTGGCTTTGTCGCCGGCTGGATGTTGTGGTTTGCTTATACTGTCGCCTGCAGCCTTTACGCGATAGGATTTGCAGGCTATTTCTGGGAGTTTTTCCACAAGTACACCCCAGAATTAAGCGGTGCAATTCTAAATGTTATCGGTCAACACTCAGGGATCATCCTGGTAACCTTGATGATCGGTGTTGTTTTTATCTTACTGAATGCACGAGGCGCGGAAGTCACCGGTAAAACCGAAAATGTGCTCACACTCTCCAAAATTGTCATACTACTGATTTTTATTGGATATGGAATTCGTCAAATTCTCGCAGAACCGGTACGTGCCGCTGAAAGTTTCACCCCATTTTTACCGCAGGGTTTTGGCGGGGTGATTATAGCGATGGGGTTAACTTTTATCGCGTTTGAGGGGTATGATCTCATAGCGACAGTTGCAGAAGAGATCAAAAATCCTGAAAAAAACATCCCTCGAGCGACCTTCATTTCACTCAGCATTACAGTTGTTATTTACCTGCTTATCCTATGGGTTTCACTGGGCGCAATTAATCCTGAAGGAATGGAATCCTGGGAATTTCTAGGCAAATTCAAAGAGACGGCAATTGTACGCGCTGCGGAAAATTTTATGCCAGCATTCGGGGTGGCGATTATCGTATTTGGTGGTCTGCTCTCTACCATGTCCGCACTGAATGCGACTGTGATGGCGGCATCACGTGTGGCATTTTCCATGGGACGAGATCGTTATCTCCCGCACATAATTTCAACCATTCATCCTAAAAGTCGTACACCAAAACTTGCCATTTTTACTACTGGTGTTATTCTGCTCGTCATGGCAATTACGCTTCCGATTGAGGCTGTGGGATCGGCTGCAAGTTTAATGTTCCTGCTGACTTTTGCGATGGTGAATTTGTCCGTGATTGCACTACGAAGGAAATATCCCGATATCCCGAGAAAGTACAAGATTCCATTTTACCCCTATGTTCCCATTCTTGGTTTTTCCCTGAATATCCTGCTTGCGCTCTACCAGTTCAGCTTTCAACCCATCGCCTGGTATGTTACGATCGGGTGGATCGCTGTCGGTTTGATAATTTATTATGCACATTTTGAAAAGAAAGCCTCTCTGCTTGAGCCCCAGGTACTGTTGCCAAACCAGCGACCTGTCGAATCAACAGAACCCTCTGTCCTTGTAGCTTTGCATAATCCGGCGACGGTAAAAACTTTGCTTGATTTTGCATATCCGGTGGCAAAAGCGCGAGGTGTAAAACTGACAGCAATTGCGGTTGTGGATGTATCCCAGCAGATGCCAATCCACGAGGGCTTACGGTTTGCTCATCATAAAGAGCCACTTTTCAATGCCGCGCGCGACTACATGAGGAATAAAAGCACCAAATTTGAAACCGACCTGGTAATTGCACATCAACCCGCAGATGGAATCCTGGCAGCAATCGAACGTCACAAAGCAACTGCACTTGTGATGGGTTGGAAGGGATTTACTAATGCACGCGATCGTATTTTCGGTGAGGTGGCGGACAAGGTAATCCATCTTGCTCCCTGTGATATTATGATGCTGAAAATTGGAAAAAGCCAGACCTTTAATTCGTGCCTTCTTCCAACTGCAGGTGGACCGAATGCCAAACTCGCCCGACAGATTATTCAATCTGTTGCAGAGCACATGAAGCTGCAATTAACCGCTGCCTATGTGGTCTCTGATAATCCTGGCGATGAAGAAAAAATTCAAGCCACTGAACGAATTGAATCCACAATGGATGAGATAGAGACCACAATAAAAACAGAGCAGATGTTAATCGAATCAAAAAGTGTTGCCGGGGGTATCGCACGTGCCAGCCGTGAGTATGATCTGGTCGTTATAGGAGCAGCGAAAGAACCACTATTCAGACAAATGCTATTCGGCGAAATCCCGGAAAAAGTTGCACGCTATTCAACATCTTCCGTGTTGGTGGTGAAAAAAGGTGTCGGGCAGATGAAATCAGGGTTTAAGAAGGTTTTAGGCTAATCCAAGATTGCAAATGTTGCGGAAAAACCATCCATCCACCGCAAAATTGAAGTGTGTAGTAGAATTTATCCCTTATACCCGACGCAAAGCATCAGGCTATCTTGGTGGATCACCCCCAGCCACCTTCCTGAAAAATTTTATATTATTTCACTAAGTTGTTGAATTTATCACAATATTAATGGTATATATTATTGCAGATATCAACGCTTATGAATTCATTGGTGCTAAGGAAAAGATGTTCGTTTCGAGGAAAACTTTTTTACTTCTATGACATGGGTGCTGGTCTGCCCACTCACAATGTATTTTGTGGCTATAGATAATTCTCACAAAGAATTTGCAAAACATATCTAAAAAACCAGAATTTCGCAATAAAGTTGATGGCAATCTATCCAACCTTCCCGCTATGCTGGAGGCAATGATGAAATTTACGAAAAGTATTACCTTCCTCACTCTCTTTGTGATTATTCCATTCACAACCACACTTCCTTTATACGCCCAACTTCTTCCTGAAATCGGGAATATATATATGTTGCTGGATGACTGCCGTGAGATTGTGATCGAGAATAATTATGCTTATGTGGCAAACTGGTATGGGGGAGTACGTTCTTTCGACATTACCGATCCCGCGAATCCAGTACAGATCGGATGCTGGTTTCCTGAAAACCGCATCATAAGCCTCGATGTGCAGGATGGTTATATTTATGCTGTGGACGTTATTGAAGGCTTATTTGTCTTGGATGCCACAAATCCTAATGATTTAATGTATATTTCTCAATTGGATAACATCAGTCATCTCAACGATATCGTAGTAGAGGGTGATTTTGCTTATATCGCTGCAGGGGAGGAGGGTATGTATATTCTGGATATTACAACTCCCACGCCAATTATCGTAGCAAATGTAACCGATGCTGGGGAGCCGAATTCAATTCACGTTGAAGGAATAAATGCATTTCTCGGTTATCACGGTATCTCTGCAATGGGTGTTGTTAACATCTCTGATCCATTCAATCCTGTTTATTTTGGTGGATGCGATTTGAATCGACCTGCAGGTGATATGATTATCCAGGGAAACCTTTCTTATTCAATCGACCAGAACCATTTTGAGGTAAATAACATCACCAATCCCTTGGATCCAGTTCAACTTGCGATCTTGGAACACCCACCCGAAAGTACGAATAAACTGGACATCGACTTAGAAAACAACATTGCTGTAACAGCTGATATGTTTTATGGTACAACCCTGATTGACATCGAACGTCCTAATCAACCCCAGGTAATATCAAGAATAGACTCAGACTTTGAGATATTTTGCTGTGTTGCGGTAAAGCCCGGCTATGCTTTTTTCGGAGGTCTTGGGTTCCGCTACCTTCCTTACATTGAATCAGCCTTTACTGTGGTAGACTACAATGATCCAATTCAGCCTGAGGTCGTCGCAACCATCCGTCACGGCGGCAGGTTGTATGATGTCGACCTTCATGAAAACTATGCGTTCCTGGCAGATTGGACAATGGGTATACGTTCTGTGGATATCAGTGATCCAGAAAATATGGAGGAAGTGGATACCTTGCGTCTAGAAGGTGTTGCAAACAAGATTGTAACGAACGGTGAAGTCGCCTGGGTATCCATGCGTTTGCCATTTGGGGGGAATCACCTGGCAGTCATTGATATTTCCGATCCATCTGATATGGAACTACTCGGTACTGCCGCCATGTCTGATGTCAACGAGTTTCAATATTATAATGGTTATTTATTAGCCGCTTTGGACGATATGTATTTCACCGTCGAAGATGCCAGTAATCCCATTCAGTTGGACCGGATGGACTGGTTTGATACGCCGTCTGAAGTTTCTTCATTCGATGTGGGGGAAGACATTATTTATCTGCTGGATAAAACAGCAGGTGTTTATATCCTCGATGTGTCTGATCCGGAAAATCTTGAAGAGTTGAGTACCTTTCCCATGAATGGTCCGAACAGCAAGTTACGTGTGCTTAATGGGATGGTCTACACCATCAATGTTGATGGAAATCTGCGGATTCTGAATGCAACTGATCCAGTTAACCCTCAGCTCGCAGGCACATTCCAGCTTGATATAATCGAACCAACTGCAATGCAGGTACAGGGAAATTACCTCTGGATATCAGGCGAACGAGACAATCTCTATATCCTGGATGTAACCGATCCAGCGAATGTGCAACTGGTTACCGAACGTAATCTCTATTATGCTGATGCCATGGTAGTACGTGATCAATATACCTACGTCGCAGACCGTTATATCTTCCGTGTCTTTGATCATTCCGGAATTGTTGAGATACCCGAACCACCATTGACCTTGGAAATTCCACTCGAGGGCAACCGCTTTACCATGGTTTCTACACCACTGATTCCTCAGGAACTCAATGCTGCTGATGTTTTCGGTGATCTGGCGTCACTTGCCATCGCTTACCAGAATGACGGTCACGTTTACATTCCCGATGGATTTAACACCATCAACGAGATTTCCATCGAAGAGGGATATCTGCTGTTTTGTCAGGAGGATGAAATCTGGAGTATTACCGGGCAACCCATTGATCCTGCTACCGAATATTCGTTACTCGAAAATCGCTGGAACTGGCTCGGCTATCCCTGGCTCGACCCTGCCCCAGTAGAAGTCGTTCTCGATCATATTTCGCCACAGGTGGAAAGTATTATGAATGATGAGGGCGGTGTTTGGTTGCCAAATTACGGCTTGGGTCCTATCAACACCCTGGGAGATATGCATCCGGGGGAGGGATTTTATGCGTATGTGAATGAATCAGTTACCTTCCAGTATCTGCCAAATGCTGGATTTCAGAGGAATACTGCTTTTTCTCATTTACCAGTGGTTGAGGGAGCTCCTCCATCAACTGGAAAACCATACCCAGTACTGGTTAAAATAGAGGAGAATTTCGAGAGTATTTCACCAGCTTATATAGAGGTGTTCGACGGTGATTTGCTTGTGGGAAGAAGTGCTGTAAATCGTGATAAAGTTGTCCACCCGGTAGTCTGCTGGCAGGGATTCCCGGAATATGGCTTGGCAGGGTTTGCGGTGGGGAATGAGATTGTGGTGAAGGTGTTGGATGCAGGTGGTAAGATAATCGGCGGATTAATTACGAATGAAAACCTTGGCTCTATAGCGAATGATGATCAGCTAGACTCAAACGGATCAAATCCAATATTGAGTTCAAATCCTCAGCAAAAGGTTTCCTCTGTGTTCTCTGTGTCCTCTGTGGTTAAATCGGGTTCGCATTTCGGTGAGGGACCATACGCTCAGATAACAGTATCCGCCAGCACGACATCCGAAGCGTCACTCCCAGACGGATTTGTGCTTGGAACTGTCTACCCGAATCCCTTCAATTCGACCTTGACGGTCCCCTTCACCTTGCCAGAGCAGAGCGAAGTTCGTTTTCAACTCTACAACACCCTCGGTCAGTTGCAGTTTGAGCGGGTAGCATTGTATCAATCGGGTCAGCAACGATTTACGATTGATGCTGGCGAAGAGTTGGTGAGTGGGGTGTATTTCCTGCAGGTGCAGGTTGGTGGAGTGAACGAAGTGCAGAAGGTGATTTTGTTGAGATAGTGCTTGGCCCTGGATTTATCCAGGGTCTAATAGATCGGCTCAGAGATTCAAGGGAATCATTAGACTTGGGATAAATCCCAAGCCAGAATACATGCCGCCCATGCGGAGAATGCTTGTCCATACTTCCAAAATCTACAATATCAATTGCTTCCTGGATGCTCAGCCTGCAGCAGGGTTCTATGAATCCAGCTAACACCACGCTGGGATGACGAGTTGAAATATCCTACTGGATCCCGGCCCAACTCATCACCGGGATGACGTGGGGGGCTGATGCCACCCTGTGGAGTGACTCTTCAAGAATGGATTGCTTCGCTTTGCTCGCAATGACAAAAAAATTCCGCACTGGAGTGTGCCACCCAGCCAACATCAAAACTAGAACACCAAAAAAGCGGGGAACACAATCAAATTCATTGTGTTCCCGCATTGTTTTCTGCATACTCATTAAATAAACATACCTACTTTGAGTGCTGAAACTACTCCTCGTATCTGCCTCCCAGGTGCTTCGCCAGGAATTTTTCGGTTTTCGCATAAAAATCGAGACGATTTTCCGGTCGTGCGAAACCGTGCCCCTCATCGGGGTAAACAACATATTCCACATCCAGACCCTTCGCTTTCATCGCTTCAACAAACTGGTCGGATTCAGCCTGGTTAACGCGTGGATCATTGGCGCCTTGAGCGATCAGCATCGGTACCTTCACCTCATCAACATGATACAGAGGTGAGCGCGAATGCAGAAATTCGATCTCTTTTTTCTCTTCCGGGGTGAAATCTTCCGGTTTTTTCGGCATCCCCATCATTTGACCTGAATCATAGCGTGGAATCTCACCCACACGTTCATCCATTACCTTGCGGAATGACTCCCAGTAAGGTGGAATGGTATTCAGGAAGGTTTCCAGATTAGAAGGACCAACAATGGATACACCTGCTTTGTAGAGGTCAGGGGTGAAGGTGACACCAGCCAGGGTTGCATAACCGCCGTAACTGCCACCATAGATAACAACATTGTCTTCATCGGCGATTCCCTGTTCCACTGCCCACTTCACCGCATCGGTGAGGTCATTCTGCATGGTACCGCCCCATTCACGGTCGCCTGCGTTGAGGAAATTTTTACCATAACCGGTTGAGCCACGGAAATTTACCTGCAGACAAGCGTACCCGCGATTCGCAAAAAACTGCGCTTCGGAATCGTACCCCCAGGAGACACGATACCACGGTCCACCATGAACATTAAGCACCATTGGTCCTGGACCCTGCCAGTCTTTGGGAAGGGAGAGATAGCCATGTATGGTCATCCCATCGCGACTCTGAAAACTAATCGGTTTCATCTCAACTAATGGCTGACCGACCAGGTCTTCCCGGTGATTGAACATGAAGGTCATATCGCCTGACTCACGATCGTAGGCGTAGTATTTCACCGGACCATTGTCTTGATCATAAACGACCAGCCAGTGCTTATCATCGAGGGTACGGTCGATTACCGAAAATTCACCTGGATTCATCTTTTGAATCTTGTCAAAATCAGTCTGAATTGCCGGGTCGATGACCTCCCATTCACGTTTCGCACGAACAAACGCAACTGCTTGAACAGTATGATCGGTGGGATGCATCTCCACACTGGAAACATCGTACATATCGTCCGCAGCGATTTCTTTACTCTTGCCTGTTTTGAGATCATATTCGATCAACGCGCCAGCATTACGATCACGGCTATCAATGATGAACAATCCTTTGTTGTCATCACGGAAGGTAATCACACCTGAAGTCATCATATCATCTCCGCTCCAGGTGATTAACTCACGGTACGACCCCTTTCCGGTGTCACGTATCAAAAAGGTCTGACCGCCATCGGGGTTCGCACGTGTGTAGCCACGGATGGTCATAGTATGGTCGATCTGCCAGCCCAAAACCGCCGGATCACCCTCTTCAACCATTTTCATCTTTCCGGTTTTCAGGTTAAGGTGATAGACATCATGGATACGTTCATTGCGTTTATTCAAGCCGATCAACAGTTCATCAGGTTTTTCCGGAATGCTCTTCAGAATCTGTGCCTGGAATTTATGCTTCACATCAGGATCATCAGGGGTAAGTAAAGTTGGTTCACCACCCTCAACACCTACTGTGTAAATGCGCCAGTTTTCATCACCATCCTGATCCTGCAGATAGATGATCTGTTCTCCATTGTAAGCCCAGCCATAACGACGGACACCTCGTCCCTGATCTTTTGTCAAGGGAACCGCTTCGCCCTCACCAACCTTCTGAATCCAGACATTGAGCACACCTTCATAGGGCGCGACATAGGTGAGGTATGAGCCATCCGGCGACAATTGCGGGCTGACTTTGTCGGGATTCCCGAACAGCACATCCCTCGGGATTATTTTGACACTTTCTTTTGTTGGCGCACAACTCATGATTAGCAATCCTGCAAACAACAGCAGGAAAATTCCTCCCAAAATGGTTCTCTTTTTCATAATACCCTCTCAAGTTTCGACTGCATCCCCCGGGCTCGACTGAAGTGTGATGTGGCGGGATTCTTTCAGCCTGTGATGCCAGACTTCTTCTTCCGACTCAACTTCTCAATGTACCACACTTTATGAATGAGATAAAGTAAACGGTGTATAAACGAGGGGATTGTAGATAGATCGTGTTGAGAACTTGATTGCAGAGTGTGCATAACATACACAACACTTACTTCTGCTTCACAATCTGATGTCAATTGCGGGCATTAAATTTTATCAAACCTTATTCGACTATCTGTTTATGTTGTGTTATTGTATGTTTAATAAAGGTTTATGAATTTAAAAAAATTTGAGGCACAGCTCTTGCTGAATTCACCTTCAAATAATCGAATCAACTAGTGGGAGGGTTTATCATGCGCACAGTGCTAATAAGTATTCTGAGTATCATCGTAATTTCTCAGTCAGGTAATGTTTTCGCAGAGGGAATACTCGCGAGACAGAATGGAAACGAATTTCCTTACAATTGTTTGCGATTGATGGACATTCAGACGGAAATCACAATTCAAAATCAGGTTGTGACAACTACGGTTGATCAACTGTTTGAGAATACAGCAGATCAACCTGTTTCAGCCGGCTATTACTATCCTTTGCCTGAAAATGCAATGGTAACAGGGTTTGGTATCTGGGAAGGGGATTCGTTAGTCTACTTTTCTCTTGAACCGGAAGAACAAGAGAATCCACAGCATGGAGAAGATTGGGGAGAAACTGATTTGTCACGGTATCTGGGCAGGAATCCTTTCTCAAGTGTTATTGAAGATATCGAACCCGGAAATATCAAAATCCGGTTAGAATACTCGAAGCTGGCAAACTTGGATTTTGGCGAGTTTCGATTTAACTATCCGCTTCATATAGCACCTTTCCTGAACCAGGATGTTGACAATGTATCAGTTGATCTGATGGTAACATCTCAGAGAACGATCAATTCAGTTCAGATTTACAATTATAACGTTGAGACTCATTATGAGACTGCAGATACTGTTATCATATCACTGGATCGGGCGAATTTCCTGCCTCGAGATAATTTAGAAATTGCTATCACTCTTGAACTTGAAGAGACTGGAATGTGGGTGATGACACAACAGGATGATCCCGATTCGGCAGCTCATTTTCTTGCGATAATTGAGCCTGGACCCATCGATCAAAATGAGGACTTTGACCGATATTTCATCTTCGTTCTCGATGCTTCACGGAGTATGCTGATCAATAGCAGGATCAGAGAGGCAAAACTCGCTGCGCAGTATTGTATTTCACAGCTCGAATCAGTGGATCATTTTAATGTAATCACTTTCAATGATTTAATTTACCACTGGCGAAATACGCCACAATTTGCGACAGAACAAAACAAAAATAGTGCGATTGAATATATAAATGATGTTGTACTACGTAATGGCACCGACCTAAACAATGCAATGCTGGCGGCTGTACACCAACCACTTCCACAAGATGCTGCCAACCAGATTATGCTGGTGAGTGATGGCAGACCTGAAGCAGTGCAAATTACTGATCTACCCACGATCCTGGAAAACATTGATAACGCTAACGAGCAAAATGCCTCGATTTTTACTGTTGGTGTAGGTAATGATTTTGGTGATGTTGCCAGTAACCTCGACTTCATGCACATGATCGCCTATCAGAACAATGGACTTTCACTGGATGTCCCGCCTGGTGAGATTGATGTTGCCGAAGCAATCGGCAGGTTCTATGACCGATTTTCAAACCCGGCAATGCTCGATATCACTATCTCCTTCGAGGGTATCAATACCTTCGAAAACTATCCACCTGCACCTTATGCAATCTTCCAGGGAATGCAGACTATTGTAGCAGGGAGGTATGATACCTTTGGAGATGTTGAAGTTGTTCTGAATGGAAGAACTCGTGATGATCTGATAACCCTTACCTATGGTCCATTCCCATTTGAGGAGAATAATCAGGAATTCAGTTTTGTCGCCAAAATGTGGGCAATACAGAAGATAAATTATTGGTTGGCGTGGATGTCTGTGTATGGGGAGGAGGAGTGGATTGTGGATATGATTGTCCAACTTTCCATCCAGTATGGCATCCTGACACCCTTTACCGATTATAACACTGACCCAGACGATGGTGGTGGCGATGACGGCAACAATCCTGTCTCAGAAGATTCGGACTTCCCTTTGCAGGCAAACTTGGATTTGCAGGGAATCCGATTGGAGTGGGATGTCAATATAACAGAAAAATCACAGATATCGATATACAGGTCTACATCAGGTAATGATAACTGGGAAATTCTGGAAGCAGATATACAAAATTGCAAATCTTATATCGATTCGTCCATTGAACCAGGAAACACTTACACCTACAGGGTAGTTGTCAGCGGGATCAATGGGAAGACCTATTCTGCGACTATTGAGATCATGGTTCCAAATGATTATGCGCTGGATATGATGGTCTATCCAAATCCTTTCAATAATAAAACAACAATTCAGTTTTACCTGGCATCCGGGAAACATTTGCAGCTTCGTGTCTTCAATATGCTGGGGCAGGAAGTTGCGGTATTGCAGAATGGCAAAGTAACCCCTGGTAAGAAACTTTTTACACTTAATGGCAGAGATTTATCTAGTGGGACATACTTTTTGAACATGAGACTGGATTTTGGCGATTCCCGTGAAACATTGGTGAGGACTCAGAGGGTGTTGCTGCTGAAATAAGGAAAATCTTCCGAACAGTAAATTGTACATTTTGCAACGCAGAATAGTTGAGAAAGTAAGTGATGATAGTGGTTTCACCTAGTTGACTAGTAGATCATATCCACCGGGTTAAATGGTAGACTCGGTGGATTTCTCATGATTGCTACCGGATAAAATAACCAGTAGACCATCTCAGTGCTTTGACTGTTGGCATTGGACTTGTC
>JAIOHU010000115.1 GCA_019912845.1 bacterium
TTTATCCCAAGTTTAATAAATCCTGCGATCGTTCTATTCTTGTGTCATCCCGGTGATGAGTTGAGCCGGGATCCAGAATACTTCCAGCGTTCGTTCTATTAAACCCTGGATAAATCCAGGGCCAATCGCTGATTCATAATTGAACGTTTTCCCAGAAGTTCACCACAGCGTGGTGAGATTTACGTAGCCCCCGGTGGAACGAAGAGGAAAAGGGGGAGGAGAAAAAACCTACCTCCCCTCCATCGGACGTTCCGCAACATCCGCAGATGTTGCCGGTAATTATCGCCCAACTGTAAAATCGAACCTGTTTCTTAGACCCGACGCAGAGCATCGGGCCATCGTGTTCAAAGCCTCGACAGCGGCGAAATGTGCATAGAGCGTAGCGTAATCTACGGGAAATAATTCGTCTTCATACCCCACAGCCCTGTGAGGGCGGATTATTGATTTTTGTGCCAATCTTCCGTGTGAATCGACCACGAGCAGACCCTTTCCCTGTCTGGTTCTATTCCTTATCTTAAAACGTAGAACATCCCCGCCAACCACCCCAGAACAGGGGAGAAATATCCATGTCCATTTTCAAAAGACTTCACCCATTCATACTTGCATTTTCCTTGCTTGTCTGCTACTCAAACATCTACGCCGACGAAGACCATCCGGGCGGTGATCTTGTACCGGCATATGCAGATGAATGGACGCCGTTACAACAAATTAGAGATATTGGAACCCATTGGGGAGGCGGAGTATTCGCAAGAAGGTTGGAGGGTGAAAATGTCCAGATTCTCGCTGCGCGAACACGTGGGACTTACCCATATATTCTGTTTGACAAAATTGATTCATCCGGGACAATCTATCAAAGCAGACGATCTCTGCAACATGATATACTAATCCAGGAGGTAAGGTGTTTTGAAGGGTATGATGGTGATCTATGGTTGATTGTACAGGGAATTCGTGTCAGGTATGCAATCAGATTTAACCAGGATGGCGATCAGCGTGTTGGAGATGGTTTGTACGTCGTTTTAATGGAATTAGGATCCTATGGTAACAACTTCATATTGACTAAGCACCCAGATGGTGGTTTCATTTATATCGCAGGTGGTCGTCCTGTGCCATATGAACCAGGCGACGATACATTCGCACGTTATCGTCACTACTCCGATGATTTCAGCACAGTACTGGATTCAATGGCAATCGAATTTGATCAGGAGATCATCGGAGGATACCGGGGTATTCGTGATATAGCAGGAACAGTCAAAAATGATACAATTCATGCAATCCTTGATGTACCGTTTCATCTTCATAATGGTGTAGTAAGTAGCCGACACTTCTATACGCAATTTAGTCTATATGGTGAACTCCTTCTTCAACCGCAATTGATGACTGCAGAGGCTGATTCAATTGCTGATCTACAATTTGAACCTGCAATTTCGCCCGTCATAGATAATCAAGGAAATATATCTTATTTAACCGCTTATGTGACATTTGGACCTACTGCCATATATTTAACAACGCGTAAAACTGATGGCAATTTCTCTGGATTAGTTATTAATGAAAGGATCGGTCACTTTGCATTAGCACTGGATGCATTTAACAATGTTCATGTTGCTTTCTGGAATTATCAGGAACCTGGTGCGATTAATTATACACGTTTTCACAGCGGTGATCTCAACACAATGCTCCCGATCCAATCTCTGCAAACTGACAATGAACAGTTCCATCGGGTCAGTGATCTCACACTGCTCCCACATCCGACACGACCACAAGTTGATTTGATTTTTTTGGGTGAAGATGAACGGGAACCAGACCATTACCATGGTATTTATCGAATGCAGCTACTCCCCGCACATCAGGATACAAATCAGCTTGAAACGGTAAATGCAACTCCTATTGACAATCACCTTCCCGTAGTTGAAAAGAATGTTGAATTAGAAATTCAACCAACATCCTACAGAATCTACGATATCCTCGGTCGTTATGTGAGAACCTATCAGGATGCCGGAAATCTGGATAAACTTAACTTCAACAAAAGCCTGGAAACTGTTTTACCGACAGGATGGTATTTCCTTGTTCCAGAAACTTATCCGAATAGTCGCCCGTTATCGATAACAATCATGAAGTGAACAGGTTCATTGTTTTCTAATAATCAAATAAGTGCGTGCATAACAGGCTGATTAATAAAACTGTAGTTTCGCCCCTACAGGGCTGACATGTGTTGTGTGGATTCCTTTTCCCCAGTTCCTCTTCGTTCCACTGGGGGCTACACAAATCCCACTACGCTATGGTGAACTTCGGGGAAAACGTT
>JAIOHU010000116.1 GCA_019912845.1 bacterium
GAAGAGGGACGGTTCAGTGTCGTTGATCCTGTACGTGCACTAAGCGAGAAAATGATCGAACGGCATCCTCATGTATTTGGAGATTTGAAGCTGGAAACAGCAGATGATGTACGTGACGAGTGGGAGCGGATTAAACTGCGCAACAAGGATGAGAAAAAGGAAAAACAGGGCACTCTGAGCGGTGTTCCACCAGCACTTCCGGCGTTAACACGAGCCTATCGTGTGCAGGAAAAAATGGCAGGTGTCGGGTTTGACTGGGAGAATCCCGATGGCGCACTCACCAAGCTGCGTGAGGAAGTTGAGGAACTGCATCGAGCCATTCATGAGGGTGACCCTGAAGCAGTTGAAGAGGAAATTGGCGATGTGCTGTTCAGTGTGGTAAACTCAGCTCGACTGGCAGGGTATGGCTCTGAAGAAGCATTACGACGAACCATTGAAAAGGTAATCGACCGTTTTTCACGAGTAGAAGCGATGGTGAATGAAGATGGTCAGAATGTTACCGAGCTAACTTTGGAAAAACTGGACAGCTACTGGGATCGTGCGAAGCTGGAGCAGCGTAAACACAATAAAAAACAGTCCTCTCCCTCATGAGTATCGTCTGGATATTTCTTGATGGGGTGGGCTTGGGTGAGCATGACGCCGCTAAAAACCCCTGGGCAAAAGTTGCGGAAAGTGATGCCTTTATCGCTACACTCGGGCGTGATCCCGGGATTCCGGGAGCAGTATGGAAACCTTTGGATGCGACATTTGGTGTAGATGGACTGCCACAATCCGCCAGCGGAACCACTGCACTCCTTACAGGACAACCTGCACCACGTATGATCGGGCGTCACCTGACCGGATTCCCGAACCAGGAACTTCAAGATATCATTGCAGAGCATTCAGTTCATAAACGGATCATGGAAGTTGGCAAAAGTCCGACATTCGCGAATGCTTATGGAAAGGCTTATTTCACTCGCCCATTGACACGGCAATCTGTAACCACCCATGCAGTACGAGCAGCAGGAATGCGTTTCAGGATGCTCGAAGAATACAGGGAAGGTAAAGGTGTTTTCCACGATTTAACTGCTGAGTTGATCCTGGCTCAAGGGCATAGCAACAAACTCAATTTGCCTGAAAAGGTCGTGAACCGTCTTTCACCGCCGAAAAAAGATACAATCGTTAAAAAAATGATATCTGGTGAAATTCCGATAATTACTCCAGAAGAAGCTGGCAGACGTGTGGCGAGGATGACTGATGAGCATGATTTTGTCTTATTTGAATATGTGAAAACTGATATGGCAGGTCACGCACAACAGCAGGAATGGGCTGATCGAGTCGTAGATGAAGTAATGAGATTTTTGTTGACACTTTACAATGCTCTCAATCTGACACAAGATACATTGCTCATCGGAAGCGATCATGGCAACAGCGAGGATCTATCGACCAGAAGCCATACCCGAAATCCAGTTCCAGCGGTTGCTGTGGGAAAAGATGCTCAGAAAATGTTCACGGACGCTAACACCATCGCTGATATTGTACCCGCCATCATCAACGTTATGAAATCCGGGTAACCTTTCACAATGAAAAAGAAAACTCGGACATCACGTCATTTTGTATTGTTCATCATTCTAGCCACATTGGCGCTCGCCCAACTTTCATGGTGGATTTTCTATCAGGTTGGTGAGGGGAACAGGTATTCTGTTTTTCAGGAGAAAATCTGGAACCAACAGATTGTAACTGCCGAACTTTGGAAGGAGTCCCACCCGGATTGGACTGAGAAAAGATATCATACCTGGTTAATGGCGAACTTTCCCGATCTGGCAACCGACGAATCCACTGGTGCTGTTATAATCAAGAGTGAGAAAGTAAGTGAACTGAACCGTCTCTCGGCAGGAAGAAGAAGGATGTTTATTTCTGAAGGGGTGTTTTTCAGTATCCTGTTATTATTGGGAATCGGTTATATGTACTGGACGATGAGGCGCGAAGTAATCGTGGAGAAGCAACAGGCAGGATTTCTTTCAGCAACTTCTCATGAATTAAAAACACCCATTACATCACTTCAAATTTATCTTGACACACTGGCAGAGAGGAAACTTTCAAAAGAACAGAAGCAGAGCTTGATCGGAGATATGAAAGATGACCTGGATCGATTGCTTGCTCTGATAGAACGTCTCCTTCGTACGCAGTCTGTAATGGATAAACGAAATCGACCGCAACTCGAAATTCAGAATATCAGCGAAATTACTTCAGAATTGATAAAACGATTTGAAAATCGCATCGTTGCCAAGAAGATTAAATTCACATGTCAAATCGAGGATGGGATTTTTGCCCGGGTAGAAGATGAACGATGGCGGATTATTGTCAACAACCTCCTGGAAAATGCGATTAAATATACCGGGCAGCAGGGCAGGGTATCTTTGAATTTATCTCAATCAAACAATCGAATTAATTTAATTCTCGAAGATAACGGAATCGGTTTCCCAAAACGTGAACAGGAGCGTATTTTTCAGAGGTTTTACAGGATTGGAAATGAAGATACTCGTTCAGCGCAGGGAACCGGACTCGGGCTCTTTCTCGTGCGAGAGATTGCCGAATCATTTGATGGACGGGCGTATGCCTTCAGTGAGGGTGAGCAGAAAGGCGCGAGATTTACTGTAGAATTACCTGTAATAAAGGAATAATTCCATGACCGAGCATATTTATATCGTTGAGGATGAAGAGAATATCGCGAAGGGAATCCGTCTCAATCTGGAAGCAGAAGGTTTCCGAACTGAGATTATCCCCAACGGCAAGGATGCAATCGCGCGTATTATCAAAAAGCCACCTGACCTGGTTTTGCTGGATGTCATGCTTCCCGGTGCCAGCGGATTCGAGGTATGCGACAGTGTACGTCAACATGGACTACGTGTGCCCATTCTATTTCTCACAGTACGTGAGTCTGAGGATGACCGTGTGAAAGGTCTGGAGCTCGGTGGTGATGACTATATGACTAAACCTTTCAGCGTACGTGAGCTGATCCAGCGAATCCGTGCGATCTTGAGACGAGAACAGTGGTATCAACAAACGGCTACGCCTGATAATCTACTATTATTCGGAGGGAATGAAGTAAACTTCACCGCTTATAAAGCGATTACTTTCCGTGGCGAGGAAATATCGCTCACACAAAAAGAGTGTATGCTGATGAAACTTCTTGTGGAAAATGAAGGCAATGTGATTGATCGTGACACCATTCTTGATAAGGTCTGGGGATATGACCGTTATCCCTCCAGCCGTACAATTGACAATCTGATCCTGCGTCTCCGTAAATATTTTGAAGTGAGTCCACGTGAACCACGTTACATCCATACCATTTATGGTGCAGGGTATCGTTTTACCGGTGATTCAACTGCAGCATAACAGGATGGGAAGCGAAGCATGAAAGGGATTGTCCGACGTTTTTTTGATATACGTGATGGCGAGTGGAGGCGCAGCTTTTACCTGTTTGCCTATATCTTTCTGGTAATTGCATCCCTTTTAATACTGAAGCCTGTCCGCAATTCGATGTTCCTTACGACTTTTGGGCCAGCAAAACTGCCTTATGGCTTTATCCTGGTTGCAATCGTTTCCACCATAGTTGCCATATTTTATGCGAAGCTGGTAAAACGCTATCGGCTGTACCAATTATTAAATGGTAACCTCATTCTTTCCACAGCAATTTTAGTTCTTTTCTGGATATCGGTTCACAATCGAAACTTCAGCCCACTTGTTCTCTATCTATTGTATGTCTGGGTGGCAGCTTTTGGGGTACTGACAACTTCACAATTCTGGTTGCTTGCCAATTATGTATTCAATGCGCGTGAAGCGAAACGGCTTTTCTCCTTTCTCGCAGCAGGAGGTATATCTGGCGCGATATTTGGAGGATATTTAACTCGTTTTCTGGTTCCACTGATCGGCACAGAAAATCTGCTTCTCATCTGTGTGATCTTTCTGCTCTGTTGCATTTACCTCCTGAAACTGGTCTGGGGAGTGAGTACAAGCAGTGAGTATCAACCAGTCAGCAAACAGAAGCAGATTGCAATCAAAGAGATGGAAAGAGTTGGCACACTGAAATTGCTGTTAAAATCACCCAACCTGCTTTCCATTGCAGGGATTATGGGAGTAAGCGTTCTCGTAGCACACCTAGTGGATTATCAATTTAACGCCGCAGCCGCGGAGCATTTCACCGATGAAAACAGCTTAACAGCATTTTTCGGCTTCTGGCTATCAAACCTTTCAATATTTTCGCTGGTTGTTCAGATATTTTTCTCGGGACGTATCCTTAAGTCGTTTGGGGTTGGCAGCGCGCTTTCGGTGCTTCCAGGCGGGATATTGATGGGAACAGTTCTCATGTTTCTTGTTCCAGGGCTTTGGGCGGCGGTAATCGTAAAGGTAGCGGATGGTGGGTTCAAGCAGTCAATCAACAAATCCGCCTATGAATTGCTCTATCTGCCGATACCACGCGAAATAAAGAACAGGATAAAAACCTTCATCGATATTTTTATCGACAGTATTTTCACCGGTATCGGAGGGCTGATATTAATCTTAATTGCTACAATATTGCATTTTTCATTGTTACAAATAAGTATCGTAACATCGGGCTTTCTGCTACTTTGGTTTTACCTGGTTTACCGTGCGAAAGTGGAATATATCAATTCGTTCCGGACAGCGATTGAAAAACGGACTCTTGATCTGGATGAAACAACTATCCATCAGGTTTCCAGTGCTGTCCTGGATAATATTCTTCCGGTATTGAACAGCACAAATGTTCGTCAATTGCGATACATCCTGAAAGTTGTCAAAGGAGTAAAAGATGATCGTCTGCTACCCTACCTGAAGCAGTTGATCAATCATAATGACCCGGAGGTTGTCGATTCTGTTTTGGGGTTGGCGGGAAACTATCCAGAACTCGACTTCTCAAAAGAAGCAGAGAAGTTAATCTTTCACCCTGACGAAAATGTCCGTAAAGCTGCGATTTACTACCTGCTGGCACGGAGAGGAAAGATTCACGAAACCTTGCGAAATTTCTTCAATCACGATTCCATGAAGGTACGTTCTGCTGCAATGCTGGTTGCTGCTGAGGTTACCAGAGAAAACGATGTGCTGCGAAATGAGATGCACTCTAAAAACCACTATCAGTGGCTGTTATCTGAGACTCAGTCTAGTCATTGGGAAGAAACCGATCGAAAGCTATTACGTTCAACCTGCGCGCGTGCAATCGGTATTTCCCAGGACACGAAGTTGATCCCCTACTTGAATGAGTTCATCCTGGAAGAGGACATTGAGTTGAAACGTGCGGCGGTGATCAGTGCAGGACAATCACGAGTCTTTGCATTGATCCCGCAAATTGTCTCCCTGCTTTCGCATCGTCAGTTACGCCGTTCCGCACGCGAAACCCTGGCAGCACTGGGGCATGATGCCCTTCCTTACCTCGAGAAGTGCCTTTCAGATGGCGAGATGAGCGCTGAAATAAAAATTGCGATCCCACGTGTGCTCACCATGGTTCGCAGCCAGAAATCAGTTGACATCTTGCTGAGACACCTGAAAACCAGTAGCGGTAGATTACGGTATGAAATTATTATTGCCTTGAGTCGATTACGCCAACGTCACAAGGAGCTGAAATTTCCTCAAAAACCAGTGCTGGAACAATTGCAGGCCGAAACACGGTCATACTATGATATGATTGCTTTGTTGAATATTTTTGATCGGGATGGAGAAGTTGATCTACCAGAACGTCGGCTGTTGATGAAAACACTGAAAGAGAAGGTTCACACAAATCTTGAACGCATTTTCAGGATGCTGAGCTTACGTTATAATCCTGATGATATGGAAAATGCCTTTATCGGTATTCAGGAGAAAAATGATGCTAATCGAGCGAACGCTGTTGAGCTTCTGGATAATGTATTAGATTTGAACTTGAAAAGGTTGATTATCCCGATAGCTGAAATTGATTCCATTGAGGCACTCTCCCTCAGATCAGAAACCCTCTATCATTTTCATTACGAAAACGAAGAGGAGTGCCTTCAGCATCTCACGAAAAATGAAGATTCATGGCTGGCATCGTGCGCGTTGAAGTATACCGTTTTACGTAGGTACAGTTGGAGCGCAGATCGAATCGAGGAATTTGCAGCTTCGGACGATTTTTTATTGCAAGATACATCGCAGATAACAATACCTGCTTGAGAGGCTCTCCTGAATGTTTGAGAGACTCTGTTTATTAACCCACCTTATGAGCTGTATACTCCCATAGCCTGTAAAACGGATGATTGAACCATAGCTAAATTGCGAATAGATAGAGTGCGACCTCGGCCGCGTCATCCCGGTGTTGAGTTGGGTCAGGATCCAGGAAGCAATTGATATTATTGATGTTATAATTTATCATGTTGCGATTGTTTTCAGTTGGCTCGATGTTTTTTTATTTTCAGACAAACTGTTCAGCTCGTAGTCGGTTTCGATTAGTCTTGACGCACTAAACAGTCTGTCCCAGAACACTGTTTCCGCCTGCGTCATTCCAGCATGGTTTTAGCTGGAATCCAGGAAGGTATTGATATTATAGAATTTAGAAGTACAAGAATAAGGGAAATTTCCTTGAATAATTTGTAGTTTTGAATTAGCGGACAATCTGCTAAAGCACGCATTCATTTACCAATGCAAAACAGCGAGGCACCATAACCGAATGCTTTCCATTGTAGAAAAAGTCCTCTTCTTGCAGGATGTGGATATCTTTGAATATATTTCCACTGAGAATCTTGCATACATTGCCGCGATTGCTGAAGTGGTCAATTTTCCTGAGAAAACGGTCATTTTCAGCGAGGGTGATGCTTCAGATTCAATGTACCTGATCATCGAGGGCAGAGTACGACTGGAACGCGAAGGCAATGAAGTGATGATTGCCGGTGAACGTGAGAGTTTCGGGGTTTGGGCGATGTTTGACGATGAACCTAGAGTTGTAACTGCAATCGTGGTTGAAGAGTGTCAGGCACTGCATATTTCGCGTGATGACTTTTACGATCTGCTTGCGGATAATGTCTTGATTACCCAGGGAATCATGAAAAATATCGTGCGACGGTTGCGGAAACTGATGACAGCATTAGGTCGTTAGCGGATATTTGCCTCTAGGAATAATCAATGGTGATTTTGTCCGATCACATAATTTAGAGTAATGTTGGATGTTGGAAAACGCGATTTTCACCTGCGTCATTCCAGCGTGGTTTTAGCTGGAATCCAGGAAGATATTGATATTATTGACGTTATAAAACTAAACAACCTAACTATCGACAGTCAGGATA
>JAIOHU010000117.1 GCA_019912845.1 bacterium
GTAATCACTGGTGAATTTTTAGCACAAATTCTTTTTGATACTGGTGTAAATGGCTTACAACCACCAAACGCTGATGGAAGCCCGTCGGGTGATGATGTGCTGGTTTCAGAATCACTGATCACACCGATTCCGGGAGTCCAGCCCGAAGGAACAGTTGTTTATTTTCTCGACTTTGATGATTCGCAGTTAATGGGACCATCAATGTATTTACGGATATTTAACTCGAATGAGCCGCAAACTGGTGATTATTATACGAACTCACAAAACCTTGGTGTCCCGGGTCCTGCAAATATCCAAATGGTCGCGAGATTTCCAGACCGTATGCGTCATGTGATTGGCGGCAATCCGATAGAATTGATAATTGATCCAACTGAACAAACGGTTGCAGCAGGAGGTGCTGCAATATTTTCTGCAACAGCGTCCGCCGACCAAGAGGATCATTTTGTATTCTCTGTCAATGCCAATGGTCTACCTGGCGGAGATAGTCGCTTTACATTACGGAAGATTAACAATAGATCGGCTGAGATCACATGGATTCCGCCATTTGGTGCGCAAGGGAATCAATACGATCTACCTATTTATGTTACTGATGGAGCTTACACAGCAAATACTACTGTAAGTGTAACTGTAGTTGATCCAGGTGATGTACCATCGGCGTTTCACCTGGTCTCACCTGAACCAACTCAAACCCTTTGGGAAAACATCGGATTTTCCTGGCAGGAAGCACAGGATCCAGATTTTGATGAAGTCTTCTATAGTTTGACCTGGGCGGATAACGATGAGTTTAACAACGCCGATTCCCTGACCGATCTGCAAGAAACAAGTGTTGCAGTTGCTTTTGAGAATGGTCTGACTGGAGATGATCGTTATCAACCAACACAAAAGCAGGATCGTTTCGAGAAAAAATCGCAACCTTCCTTCCAGAGGGAAAAAGGTGATCTGAAAACCTTTAACGACAAAAAAGCGATACGTTCCCTTGAACCCGTATCAACCCTGAGAACAAATACGACCTTCCAAAGTGCACTGAAAAGTAATCGAAGTTTGATGTCGTTCTCACCTCGAACCGATCAGACCTTGCTCCCCATAGAACCAGAACAGCGAAGCAACAATAACTTCAGTTTGCAGCATCAGGATCCAGCCTATGATCCAGTTCCACTGGATATTCAGGATGGTGACTCGGTCTACTGGCGTGTTCGTGCATACGATAGCGATGGCAACACACTCTGGTCGATAGATACCTGGAGCGCATACGCTGAAGTTCCTGATGCACCGAATGCTTTTACACTCCTCTCACCGGCAGATGGCAGTGAAATCGACATTCTCGGTCCGACTCTAAGCTGGGAAGAGGCGACAGATATCGACCATGGTGATTTGGTGAGCTACGATCTGATCTGGTCTCTGGACAACTGGGCTACAATCGATACAATCTTCAATATCGAAAGCACCTCTTTCAGCTTTGATGAGCCTGAAGTAACCGCTCATCCGGGTGGAGCAGGTTTTATTCGTGCATATTATGGTGCGCTGTTGGAAGAAGCCACCGAACTTGATGAACTTCCCGATGAGGTAACTGTTTCCTGGACTGTGGATGCAGTGGATCGTGCAGGAATGCGTACTCAGGCAGATGATAGCTGGGAATTCCATATCTCACGTGAAAATGGTCCAACCCCATTTGCACTTAGGAATCCAGCAAATGGAACGGTTATCACCCAGACCGGAAACATTGGCTTATCCTGGACTGAAGCCTTTGATAATGATGACGGCGATGAGGTTTCCTACACACTTTATGTAGATCTCACAGGTGTTGAAACGAATCCGGAAGATTTTGAGCTTGAGATTTCAAACCTGACTGAAATCACCTACGTGTTTAATGCCGATGAACCCGAGCGGATTGTTCGTTGGGCAGTAAAAGCGATTTCTGGAGGGGAGGAAATATGGGCGTATTCAGGTGAGAACGGCTACTTTGAGTTTTATGTAACTGATCCTACTCCGCCCGAACCATTTGCCCTGGGCAGTCCTGCGGATGGTGGTTTTGTGCCAACCTTGGAGCCAACGGTCACATGGAACCCATCCTTTGAGTATGACCTTTTTGATCGCATGGATTATACGGTTTACTGGTCGCTGGATAATTGGGCAACTCTTGACTCGGTGGTTGGAATTCCGGACACCAGTTACACCTTCCGTGAAGAAGTTCTACTTGGGTATCTGGAAAAACAGAGTGATGGTGGCGAACCAGGATCTCTGAAGAAAAACAAAAGTGGGAACCAGAGTTCAGACTCAATCGACGAACTCGATGAATTTGATGAAAATGCTAATGTCTGGTGGAAGGTCAGAGCACGCGACATGAACACCGTTGGACGCTGGTGCAATCCCCTTCAGGGGAACAGTTTCACTGTCTATGACGATGATCCACCCTGGGCATTTAATCTGTTCTCGCCAGAAAATGGACATCTACTCGATGACACCGAGCTGGAAACAGTAACATTTAGCTGGCATGAATCCATGGATCCCGATGAAATTGAGGGCTTCCACTATGTTCTTCAATATTCACAGGACAGAGATTTTGTTGATGCAGATAGTGTCATAGCTACTGAAGAAACAGTTGAACTTGCACGAACCTCCTTTGAACAGCTCTCCCTTTACTATTGGCGGGTGTTTGCGGTGGATGCTGCAGGTAACAGAATCCGCTGTAATTATGTGTTCGAGCTGGATGTACCTGTGGCAGTGCCGGATGCTGCAGAGCTGGAAATTCCCAAAGAATTTACAATTTCCTCTGTCTATCCGAATCCCTTTAATCCGACATTGACTGTCGAAGTTGGGCTTCCAGAGAAAAACCCGATTAGAATTACTGCTCTGGATATCCTGGGACGAGAAGTATTGAATTGGGGACCTGAAATAATGGATGCTGGATATCATCGTCTCATGCTGGACTTGAGCGGACGACCCTCAGGAACTTATTTTATCAAAGTGAGTTTCTTAGGAAAATCTGAAAGTGTCTTACAAAAGAGAGTGATGTTAGTAAAATGAAGGGCAACCCCAGGGGGTGGATTGCATCTCACGTGATAAAGTGAGCAGTGAATAGCATCTTTGAGGTGAGCTAGTTTGAATGTTTTGTACATCAGTGATCTGCATTTACCTTTAGGCCCAGTGGAGCCTCTATATCCACGTATGCGATCAAGTCTTCGTTGGTTACGGTCTATTGGAATGACCTTAGCCGACCGTTATGAACATAATCGAAGAAGTGAAACCCTGCAGAATGAGGGTAAAATCCAGCGTTGGCTGGAAGATTATGACCATTTTTATGATCTGGTGATAAATGGTGGTGATAATGCGCTGCCGTTGACGAATCACTATGCCCGTATTGAAGCCTCCGAAATCGTTTGGCAGCGTCAGTTGCAACGTTATGGCGAATCAAAATATCTTGCCTTGACAGGCAATCATGAGCTCGGGCATGGTCATGATCCCGACCCTGATTCTTATCCCGAATTTATGGAATTGCGCGCTTCGATGTTCGACCGTCCAGTAAACAGAAATGGTTACGGTTGGGAACATCACAATGGTGTAACTCTCCTCGTGCTCGACAGTGAGTTGATTTATCTGCAACGAATTGCCCCGCGTAATAACCTGATCAGTTATCATTCACGAAAAATGTTCGAATGCTTGCAACAGGCTATAAAGCAGGATTATCCCATCGCATTGTTTACTCACAATACCTTGCGAGTGAGCCAGTATTTGCGGTCAAAAAATTTACGTTCCAGTATCATTGATGGTGAGCGTCAAGTTGTTCTCGTTGGTGGTCATTTTCACACCCAACGTACAGTCAGACGTAATGGAATCGATATTCTCTGGTCTGGTGGTGCTAGCTATGCAGAGCCGATGATGAATCGGCTGGCGAAAGTGCCTTTTACTGGTTTGCGGTCGGGTGGTACAGGTGGAATAGAACTGACATTGCAACCGTCTGGGATCAACGCACGTCATCAGATGTTCGATATCGTAATGGATCGACTGAAAATTGCTGCTTAGGGTAGGTATAGAGCAAAGAATTGAACTGCAGGGAAGGGGCTGGAGACTACACTCTAACTGACGTCAAAAATATGTGAAAGCGAAGGAAATTATTGTCTCATACTAAACAGCTAAATGTTTTTGTTGTTCGGATTACCGCCTTCCAATAAGTCCTGAAATCAATAATATAAATACCTTCCTGGATGCCAGCTAACAGCACGCTGGCATGACGCGAACGGACAGACCTTCCTGGATGCCAGCTAACAGCACGCTGGCATGACGCGAGCGGACAGACTTTCGAGAAACGCTATAATACCTGAAAGTGATTGGAACTAGTAGAATATGGATAAATCCCAAGCCAAATTGCTGAAGATTCAGTGTGATCGTCTACTCAACAACGATTCTTGGGATTTCACCTGGGAGTCTGACCAACACCTCGTAATTCAGGAAGTTTGCCATATCTGAAAATGAAGCAACTGAGATATTCGAGCGATTTTGTTTGCCGATTATGACAGCTTCATCGCCTTTTTTCGCATTTTTGATATCTGTAACATCCACCAGTATCATATTCATATTAACCACGCCCAATACTGGCGAACGTCGCCCATTGATGAGAACATGCCCGGTGTTGCTAAGAGTACGTGCAAAGCCGTGAAAATAGCCAATCGGAATTGTCGCGACCCTTTGTGTACGTGAGGTTTGATATGAGGTGCCATAACCTATAAACTCACCGGGTCCTACTGTGTGAACATGCATTATACGGCTTGACCAACGTATTACACGATGCAATGGATCTTTTATTTTTTTCTCACCGCCATTGGTCTGGGTTAGATAATAATTCATGCGGATTTCCTGGGTGGGCCAGTAGCCATATTGGGCAATACCTACTCTCACCATATCAAAGCGAGTTTCTGGATAGGATAAGGCTGCAGCGGAGGCTGCGGTGTGCTGAAGTCCCAGTTCAATTCCCTGTTGACGCAACCATGAGCATTGTTTGTGGTAGTTTTGGAGTTGACTTTGAATACGGACATAATTGGTAATACTCTCCGCTCCTGCAAAATGAGTACAAACGCCTTCAAGTTTCCAGTCTTCCGGCTGTTTTTTCAGCAAATCAACCGCTGCTTCAAGGTCTTCTTTACTCAAGCCCATACGGTTCAAGCCAGTTTCCAGCTCAAAATGGAGTAGGGCAGGGTGACCAAGTTTTTTGGCGGCGGTTAAAGCAGCTTGTAGACGGTCGAGATCAAAGATGTAGAACGATATTCTATTTTCGATTGCCCAGGGGATATCCTCATTATCTAGATGTCCCATTATCATGATTTTACTGTTTTCAGTACGTGAGTTTAACGCTGCCAGTGCTTCACCACTGCTGAATACCGAAAAATGACGTATCCCGCATTTTTCCGCCATTGGAACCATGTAACGGATGCCATGACCGTACGCATTCCCTTTAATCACAGATGAAATTAATACATCTTTTCCGACTTTTTTTTGAAGAAAACGGAAGTTTTTGCGTAACGCAGATTCGCTCAATTCAATGAATGAAGTATGGAACATTTTCAACAGTATGTTAATTTTTGGATTTCAATTTTTCAGGAAAGTAGTTTATCGGCTTCAACTCTGATAAGCAAACGGAGAGAGACCAATCATGTGGCGTGCATGTGGCGTGTAATTCAGCTTCGTTCCAAAACCCACTCTATCTCTTTTTGAACCTCAAGGTTCGATTCAGATGAAAGTGCTCTCTCGAGAATCCGTCTGGATGTTGGTGTTTTAATCTGACCCAGTGCCCATACGGAATGTTCACGTATCAAAGCCTCCGGTTCATCCTCAAGAACTCTTTCAAGTATAGGTGTCGCTTCCTCGCTACCCCAGTTTCCCAAAGCTACTGCAACATTTCGCAACAAACCTCTTCGTTTGGTACGTTTGATTGCACTTCCTCGAAACCGTCTACGGAATGCCGTTTCATCCAACTGAATGAGTTCTGTTAATTTTGGTGCGGCATATTCTGCATCCGCGGGTCTGAACCATGCTTCATTGGTGGTTGGGATGTTGCGAGCATTGTAAGGGCATGATGTCTGGCAGATATCGCAACCATATATCCAGTTCCCCATTTTTGACCTCAGGTGTCGCGGGATTGCCCCTCGATTCTCGATTGTCAGGTAGCTGATACATTTGCCTGTTTCCAGGATGTAAGGTTGATCCAGTGCTCCTGTCGGGCAATGGTCTGCACAACGGTGGCATTCTCCACAACCGAACTGGACTTTTTGGGGGGGATCAGCTTCGAGCTCGATATCAAGCAAGAGCTCGCCAAGAAAATAATATGAACCATCGTGTGAATGGATGAGAAGCGTATTTTTTCCCTGGAAACCCATGTTTCCCATTTGAGCAATCGGCTTTTCCAGCAATGCTCCGGTGTCGACATACCAACGCGCTTGGATTGTACGATTTGCCAGATAAGAAATTGTTGATGCCAGTGCTTTCAAACGTGGGATCATAAGGTCGTGATAGTCCTGTCCCCAGGCATAGGTGGCAATCCGTCCACGGCTGGGATCGTTCAGCATTTCCCATGGAATCCAATCCTGGTGGTATCGCATCCCGACGGAAAGAATCGACTTACCTGGAGACCAGTATATTCGTGGGTCTTGCCGTCGCTCCGGGTCACGATTCATCCAGCCCATGTCCCGGGCATTGCCTGTTTGTAGCCAGGTGAGAAGATGGGGTGCTTCTGGAGGGGGAGAGTACGGTGCAACAGACACCAAGTCGAAACCGAGAGTTATTGCTGCAGATTTTATTTTTGATTTCAAGTTCATTCAGTCTCTGATTATGAAAAATTCTCCTCCAAATAGGATCTCTACTGCTTATATCCCTGAAAATAGCGTATTTTCTGGAACGTTCAACACCGTTCAGGTGTGAATTGCACAAAGGAGGGTTAAACGATGAAAAACGGTTTCGCAATGCTACTGATCTGTTCTCTGTTTTTTGTTTCGCTGGCAGACGCATCGCCTACCTTTGAAACTGGTATCGGAGTTGATGTGAACTATCATGGTGATTTTGAATCGGGTTCTGGGATTTCCTTAATTGGACGAGTGAGCCCGGAGAACAAGCATAAGATCGGGGTGTCGATCCAACGTTTCACTGCTGCATCACAGGATGAAGAGATCTATTACCCTTACTATTATGAAGAAGGATATGAGGATAATGTTCGTACTCTCACAAAGGCAGATGTTCGAGGTTATATCATTGAAGTAGCGCCAATGTTCAATATTACTGACTCTAAAAGCATGAAAAATTTCCTCGGTATCGGTTTGGAATATGTCTTTACGACAATCGAAGAGAAGGGATATCGATATGTGAATAATGAGTCAGAATATACTGAAGTCGAACTTAAAGGTAATGCTCCGGGTTTTCGATTTTTCTTCGAATCTCAATGGTATTTTTCACCACAACTTGCTGCAAACTTTGGATTTGGTGTACGATTTGCGAAAATCGCAAACTTGGAAGGAAATTTGTTACGACCAGATTATTACAATTACCGCGACTCATATTATATTGGTGGATTCAATTATTATATCAGCATGACGTACACATTCCGTGATGGTTGGGAAAGGTGACTCTAATACTGGTTCCTCGCTGTTTCGTGGGGTACAATGGTCTATCTGAATGTCAGTCATTGCGAACGAAGTGAAGCAATCCAGCTTTAAGTCAGTTTTAGATTGCTTCGTCGCTACGCTTCCTCGCAATGACAATGGTAATACCCTGAATACAGTTTCAATCCAAACAGAATAGAGAAGAGCCCTAATACTTTACTAGTCTTTATTATCATAATATTAAGTTTCCAGAAATATTGTTTTTGTTATGAAAAGATCATGGTGCTTTCAGGTTTCATGTGAATGGAGAAGAAATTGCTCATTCAGTGTGAAATGACTTATTATCCAAATTATCAGTGACAATAATCTTGAAATGAAGTAGCATACCTGCGAAAACTTGAGCAAATAAATTCAAGCTTATGAACTTAATCGAAAAAGCACGTAGTTTAGCAGACCAGATTGATAGTGGTGTGGAAGTTGACGAACATTCGACTTTTGTCGCTCGATCACTATCAGTCATCTCTGTAGTTTTCCGCTTTGTTAAGATTACCATACGTGAATTTTTAGACGATCGTTTGCTTCTGCGTGCAATGGCACTGGCATTTAATTCTCTTCTATCATTAATTCCTCTACTCGCAATTTCCTTCAGTATGTTTCGTATCTTCGGTGGTGGCGAATGGTTCATGAATATGCTTCGACCCTTGATTATTGACAATTTAGCACCAGGAAGCGGACCGATCGTAGCACAAAAGGTGGAAGAAATCTTGGTCAGCAGTGGCAGCAATGCGCTTAGCGGAATCGGTTTATTATTCCTGTTAATGGTCGTATTTGTTATTTTCTCAGCAATTGAAACCACTTTTAATCATATCTGGGGTGTCAATTCCACAGCAGGTTCTTTAAAACGACTTCCTCATTACTGGGGTGTCCTGACCATCATCCCCATCCTTATTCTAAGTTCTCTTGCGTTGACTACCTATATCCGCGCTCTCCCATTAGTTGATCGTGCCTTCGCTCAAGTGGGACTTGCACAGAGTTTTATGAGTTGGTTCCTGCCGGCGTTGATGGTTTGGTTCGGGTTCTTCTTGATGTACCGCTTTTTACCATCTACGAAAGTACGCAATCGTGCGGCAATACTGGGCGCATTGATCGCATCTGGTTTTTATGAATTTCTCAAAATGGGATTTATATTTTATACCGGGAAGGCGGTTCAATATGATGTTCTCTATGGGTCACTGGCGGTTATTCCACTTTTAATGCTCTGGGTCAATCTCTCCTGGGTGCTGGTGTTGTTTGGGGTGGAAGTGAGTTTTGTTTATCAGCACTTCAACACTCTGCTTGATAAGAGTAAACATGTTGAATTTTCACGACGGCAAAGTGATGCTTTAGCGTACCTAATTCTCATTGAAGCAACCCTGGCTTTTCAGGGGAAACGTTCACAAGTCAGCCTTGATGAGTGGAGTACTAAATTCGGTGTACCGCCCGGTGTTGTGCATGGAGTGGTGGAAAAACTGCGTTCTGGTGGGTTCCTGGAGCGTACAGGACATGATTTGGAAGATCTTTTACTCGCACAAGACCCTGAAACAATCGACCTCAATCAGGTAGACTTACTTATCGCTGGTGAGAACAAGGAACTTTGGAAATGGCCAGATCATGATGGCTGGATGCAGGTGAAGAGGATTTTTGAAGAGCATCGTACAATATTAATGAATCAGGCAAATTCAGGGACTTTGGCTGACTTAGTAAAGCGAATAGAAGAGATTCAATGAATATTATTTATCAAGTTTGGTTCGGGATATATCCATTCAATATTAAAAGAAGTAATTGTTAGGTGTTCCTTACCCTCCCGAGGCATAAATTGCTTTGCCTGTGTTTCTATAATAAACCCTTATTAATTAATGATATAGCTATTTTCTTCAAGTTAAGATGTACTCGCTTTATGTAAATTATATCACAACCTCAGCTTGCTCCTTTGATGATTGTCTATTAGTTTTAAGTAGTTATCTACGTAGAAGTCCACAATGATATTCAGGGAAAGTTTGGAGGACAGAAAGATGAAACGATTTGGTTTTTTGGTACTTTTCCTCGTCGGAATGGCGAGCAGTTCACAAGGATTTGAACGCAAGGTTTTATTTGAGCATTACACGAACACGTCTTGAGGCTTCTGTGCTCCTGCGTCGCAGGTGATAGAGCAGTTTTATGATGATTATGAAGAAGACATTGCAATGATCGCTTACCATGTCTGGTGGCCAGGTGGTGGAGATATCTGGTATCTGCGCAACACTCAGATGTGGAGAACAAGAGCTGATTACTATGGAGTAGGGCAGGTTGGTGTACCCTATTGCCGTGCGGATGGTGGTGCCAACTTCCATCCTGGAACTCGTCAGAATCTTGTGAATGCTTTTGATGGTCGAATTGATATTGAAAGTCCGATTGCGATTGATATCATGACCTTTGGCGGTGATGGTTCACCCATATCAGTAATGGCAACCATCGAAAGTGGTGATGAGGCTATTGAGGGGAATTACAAACTGCATTGTGTGTTGATTACAAACGAGAATGAGTACAACGCACCCAATGGTCAGACTGAGTGGAAACATGATGCCATGGATATGGCTCCTGGTGCCAATGGACAAGATTTCGAAATTGAAGCTAATTCCATTGAGACCTTTGAGTTGGAGTTTGAGTGGGATGAAGAGTATTACGACAACGATAACCTCAGCGTTGTTGTCTTCGTTCAGAATGATGGTAACCGCAATATCCTGCAATCAAATGTAGTAGAATTCTCTCCTGGTTGGGATTTTGCACTTACCCAGAGTTTTCAATCTGCAGTTACTACTCCCGGTACAGTCTATGAGTTCGATTACTCAATCACGAATATCGGTGTCTTTGACGACACGTACGATCTCGTTTTAGATACGAATCTGCCTGAAGGTTTTGACGTATTCTTCACCACCCCTGACGGTGAAATGACCGAAACTGGTGAAATCGAGCTCGAGGTTGGTGAATCCTATGAAGGAGTTGTCAGTATCACGTGTTCCGATATGGAAGCAGATCACGGTACACTTAGTCTTGGTTTCACCTCCCAGGACCAACCAGCACTCTCACGTGAACTGAATTTCTTTGTTCACAACGAGGCGAATATTGCTATTATCAATGGTGAGGTTCAAGGACGATATGCTCATTTCTATACCGATGCCATAGAGGAAGTTCTTGGTGCAAATACCCCAGCGATAGGCGAATGGCCTCGTGCAGTATTCCCATTGGTTGAAGCTGATCTAGGTGATTTTGACCCTGAAATGATAATCTGGTTAGCCGGTGGCGAAGGTGAATTGATCGAAGAAGAGATTCTTTATCTTACTGATTTCCTCGCTAATGGTGGCAACCTGTTCCTTACCGGCAGTGAACTTCCACATGTGCTGGATGATACAGATCTTATTGATATGATGGGCACAAATTATCGTGGCAGGCTTGCCAATGCACGTACCCTCTTTGCTGAAGAAGGTGACCAGATCAGTGAGGGAATTGACATCAGCATAAATGGTGGTGATGGTGCGGATAATCGTGGCGAACCGACGTATATGCATGATCCAGACGATGGTGCCGGTGCAAGTTGGTGGATGTCGCCGAACCTGAGCCGTGCGGCCGCAATCTGGAATGTTGGAGATGGGTATAACAGCCTTATTTTCGGATTCCCGTTTGAAGCGATTGCTGCAGAAGCCGACCGTAACAGGGTCATGGGCAACATTGTTGAATTCTTCGGTGATGTCTTTGGTGAAGGTGCCCCGGGTATTGAAATAGCAATTACGGGCAACCGTTATGAAATGATATCCTTTCCGATCATGCCTGCAAACCTGGCTGTTGAGGATGTCTTTGGTGGATTGGATCAATTGGGTATTCTTTATCAGGATAATGGAAGTTATTATATTCCGAACCTGATCAATACCATCGGTGATATCAATCTTTCCGAAGGTTACAGGGTTTTCAGCAGTGCGGATGATATGCTGGAAATCGAAGGTGAACTTGTCGACCCAATGATGGAATTCATGATTAACGGTGGACGTTGGAATTGGATCGGCTATCCCATGCAGGAAGAGTTGCCAGTTGATGCCATGCTTGCGCAGATTGCAGATGATGTCGCAATCGTTATGAATGATGATGGCGATATCTGGATTCCAGATGGTCCCAATACCATTGAAAACATGGTTCCTGGTACTGGCTATTTCGTTTTTGCGAACAACAATGTTTCCTTCACTTATGGTGACATGGTTGCACGAACTGGTTCCAGCGATGAAGTCTGGGATGTGCCACAGGCTCCAGTATCTGTAACATCGACAGGGCTGCCGTACGCTGTTCTGGTTTCATTGTCTGATAATCTGAGAGCTCAGGCATCCCTTATCGAACTGTATGATGGTTCAACATTAGTAGGAAATGGTGTTGTACTGGAAGATCGTGATGTCAGTCCAGTAATTGCCTGGCAGGGTGATGCAGAACGCGGACTTGAAGGATTTGTCCCCGGTCATGTGATCGACGTTATGGTGCTGCGTGAAGATGGTTCAATTCTGGCTGCTAATGAAGTTACACCTTCTGCAAAGTTTGGTGAGGGTGCATTTGCAACCATGAATCTCGAAAGCATGGAACTCCCGCAGAGCTTCGTTGTTGAGGCAGGATATCCGAATCCGTTTAACCCGACTGTGACTGTACCGTTTACACTGCCGAATGCTGGTGATGTACAGTTCCAGGTATTCAATGTGTTGGGTCAGAAGATCTTTGATGAATCAAGGACTTTTGAAGCGGGACGTCACCAGTTCCTCTTCGATGCGAACCAGCATCATAGCCTCGTTAGCGGTATTTATCTGCTGCAGGTGAACTACAAAGATCAGATGAGTCGTCAGAAGTTGAATCTGGTCAAGTAAGTATTGTTTTTATAATAAGTTGCACTTCTGATAATGCTAATGCCCGGTTATTATGCCGGGCATTAGTGGTTTAAAGTGATTTCACTAGTAAGGTTTAATCAAATAGAAATTGATTTTGTTTCCTCAGGTTGAGTGTAGTTTTCACTGTCAGCATGATATTAGTTTGTTTCATATCTTACTGAAAAATAACATCCAAACTGGTTCTTGGAATTATTGTCTCATAGTAAACTGCAAAGTGTTTGTAATGTCTGGATTGCAGCGTTCCTAAATGTCCTAAAATGAATAATATCAATATCTTCCTGGATGCCAGCTAACACCATGCTGGCATGATGCGATCGGACAATCCTTTCGAGAAAGGTTGTAGAATGCGTCTTCTGAGGTATATAATATCAACTCCCTCCCGGATCCCGGCTCAACTCATAACCGAGATGACGCAGTTGGAAAGCGCCTTTTCAGACCTCCTGTTTAACCCGTTTTGGTTTGAAACCTTGAATGGACAAAAGTAGTCCGCTCCATACCATTAAGCGTTCTCTTTTGGTCTCCTTAAATTTTGACAATCGCTTGAATCGCTTTCAAGAAGAGTAAGGATAGCCTAAATTTAACATTATTCCCTGAGGGCTTTAGCTGAACAGGGATGGGTTGAAAACTGGAATTCGATGATAAGTGGTAAGGAGATTTTGTTTTGGCGATAGAGAAAAGTTCCACAAATGGCAATACGGCGGGTATGAATCGTCTACGTTCTGCTGTCAGCCAGACACATTCGGTTACTGGATGGAATGCGGAATACATCGAAGGGTTGTATGAGGAGTGGAAAACTGATCCGGATAGCCTGCCAGAATCCTGGCGAATGTTCTTTCAGGGTTTTGAGCTTGCGATGTGCCCACGTGATTGTGTTGCAACTTCACGCGCTGAGGAGCAGTCAAGGGTTGCCAGCCTTATTTTTGGCTATCGCAGCCAGGGGCATTTTATGGCGAAAATTGATCCATTCGATGAACTGCCTCCACCTCATCCCGATTTGGAACTCGAACAGTTTGGATTGAGCGAAGATGATCTGGATAAAGTTTTTGATACTGGTCATCTCTACGGTCCGCAACGAGCCAAGCTACAAGATATTGTTGATATTCTACAGACCACATACTGCGGTTCCATAGGTGCACAGTACACACATATTCAAGATGTGAAAATACGTCGCTGGTTACAGGAAAAGATGGAGCCGATCCAAAATCAACCGAACTTTTCAAGGAACAAGAAACTCGATATTCTTTCACATCTTATTGATGCTGACCAGTTTGAGACTTTTCTACATACAAGATACCCTGGTCAGAAACGATTTTCGCTCGAGGGTGCTGAAACCCTGATCCCGGCAATACACTCTCTAGTTGAACTGGCACCTGAAGTGGGAGTTGAACAAATTGTAATCGGAATGGCTCACCGTGGCAGATTGAACATTCTGACAAATATTCTCGATAAATCTTATGCTGTGATATTTTCCGAATTTGAGGGTAATTTCCTACCCGGTAGTTTCAGTGGGGATAGCGATGTAAAATATCACAAGGGCTTCAGCTCAGACCACCGTAATCGTTACGGTAGAAGTGTTCATATCAGCCTGGCAGCAAATCCCAGCCATCTTGAATTGGTTAATCCGGTTGTCGAGGGACGCGCACGTGCGAAACAGCGTCAATTGAATGATATCGAAAAACGTAGTTCAGTATTACCACTTCTGATTCATGGTGATGCAGCGTTTGCCGGTCAGGGGATTGTGGCTGAGACCATGAACCTCTCTCAATTGGATGGGTACCGAACTGGTGGAACGGTTCATATTATTATAAACAACCAGATTGGATTTACCACTCTCCCTCGAGATTCACGATCTACTCATTACGCCACAGACATTGCCAAATTTGTTGAAGCTCCCATTTTCCATGTGAATGGCGATGATCCTGAGGCAACTGTGTTTGTTGTTGAACTTGCTCTTGAATTCCGTCAAAAATTCGGACAAGATGTTGTTGTGGATATGATCTGCTACCGTCGTCATGGTCACAATGAAGGCGATGAACCTGCATTCACTCAACCAGCCCTCTATAAAAAAATTCGTAACCATCCGCCGATACGTCAACGATATACCCAAAAACTTCTGGAGTCGGGTGTCCTGTCGGAAGAAGAAGTGGCACGAATTACTGATGATTTTCAGACACAATTGCAACGCAGTTTTGAGTATGCAAAGGAAACCCCTCAGAACGAAGAGGTACAGGCATTTGAGAGCTTCTGGAAAGGATTGCAGGAGCCGTACAAAGATGCGACTTACGATACCTCAGTCAGTCATGAAGATTTGATAACAGTCGCGAAGGGATTGACGAATGTCCCTTCTGGGTTCAAATTGAATCCCAAAGTAAAGCGAAAGCTGCCGAAGTTTTTGGATGCGGTAAAAACAAAGGGAGAAGTAGACTGGGCTCAGGGAGAATCCCTGGCATTTGGATCGCTATTACACCAGGGTATTCCAGTTCGTTTAAGTGGTCAGGACAGCGCACGTGGGACATTCTCACAACGTCATGCAGTCTGGCAGAATATCGAAGGTGAAGGTAGCCATACGCCCCTGAACCACATCAGCGAGGATCAAGCTCATTTTTGTGTCTACAACAGCCCCCTGGCAGAAGTATCGGTTTTGGGTTTTGAATATGGCTATGCACTTGCAGAACCTCGGATGTTGGTGATCTGGGAGGCGCAGTTTGGAGATTTTGCCAATGGTGCTCAACCTGTGATTGATCAGTTTATTGGCAGTTCGCAATCCAAATGGAACCGTACCAATGGTCTCGTGATGTTTTTGCCGCATGGCTATGAAGGGCAGGGACCTGAGCATTCGTATGCGTACCTGGATCGTTATCTGGCTGTGTGTGCTGAAGACAATGTCCAAGTCGCAAATGTTACCACACCTGCTCAGTTATTTCATCTGCTCCGTCGTCAGATGCTACGTCCCTACCGTAGACCCTTAATCCTTATGACTCCCAAGAGCATGTTGCGAAACAAATATGCGGTTTCTTCCATTGATGAATTTACTAATGGTCATTTCCGGGAAGTTTTGGATGATCCAAGCCCCGCCGAAAAAGCGGAACGTCTTGTACTTTGCAGCGGGAAGCTATTCTGGGAGCTTTATGATCGACGTGAACAAGAAGGTAAGAGCGACATTGACATTATTCGCATCGAACAGCTTTATCCTCTGAGCAGACGGTTGATGGACCCGATTGTGGAACGCTACAAACATGTCGAGGAAATAATCTGGGCACAGGAGGAGACGAAAAATCGTGGAGCCTGGAGTTTCATCCGTCCCTGGTTGCAATTCCTCTTCCCGAACCAGAGAATTCGTTATATCGGTCGCGGTTATGCGGCTAGTCCGGCGACAGGTTCATTGAGCCGTCACCGTAAGGAGCAGGAACGTATCATCGAGGCAACCATTCTCGGTGAGACTGTACCGCATGATATCACAATTCTCCCTGAAGGCGCGAGACGAGATCAGAAAAAGGTGAAAAAGAAATCCTCAAAGAGTAAAACTACGGGGGCAAAAGTATCGTAAAACCTGGATTTACAAAGGGAGAACTTGAAGAGCGAAGCGTTCCTGTGATCGCGATTTGTGGATTCAGTGGCTCGGGCAAAACAACATTGATCGAGGAGTTGATTCCAAGATTGCTTGATGCTGGTATTTCTGTTGCGGTTATCAAGCATGATGCCCATGGTGCAGAAGTTGACAAAAAGGGAAAAGATAGCGCCCGTTTTTTTCGGGCGGGAGCCGATGTCGCGCTGGAGGACCCGAAACAGGTATTTATACGTTTGCATAGGAAGGGGTCCCTGACTTTCCAGAAACTGATCGATTTTTTTGCGCAAGATCATGATCTTATTTTAGTGGAAGGGCATAAGGACACAAATCTCCCCAAAATCTGGCTTCTTGATGAGGGAGTGGGCAACGCTCCTGTTGATGTAACTGATATCAGATTGACGTTGAATCGTGAAGATGATCGACTGAGACTTGCATACAAATTCATCCTTGAGTTTTAAACTGATCTGTCCTACTGGTAAATCATATTCTCGCTTCTCCGGGTGTCTGAGAAAAAAATTCAGATATTTCTGGAATATTGGGTACCTGTAGAATTTCTAACATTAATAATATCAGCACCTTCCTGGATGCTCAACCTGCGGTCGGGTTCTTCGAATCCAGCTAAAACCATGCTGGAATGACGCGAGTGGAAACGGTATTCCAGGATGACCTGTTTTACCTCACCTGAAATAATTCTTACATTCACCTGTCTGTCGATCTGTGTAACAAATCAATTGTGAGGAGCCTCAAATGAATCGTGCACAAAGTAAATTTGCAATTCTACTGATTCTGATGCTTGTACCTATCTCTGCCTTCTCACAAAGTTTTCCGCAAGACTTAGACTACTCTTTAAGAACTACGCCCCTCCTCGACACCGGACGGATGTGGGAGGTCAATTCTCTTTTCCACCCTTTCTATCTTGATTCTCGTCTGCAAGATGTTGCCGGATTAACCCCTCGCAGTCCATACAACTGGCTTGAAGAGTATGTATATGGCTACGCTGAGTATGATCGCTTGCTTCGAGAATCCAGTGAGAATGGTTTTGCCGGAATGTGGACGATAGTTGGCGGAGCTGCAGGAGAAATGGGCTCAGCAGCAAGGTACGATCACATCGCAGCACAACCACAGATTTTTTTGGATGCTCGTTTTCATCGACACTGGTTCCTGAAATTTCAGTTACGGATGACAAACGAAGTTGAGAGCTTGGAGCATTATACAGGTCGTGCACGTGATATCGCGCGTGCCGGATTGAATACAGCCGAAGTCGATCAAGCAACATTCGGGTATAATAACGACTGGGTTCAATTCGAATTCGGTCGTGGACGAGAGATTTGGGGACCATTTACCTCTACTAACCTGATGCCCTCTGGAAGCGCGCCATCCTATGAACGTGGTGCGATTCAGTTTCGTTATAAAAGGTTCAGATATAGATTTTTCTTCAGTCAACTCGAAGCGGTTCAAGACGAGAATCTTGACACCTGGCAACGATATTTCTCAGGAAGATGTCTGGAATATGCCAACGGTAAGAATCTGGTTTTCGGATTCGGTGAAATCTCGACATTCAGTGGGATTGATCGACCCCTCGATATCTCATACATGAATCCATTCACTCTGCATCTCGAGGTAGACCAGAATCGACGATCTAATGCTCCCAATGAAGATTTCAACAATGCCATCTGGTTTTTTCACTACGACTGGTTGGCACTGGAAAATCTGAGGATCAGTGGATCACTCATTATGGATGAATTCCAGTTGGACGAAGAGGCGCGAAACCGTGGTAAAACTGACTCAATGGGTTATCTTTCACGATTAGCATGGACACCATACCAGGGTAAAGTAGGGCTGACACTTATCGGTGAATATGTACGTGTGAATACGTATACTTACCAGCATGATTACGGTTTTAACAATTTTGTCCATCGTGGCGAACTGTTGGGGCATCCCATTGGAAATGATGCGGATAGAATTCGGGTAGGGCTGAGGACAGTTTTGGAAATGCCTGTGATGATTGAATTATATGGAGGTAGACAACGGCATGGCGAGAATTCACTTCTAAACTCGCCTTATCAAAAAATTGATGATTTTGTCGCAGTGGAATTTCCCAGTGGAGATGTTGCCGAAACCTACTTTGTCTCTTTTGCTTTGGACACAAGACCACTGAAACATTTGAATATTGGCATCGAAGGGGTTGTAGATTTGAAAACCAGTGGTGTGAATGCCGGAATGGAGCGTTACCAGCTTACGGCACGATATGTATTTCCATTCTTACTTGGAGTTGATTGACAATGAAGTTTTTCGTTCTTTTGTGTGAGCAAATGAGTACGTGCTTTAGCGCGTGTAGTTTCGTCAGAAACTCCCACGAGTTGAAGCTTTCACTCACTGTATAAAGTAGGCTATTTCATCAGTTATGGAAATAGTTTCCTAAACAAATCTATTGCGACCCTGTTCTGAAATGAAAAAACCGCAGCACACACAGGACCCTGCGAGGAATCAAAACGTTATGCAAATGATAGAAACCAATATTATGATCTTTTAATCAATAATATAAAGGAGACATACTATGTCTAATCGACAACTAATATTTTCATTAATAATTACCAAGTTAATTATAGTCTGTAATTTGCAGGCAAGTGATATGAAACATACAAATGAATTTAATCATGCAGTTAGTACTTGTCCAATTGCTTTTGTAATGGGAGAAGTTCTTTTTTCTTATGAATACTTATTAAATCAAACACATGGACTCGCAGTTATGCTCGATTATCAGGCAGAAGAAGAAACATATAAAGATCCGTCTTTTACTCTTGATAGGGTTTCAATTTTTCTAAATTATAGATATCATTTTTCGAAAAAAATGAATTCTGTATTTATCGGCCCATACTTAAGATCAAGATATTATGATGGAGAAATAGGTGAAAATGGTAATCTTAATTTTAATGATCCGGAAATTACATTGGGGGCTTATCTTGGGAAAAGATGGGTGTGGAATAACGGCTTCAATGTTACCCTTACAGGTGGATATGGACCCTACTTAAGAGAGGCAAGTGAGAGTAGAGGAGAATTTAAGGATAAATATTTTGGTGAGCTTTCAGTCGGATATGCTTTTTAAATATGGTTTGAGCATTGATTAAGAGATCATATCTGTGGAAAATTTAAAGAGGTTGAAGAATTAAAAATGTGTATTAACAAAAACAAGTATATTATTAGTGGTCAATACTGGATCCGAGCTAAATTATCTCTGAATTCTCTGATGAAATCGAGATGTTTCCAGAAAGATTTGGTGAAAATTTGGTTCTTTGCTATTCTGTGTGGGTAAATGAGTGCGTACTTTACAGTCTGTCTCAGAACACTGTTTCCGCCCGCGTCATTCCGGTGATGAGTTGAGCCGGAATCCAGGAAGGTATTGATATTATAGATGTTAGAAAATATAAAGTATACGCGATTTTCCCGGTAAACCTTAATTTATTAATTCTCAGACGGCTGTTCAGCAAGCACTCATCTAGCCACACAAATCGTTCTGCAATATCCGTAGATTTTGCAACTGCGACCTCTGCGGATGTAGCGAACTTGAAAATCCCTATCCCACCTTCCAAAAGTTACAGCCAGATACATCAAATATATTAGAATCTTAATTCACAACCCTATTGTCTAATAAATCTTTTCCACTTTCGAGCCTGTATAAAAGAAAGTCACAATGTCTTTGTAGGTCATACCATCGAGTGCCATCATCCCGGCTGCTGTTTGGTCCATTCCCACACCGTGACCAAAACCCGCTCCAATGAGATTCAGTTCTACCGGGTTGCCCATGTCATCAAGGATCGGCTTCACGATAAAGCAAGAGCTGTAGAGGGTTGTCTCGCTGAGCGCACGTCGGATGTTCAGCTCTCCGACCAACCGGTAGTTTCGGTGAGTTCCCAGTATTTCCAGTTCAGTGATCCGACCGGAAACACCCCTTTTGAGAGGAAGAATATCGATAATCGTGCCGACGGTTATACCAACCTTATTCTGAATAATCTCTTCCAACTCCCGTCGAGAGTAATTAACCTCCCACCTGAAATAACGGGCATTTTTATTGAGAAGATCGATATTCGCACTGCGAGGATTCGAGTAGTTTTCTGGATAGCTGGTCACCCACTTTTCGACATCAGCATCTTTAGTCAAGTCGAGTTTGAAGGTCTTCAGGTTTTTTTTGCTGAAAAGTGGTTTTCCGACAAGGTACGGCTCTGCTGGTGGAGTCCAGTTTTCCTTGCTCTCAGTGTGACCGCCGGAATTTGAGCTGAAGTATGCCTCACAGACTGAGCTGCCAACCTTTAAGACTTCTCCGCTGGTTGCAATAACAGCATTTGTAGTCGCCTCGTTCTGATAGGTTACGCCTGAATACACTTGAAAAAATACTGTCGCTGGAAAGTCGATTGGATCGGAAATGGGGCGATTTGATAGCTTGGAAATAGTATAACTTCTGGCTGCAACGGCTTGTGCCTTCAGAGCTTCTGTGGGATAGGTATGGTGCATCTCCGATGGTATAACCCCCTTTAGGTATTCATCCAGATAAAGTTCGTTAAGTGCCATCAAGTTTGCGTTATTGTCAACACGAATCTCCAGCACGCCTCTATACGCACGAGCCTCAGTTTTTTCCCAGTGAAATCCCGCACCAACACGAATTCCGTACACTGTGATTTCAGCATCCTCCTCCAGTGGAATAATCCGGAAGCCCTGCTCGACCATGGCGTTTTTTTCGTACTCGGAATCATACAGCTCAATTGTGCCTGTAGGTTCTTCGATACGATGGCGGAGAACTTTTGGATGCGAGTCAGTACTGTCATTGCTGATTAGTAATTGAACGTTTGGTCGGGCTTGTTGCTCAGTCTCGAACGCTCCCACGATAACACGCCAACGTTTACCTTCATGGACGACATTATCCTCAAGTAGGAGCTCACGTCCATAGGGCAGGATTTTGGTAGTATGACCAGCTTCTTCAAGTGAATCGGCAACTGATTTTGCTTCATCTTCTGACTTATAAATTCCTGCCATCACGCTGTACATATATTTGGCAGGATTACCATTTTCGACCTTGGACCGCCAACGTCTGTCTGAGCTGATCTCACTGAAGATTTCCTCCCCCTCCAGCGTAGCAAAAGCATATTTACCTTTCATCCTGAAATCAACTCGTTCATAGTTCTCGATTAATCCTACACGAACGAGTGGCTGTTCATCAAGAAATTGCCGAGTTTCGATTTGTTCAGGGGTGTCGGAATGCTTTTCTGTTTTTTTAGAAGTCTCTTCGTGTTCATTCATATTCGCTGCACTCATGTGTTGTTCCTCCGATTGAGCAGCAGACTGGATTGCCAAAACCAGAAATAATAACAATAAATTGAGCACAATTTTTCTCATGCTCACCCTTTTTTACGCGTTAGTTCAGAGTGTATCCACTTTTTCACCACAAAAGCATTGTGTAGCAAATTCTGAGCTTCTTCTAAATGCTTCGTCTCAATACAAATCCAGAATTCACGAGGTTGTTCGATGCGACCGTGGATAACAATCCCGGCATCCCCCAATACTTCTGTCACCGATTTTCTTAATTCTGGAATATGACGACCTGCAGTTACAATGCTCAACCCTGCATAGGGGGCGATTTCGTTTTCCCTGCCCTTGCGCCAAAGTATATATCTGCCATGCAGTTCAAATACACGGCTATATTCATGCCAGTCGATATCCTCTTCGCAACCAACCTGGCGAACCAGATTTGACGTGGACGCCATACCGACTATTTCACCTTTTTCAAAGGGACGATCTGTGATGATCGTACCAACTTTGTTCGTTTCGCTGTTGCCGATTCCCAGGGGTACTTTGTAATCCCAAGCTAGTGCCGCTGCCTCCGATTGAAGGGCAACTACACCTCCATCCGCGAGTTTGAGTGCGCTTTCAAAATCGACATTTTCTATACAAACAGCGTCTTTCACACTATTGGGATTCGCTGTGAAAATTCCATCAACATCTTTCATTAGTTCACAACGATCTGCACCAATTGCTGCCGCAAGAGCAACTGCGGTGGCATCAGAACCTCCACGACCGAGAGTGGTGATCTCCTTCTGAATAGAAACACCTTGAAAACCTGCAACAACAACAATTTTATCTTCCTTTAATGCATCCAGTAGACGGTATGGTTTGATATCAACAATGCGTGCACGACCATGATGTGTATCGGTAATGATTCCCACTTGGCTACCAGTATAGCTGGCAGCGGCGAGTCCCTCAGCCTCTAAAGCCATGGCAAGCAGAGCGCAACTTATACGTTCGCCGACACTGAGTAACATATCCATCTCACGTTTCGGCGGAGTTGGATTAAGGGATCGTGCCATTGAGATCAGGTCATCAGTTGTTGCCGCCATTGCAGAGACTACGACAACTACCTCATCGCCGCACCACTTCAGGTCAGCGATTTGTGAGGCTACGTGACGGATACGGTCAGCATCACGAAGGCTTGAGCCTCCATATTTTCTTACGATTTTTGCCAATTCAATCCCAAAACATCACTCATTGAATAGTTACCCGATTTTTTTCCATGAAGAAAACGTACTGCAGGAGCAACCCCTGCTGCAAATGCAAGCCTCGAGTGTGCACGGTGTGTGATCTGGATTTCCTCACCTTCGGAAGTAAAATAGATTTTATGCTCACCCACATTTTCGCCCAGGCGCAGGCTGGTAATTTGAACATTTTCACCTTCCAGGGAAATACCTTCCGCCAGACGTTTTGCTGTTCCAGATGGAGCATCCAGTTTGTGATGATGATGAATCTCATGAACCGCAACATCATATCCCTTACCGAGAATGTTTCTCATATGTGGCATGAGGGAAAATAACAGGTTTACCCCCGGTGACAGGTTTGGCGCATAAATAACCGCAGTATTGAGTGAATTTAATGTCTCAATCTCTGTCTCAGAAAATCCGGTTGCACCGATGAGGATGGGTATGTTCAATGTTGCAGCACGCTTAGAATGTTTAATTGCAGCTTCTCGTAAGGATACATCCACCCAAACATCAGCAGAAGTTCCCGCAGATTCTCCATCCGCAACAAGCATGTGATCACCGGCTAGATTTCCTGCTTGATTCGGAGTGTCAACGGCATCGACGACTTCGATATCTGATTCGGTTGCAAGTGCCTCGAGTACAGCACGCCCCATCCTGCCACCGGCACCAAACAGACAGACTCGTATCATATCATACTCATTTCATGAAGTACATCATCTAAAGCTTTTGCTGAATTTAACCGAACTGGTGCCAACGGGGTTCTGACCTCCCCAACAGGTAGTCCGAGCCTTTGCATGACATACTTTACCGGTCCTGGACTACTTTCAATGAAAAGTACACTGCTCAATTTTGCAAAGGAGAGGTGATCGGCGAATGCGCCATCACGGTTGCTATTCTTATATTTATCCCACTGTGCGACAAGCTTTTCAGGTATGACATTTGACAGAACACTAACTGAACCATCCCCACCATTTTCCCATATCGGAAGATTTAATCCATCTTCACCAGAAAATACCGCAGCACGAGTTCGGCAGATATTGGCAACCTCCCACGCCTGGGCAAGATTGCCGGAAGCCTCTTTCACCGCCTGAATCTCGGGGATATTTAGAAGCATTTTTATGGTTGAAGGAATCATGTTTAAACCGGTACGGCTGGGTACATTATACACCATAATCGGCAATCCGACTTCCGCCACTGTCTGATAATGCCGCATCAATCCATCTGGAGTTGGTTTGTTATAATAGGGGCTGATTACTAATGCGCCATCGGCACCTAAGGTTTTGGCAATTTTTGTGTTTTCGACGCTCTTATGAGTGTTATTTGTGCCGGTTCCAGCGATAACGAACGCCTTGCCATTAGAAACCTCAATTGTGGTTCCAACCACAGCTTTCCACTCTTCTTCACTCAGAGCAGGTGACTCACCAGTGGTCCCACAGGGCACCAGACCATGAATGCCAGCGTCCAGTTGACGTTTGACCAGAGTTGCCAAACCCTCTTTATCAAGTTCACCATTGGTTTTGAACGGTGTGACCAATGCGGTATAGATACCTTCCCATTTTTTCATGCTATTTTTTTCCTGAAATTGTGAGTTTTTACGCTAGAGAATTTGCATCGAATTGATTTATGATATATGGCTCCACGAGATAGAATTTACGTATTCTAACATTATCAGTATTAGCTCCTTTCTGGATTCCAGCTAAAACCGCGCTGGAATGACGCGATAGTACTAATTCCTTTCTGGATACCAGCTAAAACCGCGCTGGAATGACGCGATAGAATTAATTCCTTTCTGGATTCCAGCTAAAACCACGCTGGAATGACGCGATAGTAAGAATACCCTTCTGGATTCCAGCTAAAACCGCACTGGAATGACGCGATAGTAAGAATACCCTTCTGGATTCCAGCTAAAACCGCGCTGGAATGACACAGATAAAAGTCGCATTTTCGGACAGCTTGCTTTGCGAGAATGATGTAACCGAACAAAACTTTCGAGAAACACGAAATATAAAGTGTCATTGATTCCTGCCGGTTCATTTTCCCAAACATGCAATATAATCAAATCTCAGTTGATTTGTTCCAGTTCATTCTGCTCTCTCTGCCTGAACTAGACAGCAGTTTCGGACATAGAGTGATAAAAAATAACTGAATGAACGATTTATATTGCTGAGAGAATCGTGAATTGGTGATACTTGAAAAGACCAATGGTCTCTTTTATCTTGCCCCCACTATGAATATCCGTATACCGGCTCTGAAAGAGGGTCAAAACCCTCTATCTGAATCTCTAACCCCTGAGGAAGTAGGCTTGGATGTAGAATATTTCAAGTCTCCCATTTCTCTCGAGGGTGAGTTGATATTTGATGAGCACATGATTTCGATAAACGCAGATATTCACACTGTTGGAGAATACATTTGCGATCGTTGTGCTATAGATTTCAAGAGAGATTTTGATGTCGAACTGCATTTGCACGTTCTGCGCAGAGAAGCGCAAGATCAGGATGAACGTGAGGCGGAAGGATTGATGTTCATTAGTCAGCACGCAAATGAATTCAGTATTGCACGGAACATCGCGGAGGAAATTTTACTCGATTTGCCAATCCAGATACTCTGCAAGGATGAGTGCAAAGGTTTGTGTTACAGATGTGGGGCAGACCTGAACGAAGGCGAATGTGGTTGTGAACGAATTGATGGTTAAGGCAGTAAACTTCTATTGATATTGCTGAAATTCTCAACTTTGCCTGTTTTTTACTTTGAGCTATATTTAATTCTTAGTATCTTGCTAAGTTACACCCGCTATTTCAGGCGGGGCATTTTTGTTTAGATCATAAAGAAAAGGTGATACTGTGGCGGTACCGAAAAAACGAACCAGTGCAGCACGTCGTGATAAAAGACGATCTCATCATGCATTAAAACCGACGTCCATTGTAGAATGCAGCAACTGCGGAGCGATGCATCGTCCCCATCATGTTTGTCCTGAATGTGGATATTATAAAGACCGTCAAGTCGCACCGGGAAAAGAATAAATGATTTTATTTGAGGACTTCGACAGATGAAAATCGCGGTTGATGCCTCCGGGGAGGAACCTGGGCATCAGGTTGTCATCGATGGAGTTCTCAACTCCCTTGAAGAGGTTCAACGCTCTGAAGAATCCTTTAAGGTTGTGCTGTATGGTCATGAAGGTCAACTACGGGCAAGACTTGATGAGCTTGGGTATAAAAACCCTAATCTTAACATCGTTCATGCTCCGGATATCATCACAATGGATGATCGTCCTCGGGAAGCTTTGGAATTAAAGCAAAAAAGCTCCATTGTAATGGCACTTCAGGACCTTGCCGCTGGTGTGGTTTCCGCGTTTGTGAGTATGGGCAATACTGGTGCCATAGTCGGTGGCAGTCGTGCATTTCTGGGACGAACTCGCTGGATCAGCAAGCCTGCACTAGGGGTTCCTCTGCCACGGTCAAATGGCATGGGATTCATGCTTGATGCTGGCGCGACTTCAGACCCAAAGCCAAATCATCTCGTACAGTTTGCTGCGATGGGCTCTGCTTTTGTTGAGACTGTCTACAATGTTGCCAACCCGAAAGTTGGCTTGCTGAATATTGGTATTGAAGCGCACAAGGGCGATGAACTGGTACGTGATGTCTATAAACTGCTGGTACGCTCCCCTTTAAACTTTATAGGCAATATCGAGGGCGGTGATTTATTCAATAACAAAGTGGATGTCATCGTTACAAGTGGATTTGTGGGAAATATTCTGTTGAAATTTACAGAAAGTATTCCCGCTTTAGTGATGGAACGTGTCAATGATCCCTCTGTTCTTACAAATCTACGTGATTCAATGAAGCATCTCGATTACGGCAAGTGGGGTGGTGCGACCTTGTTGGGAGTAGAACGTCCGGTTGTAATTGGTCATGGACGCAGTAAGGCGGCTGCAGTTAGTCGTGCTGTTCTTTGGGCACATGAGATGGTGAAACAAAATATGACCACAGTGTTGCGTGATGTCGTTTTCAAAGTTCGACGCGCACTATGGTTATCCAATCCTTTTAGTCGTGGTGATAGTAGTGAAGATATCGAATAACGGAAGTATCCGCACCCGTATAATGGGCATGGGTAAGGGTGTACCTGACCGCATACTGTCAAATGCGGATTTTGAAAAAATGGTTGATACCACTGACGAGTGGATAACAACTCGTACTGGAATAAAACGACGACACGTCGTCGAGACTGGTGTTGGTGCTTCAGAGCTTGCGACCATAGCTGCTCTTCAAGCAATTGAAGAGGCGAACATCGATCCGAAGGAAATTGATAAAATTATCCTTGGGACTGTGACGGGGGATATGAAATTTCCCTCCACGGCATCGTTGGTTCAAGCTAATATCGGAGCGGTCAATGCTGCTGCCTACGATATCAGTGCTGCCTGTAGTGGTTTTATTTTCGGATTACAACTTGCCGATATGTACATCAGCACCGGACAGGGTAAGTATGTTCTGGTAATCGGTGTTGAGATTATGAGCAGTATGACTGATTATACTGACCGTAGTACCTGCATCCTCTTTGGTGATGGAGCTGGCGCGGCAGTAGTCGGACAAGCCGAAGATGAACCAGGCATTCTCTCAACGCATACAGGATCCGATGGAAACCTTATGCATCTTCTTTATTGTGAAGGGGGTGGCTCGCTATTTCCTGCAAAAGATCGCGATATTCCAAAAGAGAAATTTACACTGCAGATGAAGGGGAACGAGGTATTCAAACATGCGGTGAGGGCGATGGGAGAAGCTTCACTAAAAGCACTCGAACTCGCAAATCTTACCCCTGGCGATATTGACCTCCTGGTCCCACATCAGGCGAATATCAGGATTATAGATGCCATATCAAAACGTTTGAAACTTGACAAAGATAAAGTTTACGTTAATATTCATGAATATGGGAACACTTCCGCAGCATCGATTCCAATTGCCCTGACAGAAGCCAGGGAGAACGGGTTGATTGTGAAAGGTTCTAAAGTCTTATGCGTAGCC
>JAIOHU010000118.1 GCA_019912845.1 bacterium
GATTGAGAATTCATTGCAGGGTGTGCTTATATCGCAAGATTATAAAGTTATCTACGCCAATAAAGCGTTGGAAGATATAACCGGCTATCCTCTTGAAAAACTTACAACATTTTCGGAAAAAGATGTTAAAGAAATTATTCATCAGGATGATTTACTTCAAATCAGAAATGAATATCTGAAAATTATCGAAGGCGAAGTGTATCGCGCCATGATGGATATCAGAATATTCCATGCCTCTGGAGAGTTACGGTGGCTTGAAATTACTGGCGGCAAGTTTTTCCATAATAACCGTCCAGCGGTACAAGCGTTTATTATGGATGTCACAGACCGTAAAATCATGGAGGATGCATTAAAACACAGTGAAGCACAACTTCGAACCATTTTCGAGAAATCCACAATTGGATTTTACCGTACTCATCCGGACGGGAAAATTTTATTTGTGAATAAAGCTGTTCTGGATATGCTGGGGTTTGAATCAATAGAGGAACTTACAGCAAGAAACCTGGATTCTGAGGGATTTGAATCGGGCTACTCTCGCGAACAATTTAAGGAGATAATTGAACGAGATGGAGTGGTCAGGGGATATGAAAATTTCTGGGTTCGTTTGGACGGAAAACGTATTTATGTACGCGAAAGCGCAAGGAAAGTAACTGACGATGACGGCAAAACACTCTACTACGAGGGAACAGTGGAAGACATCACAGACAGGAAATTTGCCGAAGAGGAGATTTCAAGATCACAGCAGAAAATCCAGGATGTATTGGAAAGTATAAACGATTGTTTCTTTACCTTGGACAAAGATCTCCGATTCAGTTATACGAACAGCCAGGCGAACTCGGACTTCGGAGTCAAAGGTATGCAATTGATTGGAGAAGAATTCTGGAATCACTTCCCAAATTCTTTGAAATATGTGTTGGATCCAATTTTTGAACGTGTATTATCTGAGAAGGTGGTCGAAACCTTTGAAGAGTATGTCGAAGAAAAACACTCCTGGATGTCAGGTAGAGTTTATCCTTTGACCGGTGGTGTATCTGTAATCCTGCGAGATGTATCCAACAGGAAATTCGCAGATGAATTGCTTCACACTCGAGAAGAGGAGTTTAGAGCACTTGCAGAAAATGCACCCGATATTATCGCACGATACAACCGGGATTTCGAATACATCTATGTAAATCCAATCATAGAAAATTATCTCGGGATACCTCACGAAGAGATTATCGGGAAGAAGAATGAGGATTTATACATACCTGATCATCTTTGTGCGCTGTTTCGTGATAACATGGAACTTACTTTCAACACAGCAAAAAACCACATCATCGAATTTGATCTACCCACTCCTGTCGGGCTTTTCTACTTTGAGACACGCTATGTGCCAGAATACTCGCGAACTGGCAATATTGACAGCATACTCGCGATTTCCAGAGATTTAACAGATCGTCATAATGCTGAAACACAAATCAGAGAATCTCTCGAGGAAAAAGAGGTTCTTCTGCGTGAAATTCACCATCGCGTAAAAAATAATTTCCAGGTAATCTCCAGCCTGCTGGATATTCAGAGTTATGCTGTGACAGATAAAGAGGCGGCGAAGGTATTGCTTGAAAGCCGTAATCGAATTCGCACAATTGCGCTAGTACACGAGAAGCTCTACCAGATGGACGATTTATCGAAAATTAACTACAGTGATTACCTGAATTCACTAGTATTCGCATTACTCTACGCACACCATATCGACCCGGAATCAATCCGTCTCGAAATGGATTTTGATCCAATCTATCTTCCGATTGGGACAGCCATTCCATGTTCTCTGCTGGTTAATGAACTTGTCTCAAACTCGCTTCGTCACGCTTTCGCAGGTACAAAAGATGGTTATCTGAAAATCTCATTCTTACGTCTGAACCGTAAGAATGTTAAGATCACAATTGCGGACAATGGTCCCGGCTTACCTGCTGACATTGACTTAAACAACGCTCAGACATTGGGACTAAAACTTGTGAACATGTTTGTCGATCAACTCGATGGTGCCTTGCAATTCAAGCATGAGGGCGGAACGATGTTCGAGATTGTTATCCCATTGGAGGAGACGAAAAAGAAAACACAAAAAGCCGCGAAAAGCCAGAATCGCTTTCCACGGCCTGATTTCCGAGCTAGTTAACACTATTCTGCTAATTTATCAACTCGTTCGCTTAGTTCTTTGAACTCTATGCGTAGGTCTTTCATCTCTTTCTTTAGCAAATCAGATTCAAAATGCAGATTTTCAGGTAAATGCTCCATGGTTTTTACAAAGATTCGATGAGCATCCTCCCCCATATCGCCGAAGTGATCCATTTCCAACTCGAGCAAAGAATCATCATGCCAATGCATTTTATTCTTTTGCGGTGAATCAGAGAGTTCAACTTCCAATTTCCTAGCCTTTTTCTCACGGATTACTTCCACTTCGACCTTATCACCGGCACTACTCTTTTTGAGTGCATCATGGATATCACTGGTCTCTTCGATCTCTTCACCTTTGACCTTCACAATCACATCACCAGCCATTATCCCTGCTTTCATCGCCGGAGCGTTATCAATAACTTCAGTTACCAGCACACCATGTTCGGTGCCGAAATAACCACTGAGTTGTTCGGAGAGATTATCTACCATAACTCCCAGCCACACTTTAGGTTTGAATTCGACAAACTTTTTATCGGAGTGCCATTCAATGTTTGGTGCTTCGATTATGTGCTCGGTCTTCTGTTTGTTCTCAGCAAGTTCGACTTTTACTTTTTTGACCTTTCCTTTGTGAAGATATTCCACTTCGACCTTCTCGCCCGGTTTGTGAGAACGTACAACTCGGAAAAGTCTTTTCAACGAAAGCATTCGTTTGCCATCAATTTTCAATAAAACATCACCAGCAGCCAGTCCAGCTTTTTCCGCTGGTGCATCTTTGACGACATCATTAATCATCAAACCGCTCTCTTCCAAATCGAGCGCTTCATACATGACATCCGTCATTTCCTCAGCGTAAATACCGATGAAACCTTCGTCCGAACGTGATTCTTCACCAGCACTGGCGATGTTTGGTACTCCCAGACTCAGACAAAGCAAGAGCACTGGCAACAACATTGTATGAAATTTTTTCATGGGAATTCCTTTCAAAACTATTAAGGAGATTTTGTTATCCACTTCATCAGGTTTTGGATAAGACACTTTTTGAAAAGATTGGTTACAAGAATTACTGAATATTCGAGGAGCTTACTGCAAACTGAGCTTTTGTTGTGAGTCGAAAAGTTGCGCAAACAGCTTCTGTTGGACTACGTGAACAGGAAAACCCGATATTTGATCTTTGTCAATCCACTTGTATGGATGTCGGAGTCGCTCTCGTGAATCCTGTGCTATCAATTGGCTGGAAAAAGCAAGATTATGTATTTTAAAATGTGTGTATGCGTGGCGAGCACTGGCTTCCAACTTTATTATCTTAATTTTCAAATTCAACTGTGAATCAAATATTGCTTCAATCTCCTGATACTTGAGATCCAAGTGAGGAATAATAACAGTCGGCAATTCCCATAAGCCCCCGAGCATGCCATTGGTTGGTCGTTGCAGTAAAAGGAATTTTTCCTCTCTCTGGATTATTGCTGAAGCAGCAGTTCTTTGCGGAACAGATTTTTTCTTTTTGCGAGCTGGTAGTTTGTCCTGTATTCCGAGCTTGAAGGCTTTGCAGTGGCTGATAACCGGACAAATCGAACAGCTTGGATTTCTAGATAAACAAACAGTTGCTCCCAGTTCCATCAATGCTTGATTATAATCACCTGGTCGGCCAGCAGGAACAAGATTGTTTGCGATATCCCAGACAGCATCCTCCCCATTTTTCTCGTTCACTGGTAGCTCGATATTGAACATTCGGGCATACACACGTTTTACATTCCCATCCACAAGTGCAGTCTGCTCACCATTTACAATACTGCCCAGAGCACCAGCAGTGTATCTTCCAATTCCTGGCAATTTTTCCCACTCCTCAGCAGAGCTGGGAAAGGAACAGTTCAATTGATTGACGATCTGTTGTGCGGTTCGTTTCAGGTTTAGTGCCCGTCTATAATACCCTAAGCCTTCCCAGAGTTTTAGCAAGGTCTGATCATCGATATTTGCCAGAGACTTAATATTCGGGAGGGATTCCAAAAATCGATGGTAGTAAGGTATGACTGTTTCCACACGGGTCTGCTGCAACATGATTTCTGATACTAGGATTTTATACGGATCGCTTGTAATACGCCAGGGGAGATCGCGCGAATTGGTATCATACCAAGCCAGAAGTGATTGTTGAATTACTCGCACTATTATCCTTGCCGTGCTTCGCTGGTTAATAGTTTTTCGAGGTTTGTTGGTAAAATGATCGTGAAAGTCGTTCCCTTGTTCAGCTCACTGGATACCTTTATTTCTCCACGATGATCCTGCATGATCTGATAGCAGATAGAAAGACCGAGACCAGCACCCACACCCACTCCTTTGGTGGTATAACCAGGATCAAATATCTTTTTCAGGTTTTCTTTCGGTATACCACTTCCATTGTCTGATATCTCAATAAATGCTCGTTCCTTCTCTTGCCATGTCCGAATTTTGATGATCCCTTTTTCTTTTATGGCATGCTTGGCATTGATCAGGATATTGAGGAATACCTGATTGAGCCTGCCCATATAACAATGAAATGGCTGTATATCTCCAAAGTCACGAATTACTTCAATATTGTGTTTAATCTCATGATGGATCAGTGTTAAAGTGTCTTCGAGACCCTCTTGAATATCGGATTCTTTTAATTCAGATTCGTCCAGTCGCGCGAAGGAACGTAGTCGTCGGACAATAGTGGTGACACGGTTGCTTCCCTCATTGATTACACGATTTGCATCGTTAATCACAATCATTAGCTTTTCAACATTAGAAGCTAGATTCGTATCCTCTGGAATGGCTTGTTTTAACAGCTTATCTAATTTCTCGTACGCCCGAACCAGAGTATTGTGCATACTGCTGACAGCTCCAATAGGAGTGTTGATCTCATGGGCAATTCCAGCAACCAGCATACCCAATGAAGCCATTTTTTCCGACTGAACAAGTTGAACCTGCATATCAAGCAGGTTTTGATTCGTCTTTTCCAAATCATCGAGTACAGTTTTCAGTTCGGTAACATCATGCGCAACACCAATTATTTCGGTGACCTCGCCAACTGAATTTCGTATTACCGATGCATTTGTAACAAACCAACGTTTCTCACCAGTACTATTCTGGTAGGCACTTGTAAAACCCTGAGAATAAAATGTGTCTGTCAGAACATACTCATTGTACCACTCATGAAAGGCTTCCTTATCACCTTCATCAACAAGAATTGAAACATGTTGACCAATGAAGTCGTCAGAAGTGTACTCGGTAAACTGACTAACTTTTGGTGATATATAGTTAATCTCCCCTGATGGGTTCAGGGAATAGATAATATTATTAGAGTTTTCAACCAATGTTCTGAAGCGGAGTTCACTAGTGCTCAGGGCATCGAGTACCTCCTGCCTGGCGAAATAATTACCGAACATATCTGCGGAGGTTCGTAACAGCCTGATTTCCTCCTCTCCCCAACTTCTTTCTTCTTCTACATTGTCAAACCCTATAAAACCGAACCATTCGCCATTCACCCAGATCGGGAGAACCAGGATAGCTTTTATACCAATGGATTCAAGCATTTTTCGAGGTACAGGATGGAGTGTATGAGTCGGGCCGCCGTAAGGATGGTCTTCATGTATAGCCATCCCCCATTCTTGAGAAATTCGGTCATACTCCAGTTTTGTAAGTTTTCCAATTGAGCTAAGAGCTTCGATACCAGGCGCACAAACTTCATATTTCAAGTGAGCTACTTTGCCTCTGTCAGGAGTTGTGGTATTTTCAAAAATGTAGGCTCGATCAGTATCAGTTGCATTTAGCAGTTCAGTAAGCGCTGAACTTATTATTTGAATAGAACCACCAGATTTCATTAAAATTTGCACACAGGTTGCAAGACCCTCTTCATGTTTCAAACGTGTGAAGAGTGCTTTCTGGTATTTCCTGCTTTCAGTAACATCTCTTCCCGTACCTACAATGTACTGAATTTCACCTGATTCATTTGTAATAGGATAAATATGTATATCCCCATATTTTTTACTTCCATCTGGCATATTGTTTGTAACTTCGGTGCGATAGCTCCCCTTTTCCCTTACCTCATTTAGCAGATGCTTGTTTTCATTTTCATTCCATGGCATATCCATCATATACTTGCCATCTTTATCCCTATAAATTCGATTATAAGATATAATTGCAGGATTCCAGTCTATTAAATTGCTATCCGCATCAAATATGGCTATACCATCACTCGTTGACATAAAAACTTTGTGATATAGTTTCAATTTTTCTTCCGTTTCGTGCTTATCAGTGATATCAATTCCCACACTCACGATAAATTCAATTTTTCCCTTTTCGTCCAGTAATGTCGTATTGGACCACGAAATCAACCGCTTGCTCCCATCCTTCGCTATCCAGTGGTTTTCACCACGCACATTTGAATCGCCATCCCCCATCAGACGTTCAAAGTAAGTCTTTACTCGAGCTGCTTCATCTTGTGGAATTAACTTCCAGAATGGTTTATTTTTGAGCTCCTTGAATGAGTAACCACTAACTGATTCACAGGAACGATTGAACCTGACAATATTCCCTTTCTTATTAAGAACGACAATAAGCGCACCTGCGACATCCAACACAGCATTCACAAAATTACGTTCCCAGCGAAGTTCACTTTCTGTTCGACTCCGTTCAGATACTTCCGCTTTAAGGGTGTTATTTATTTTCATCAATTCATTGACATGCTCACGTACCTTATTCTGTAGGAGAAGATTTGACTCGAACAGTGAGTAGGATGAACCAGCGGCGTCGGTGCTCTGCTCAACCCGTTTCATCAATGCATCGTTGATCTTTTGCAATCGTTCAACTTCAGCTTGCAATCGTTCAACCTCTGCTTTGTTTACCTTTTCGGACGACATATTATTCTCCAATTGCAATTCCGGTAAAGGTCTGGTTTACATGGACGGAATTGTACTGCTCCCCATAAGTATGAAAACCAATCACATCAAACGCAGTAAGGACTTTGTTCAATTTCGGCGTTAAGTTGCTTCCCTCGACTTCCAATTTGCGTAGGATACAGTCAAAACCAATGACCAGCTTAAGTGTCGGAATTTCAGATTTAACTTGAATCAAACACTCTTTCAAGTTTTCAACAATATCTTTACCCCTCGCAACTCGCAGCACCAGACCCTCATCGATCGCGCAGAAAAAGCTGAGGCTTAGGTCTGAGTTCACTCTCTGGATAGAGCGGACAAAAAATTCACCACCAAGTTTCAACATCAGTGGGTTGCGGGAGAAAATCATGGGATTCAGATTGGTCACATCTATGCCAGTAATTCTGGAATATTCATGAACCGCATTTCTACCATTTATTTCATAGACAATTCTTTTAGCAGTATCAGCTTTGGTGATAACAAGTCGCTCTTCGGTTGGAATAAAATGCTGCGTTTTGACAATTGTAAATGGAAGTGTCGTGAGGCAGAGAGTAAGAACCGCTGCATCGGTGTGAAATTTCCCTCTATGATAGACATAGGTATTCTTGAACCTGAGCTCATCCCCCGCTGAACCTCCAGCGATCGGGGCTCCATTAAGTGCATTGTAGAGAAGAGCGATGATTTGTTCTTCCATAACAGCTAAACCATCAATCATCAAAAGACCAAAATAATCGAGGTTAGCTTGCTCTCGTCTTGCCCTTTTCAGAATTCGCTGTACTGCTACAGTAAGCAGTTCAATCTGTTTTGCATCGTAATTTTTGAGCGATTCAATAAACAAAGGGTAAAATTCGATTTGTTCACTCGCTATACTGAAACCTGTAATACTCTTATTGCTGTAACCCTCAGGGCCAATCTCACCTGCAGTAGTACATCCAATCACCTCGCAAGCAAGTGAATTTGTTAAGGCAATTTCGAGCTCGTTAAGATCATAGCTCGCGGAAGCAAAAAATACGACAATTTTCATTTTCTCCTGCGATACAGACTCGACAAACTCAGAAACTGCAGTTGCTGGTTTTTCCGCACTACTGAACCCCTTTAATACCTTGATTCTTGACTCCGATGTTAGCATCTAGATTCCTGGCTTATACTCATTTATTGAGGTCAATAAAGGTAGGATATATTCGTCCTGTTTTCTACCTGAACTACCATTATTTTACGAATAAGATAGCTCGTGATAACATTTGCTTCATGATCGCGCTTTCGCTGTCTCCTGCTAATCCTGCGAGATTCAACCTGAAAGGACAGATTCGCTTGGCATTTATCCCGAAAATACTCAGTACACCTTAGAGTTATTAGACATTGGACAAGTCCAAAGCCAACAGTCTAAACAGACGAGTTGATCGAGAAGTATGGAATCAATTCTCCGAGAGCACGATTTGTATCTGATCATGCTGTGAAATACATTGCATTTTATCAGTAATAAAGCCATTTTCTTAAATACGGATTTTACGATCCCCGTTTATCAAATTTTTGAAGCCTGTGATTGTGCGTGGAGGAGATCATGAAGAATGCCTGCTATATCTTATTTTGCATCCTGTTATTGGCACCAATTACAACTCACTCCCAGTTATTGACCGGCTTCGTTTACGATGATACGGGGAATCCGCTGGAAGGAGCTACTATCCTGGATATTCGTGCGGACGAATCGGTTGAAAGCGCAGAAGATGGGTTTTACGAATTAGAAATCGATCTTGCAAATGGGGATGTTTTACTTTCTTGCATTCATCCTCAATATCAACAGATGTTCGCGTGGGCGATTCAAGCAGAAATTGATAGTCCATTTGTCGAATTCAACTTGATCCCGATTCATACTGTTTCTGTCATGGGGACAGTCGTTGATGAAGGGGGCAATGAGGTTGAAAATGCAACTGTGACCATAGTGGAAAATGGTCAGGAATTTACCACTGATGCAAATGGTAGCTTCCTGGTTGGACTTCCATCACAGCATGCGTACACGTTGAGTCTACTTGAAGGAGAACGTTACGGTTCAGCAGTTCTGGTTTTGGAAGATCAGGAAGAACTGGAAGTTGAACTAACTCTTGCTGATTCACTCTGGCATCCGACGGGTCCCGATACCTACGGACATTTATGCCTCGAAGATTCTGACCTGCATCACTTACACCCTGCCTATGAATGGTTTGAGATTGATCCTGATCAGGGAGGTCCTGGTACACGTGTGGTATTAGAAACCGAAGAAGACCCGAATGTAATCGATATACCTTTTGAATTTACATACTACGGACAGGTTTTCACACAGGTTACTATGAATGAGAATGGATTCATGTCACTTGGCGACGTCACAAATGATGCTGAACCTGCTCATTTTGGAAATGGTCCGATTCCCGGAACAGATGGTCCCCCGAACATGCTCGCAATTTTCTGGGAGGATTTTCGCGCTGCAGAGACAAATCTCTCCTACTTTTATGACGAAGAGCTGAATATTTTTATTGTTGAATGGTTCAACAGCCGTCAATATCCAGATATTGGAACAAGAGAAACCTTTCAGATCACCCTTTACAATCCAGAATCCTTTCCCACACCCAGTGGCGAGAGTATGCTGACATACCAATACTTCGATGTGAACGATATTGGAAATGCCACATTCGGCATTGAGAACGAGGATGAAACCGACGGAATTCAATTAGCTTTTTTTGATTTTGACGGCATCGGTGAGTTTGATGCTACAGTTAATCCCATAGACGACGGAACTGCTCTCCTCTTTTTAAAACCGGGTGCGTTCATCTCAGGCAACATTTCTCTTCAACCAGAGGGACTCCCTGAAGATGTGCAGCTCTCCATCAGTCAGGTTGAATACCCATTGGATGAGAACGGAAATTTTCTTTCCGAGATTTCCATGCCAGGAGCGTATGAACTCTCATTCACAGCGCCTGGATATGAGAACCGCACAGTTCCGATCCATCTTACAGATATTGAGAATCAGATCAACCATAATTATACGTTATTCCAGCTTCTACCCCCAGCAAATCTCGATGCTCAATTTGTTGATGGTCAGTTGGAATTCAATTGGGAATCCCCATATGCAGACAGCCTGAATGCTGTACAAAGTTGGCGACTCTATCGAGATGGAGATATTTTCATTGAAACCACAGACCCTCCTCCGCTATTTACCGGGCTTCCTGAAGAGGATTCGACACAATTTTGGATGACAGCGGTTTATCGGGGTGGGCAATCCGATTCATCCAATCACGTTATTCGCAGTCCTCGGATTGATATACCTATGCGTGGATCCTATTTCGAGATGCTCTCTTTGAGTATTGTACCAATGCAACCAGCCGTCGAAGATGTTTTCGCAGACATTCAGTCATTGATCCTGGTTCAGGCGAGTGATGGCTCCCTCTATGTTCCGCCGAACATCAACACCATTGGCGAGATGGATGCCACACAGGCTTATCGAATTTACTGCGAAAATCCCGAAACCCTGACTATTGAGGGTAGCGGAATCAGCCCGACCACTGACTTTTCCATCGCAGGAGATTCATGGAATTGGCTGAGCCACCGTTATGTGGCTTCAGTTCCATTTGAGGCTGCCACTGAAGGGATTATCAGCACGATTGTTGTTGCCATGAATGTTGATGGTGAGATGTATGTCCGTGACAGATGGAACTCATTAGAAATATTGGAGCCAGGTGTTGGGCTTTATGTCTATGCGGACGCTGATACCGTTTTTCAGTTCCCAATAATAGAAGAAGGTCTGGGATATCAACCTACGCGTGAAATTGCAACTTCCAATCAAAGTGCTCCCTGGCAAACTGGCATTCCCTATCCGCTCATGCTCGAATTTGACGACACCATTTCTCAGCAAAATTACGTAAAAGTGGAGACCTATTCTGATAATGAATTGAATGGAACAATCGAAATTGAAAATCCTGGCAAAACTCAAGCAATGGTAATTTGGAAACAATTGGCAGGAACTGAATCACTGGAAAATCAAAGGATAAATTTCAGACTCTCCGACGAACTCGGCTCATCATTGGAACTCCATGAAACTGAATTCTCTATTTCATTCAACAAGCCTTATGAGATCATTTCTTTGAAATCGATTCCAAAGAGCTTACCAGAAGTATTTACCGTTGGAGAAATATATCCAAATCCCTTCAAC
>JAIOHU010000119.1 GCA_019912845.1 bacterium
GGAAGCATGCCATTCCTGGATAAACCGCTTTCGCAAGATACTGACACGATTTGAAAAAACACTCGATTCACATTTGGGACTGCTGCACTTCGCATTCGCACTCATATGCTGGCGAAAAATAATTTAGAGATAGGCTCTTAATGTTAACCTGCCCATGGAATCGCTGGTAGAAAATCGTTGTGTCACAGAAACGAAAGTTGCGTTGTGCTCTTCAAGCGTTTCAACGATCTTCGCAAAATCCATTAAGGATCGACTTAGACGATCTATTTTGTAGCAGACGACACAGTCAACCTTGCCCCATTTAACATCTTCTAACAATCTTTGCAATGCCGGTCGTTCAAGATTGCCACCGGTAAATCCACCATCATCATACCGATCCGGAAGACATATCCAGCCTTCATTCTTCTGGCTTTTGATATAAGCTTCACCAGCTTCACGTTGTGCGTCCAGGGTGTTGAATTCTTTGTCTAATCCTTCATCGGTCGACTTTCTGGAATAGATCGCACACCGTACAACTGGTTTATTATCAGCTTTCTTGTTTGTCATGCTTTTTCTCCCGTGAATGTTTGGTTAGTCAGAAGAATAGTTTTCCATTCCATATGGAGCCTGTTACTTCTTTTGCAATGGCTGAAAGCGATCTGTAGATCGTTCCATTGAATAGAAATCCTTCTTCTGCTACTGTCACCAGCAGCGACTGGTTTTTGTATACACGTTTTAGGATCATACCGGGATGAAGCCCATCCTTACGGGTTTTGGTCTTAAAGCTAACGGGTTCTATAACCGCTGAATCCGTTTTCACTGTTGTTGATTTTGGTGGTCGCAACCGGATATCAGCATCATTCGCTAATTCCTCAGCACGTCTTTTTGCCCGTTCACTCAAACCACCTTCGTCAAGGGACTGTAGTCGCCAGGCAATCTTTTTCAGCAGATACGGTTTATTATTGGAACGTGATTCTTCACCGAATACCTCTGCATAACGACTCTTTAATTCCCCAATAGTCATGGTATGAAGCCTCTGTAATTCTTCAAGTGTTTCTTGCTTGATTGGGTCAACCTCCTGTTTCTGTTATACCTATGGTGAGTTTAATTACCGAATGTAAATGGCAATTATCCAGCCACCCACTAGTTAACAGGCTTTTGAAGGCTTCTGGGACGTCTTTTTTCCCTCTTTCCACCCGCTGGTTAACAACTCTTCTGCTTCTTTCATCCTTATCACACCAAGAGCGAGGACATAGCCGATTTCTCGCAATCGCTGATCACGATGAAGTTCCTTTGATTTCTTATTCATTCCTTCTCCTTGATTCATTTGTTTCTGTGGGGGCGTAATAGATACATACGGGAGAAGGAGTTATATATGACGAACTCTGGGGGCCTTACGTCAATTCTGGTTGTTAACTGGAATTACCAGATTTTCTTAGAGGACTTAGAGGATGGTTTTATATGTCACTTCATGTTTACCAGACACACGCTTATAAAAACGCTAAAATCACTAAAATAGAGGAAATCGCAGGTGAACTGGTATCGCATATCTTTAATAATTACAAGGTTATAGGGGATAAAAAAGAGGGTAAAAACAGGGGTCTGTTAACTAAAAAAGGCCACGTTCTAACGTGACCAGTTCTGGCTCCTCGGCAGGGACTTGAACCCCGAACCTAGTGATTAACAGTCACCCGCTCTGCCAATTGAGCTACCGAGGAAATAACTTACTTCTTTGTGATTTTAGCGTTAAGATTGATTCTCCTCACGCGGCTTGAAAAATAAAGGCTTTACCTGTGTTACGCAAGGGGTATTTATCTGAATTCGGCTCCAAAGTTATACAGGAGAGGACTCCAGGCAACATAGTAGCTAACCCCTTATTTTGCCTTCTCAATAGTGCAGGATGATAGCTGTTAACGGGTAATGATAAACCGGAATTATTTTCAGTATCGTCGCCTATCCATTAGAAATCTCAAGCGATGGAGTAAAAATATCTGAGGTTTTCGCAACTTCGACTAGCACCCGATTCTCCGAGAACTGCTTCTACAATGATTTCAAAGGCTGATAGTAGCCCCACAATCAGCAGTCTTATTTGATGAAGAAAGGGGGTTCGGGAGTTGGTTAGCGGGTATCCTTCTTCCTGCACGAGACGACAGACCAAAGTCGAGACTCAGAGCGCATGTCATTAAAAAATCAAATTTCTACGCCCAAAACTTGCTTCTTTTCATCATCAACTCGTAAATTATTCACTATTCAACGAGCCGCTGTATAAACATTCATTCTCCATCAGGTCAATTGAGTTGATCTAACCGGAGGGTGCACAGAAAAACATATCGAATTATCATTTTTGTACTTTTCATCACTCCTATGAAGTGGATCTTTCGACAAAAAAATTAATCTTACAACGATTATCGTTGTCTTTTGAAGTGCAATTTCCTAACCTGATAGCGATTTAATTGATTTGCAGGTGCAGTAATCTTTTATACCCAAAATCGTAACTGATAATTCTTTGATCCAGAAGAGCGATTTACCACCTCATTGCAACCATATGGAGATCATAAAATGAAGTTTTATAATGCTACCAAACTGATTGTTCTTATGACTTTGCTGCTGATTCTCGGTAACAACCCCCTTGCTGCTCGAGAATCCAGATCTGGATTGCAACGAGTTACCACCAACCTTCAAGCAGAAGATACTAATTATGACACCCCTGAATCATCTCCCCGTTTGGATGGCGAACTGGACCGTTCCGGAGGTCCCGATGATTTTGGATACCTTTTCTTTGACGATGATGAAGAAGAAGGTCCGGTTTACAATTGGATCGATATTTCCGAAACTGGCGAAGAGATCGGTGGAATAGGGAACGATGAGACACTCGGACCCTTTGAAATAGGGTTTGATTTTGGTTTTTACGGGACAGTCCATACCGAGTTCTGGGTCTGTTCAAATGGTTGGATCGCCTTTGATGACAACAATGGCGCAGCCTTTCTGAACCAGCAGATCCCCTCAAACCCTGTCCCTAACAATATGATCGCTGCCTGTTGGGATGATTTTAATCCTGAAGAGAATGGTGGCACACTCTACTACGGTGATGATGGCAACGGTAACCTGGTCATCCAGTTTGAAGATTTCGGGCATGCCGCTGCACCGGGAGGGGGACGTGCGACATTTGAAGCGATCCTGCACCCAAATGGCGATGTCGTTCTTCAATACCAATCGGTGACACTGAATGACCGTCTCATCGACGCGCCATCCGCGACCATTGGAATCGAAAATCCTGATGGCACAGATGGTTTGCAATATGTTTACAACAGCCAGGAGGCAATTGCTCCCTATGCTGGTCTTGCTGTCCTGTTTACAACAGGTGCCGAAAATGCGCTAGTGGAAGGATTTATTAACGATGAGTGCACTGGCGATCCGATTGCGGGAGCACAAGTGTGGTTTGATAATGAAGTAGTTCTGTCTGAGGAGGACGGGTATTATTCTATCGAAGCACTTGTTCCTCATGAGTATACTGTCAGAGTTGTCGCGGAAGAATACCCCGAATTATTTCATGAGGATATCGAAATTATCGAAGGGGACAATGTCTATGATTTTGGTATACGAGGCTTTCCTGAATTCTCCATACAACCTGAAGAACTGACCTTTGAGGTAGCATGGCAGGGCACTGGCGAAGACCAGTTATCGCTTACCAATACCAGTGTTTGTGCCGCTGATTTTGAATATGAAATCGAAATCACTTTTCTCGATGATGACGAGCTGGATGAAGATGGATTGATCGCAATTAACTTTGCCCAGGGTGGAAATGTCCAAGATTTAGAGAATCCTCAACTTGAGGCAACACTAGAAGAATGGGGTTATGACTGGATGTACATCAATTCAGTGCAGGAAGCGATTGATGCTGAGGCAGATGTAATATTCGGCAGGTTTGGTGGAATCAACCTGAATCAAGATGAACTGACCGAATATATTGAATCAGGGCATGGCTATGTACAGAATGGAGATGGGATCGACTGGTTCCCCACCGCGACCCACGGTTTCTTCAACGGCGCAAATATCCCCATTCAGTTAAACCCTGAGATAAATCATCCCATTTTAACCGACCTGCCCGACACCTGGCAAACACCCGGTTACTGGCATTATGGTTTTGCCGATGAATATATGGCGTGGGTCACTGATGTTAATTTCACCAGCCTGGCGAGCGGATCAGATTCCAATGGACGTAATCACAGCCGTGTGTTAACTGGCGATCCCTTGGGGAATGGCTACACTGCATTCCTCGGGTTCCTGATATACGGCGAGGATGCTCCAGATGCTTCATTACAGGCATTCAGGAATGCACTGATCTATGTCCGTACAGGAGATGTTGGCGGAAATTGGCTGTCTGTTACGCCGGACAGCAACATAATCCCGGCAGGTGAAAACAGAACTCACGATGTTTTTGTGAATGCAAACGAGATCGACGCTCCCGGTGTTTACCAGGCTACCATTGATATAATATACAATAATGGAGGTGAAGAGCCTGCTATTGAATCTGTCCCAATCACAATGACAGTTACGAACCCAGGTTCTTTGGAGGGAATAGTTTTTGATGCATCTACTGATACCCCTGTCGAAGGTGCGGTTCTCACTGTCTGGGATGAAGATGAGGAACCCTACACAACGACTCAGACCGATGAGAATGGAGCATATTCGCTTCCATTGGGTGCAGGGATGTGGGATGTCATGGCATCTGCTGATGGATTTTATGATTCGGATATCTGGGGCGTTGAGATCACTGATGGTGAAATAACGACTCTGGATATCGGTCTTGAAACTGAGGATGCACCTGAACTCGTTGCCGATCCGGAGACATTTGATTTTGAAGTCGGCTGGTTGGGTGAAGACAATGCTACCCTCACATTGAGCAATATTGGTGGTTTGGACGCAGATTGGTTCGCTCAGTTTGTCTATCCTGAAGAAGAATTGACTACACTACAGGAGGGGGTGGTTCGGTATTTTGAAAACCGCAATCTGGATGCAGGTGGTCCTTACAATCACTTACCGAACACACTTTCTGAACATGCTTTCCCAATTGTAGAAACTTCCACAAAATTCAGTGAATTGGATGACCCATTTTTCCTGATTGTCCAGGATTTTGATCCCTTCGGTTCACCTGCGATTCAAAATACACTGGACGAAATGAATGTTCTTTGGGATATGATCACAGCGGATCAGCTAGAAGGATATGACCTGGAGGAGTATAGTACTGTAATTTTTCCCAGTGTGCAGAGCCAGGATTTTCTCAATACGGTCATGGATAACGCGGAGCAGTTGGAGCTCTATATGCTGGGCGGGGGGTGGGTAATTTTTGGTGGTTGCACTCATAATTGGAACTGGGAACTTTGGGGAGTCAGTAATGTCTTTGTACCGGCAGAGGTAGGGGTAAACTCCATGCCAAACCATCCAATCATGGAGGAAATTCCGGAAGAATTTTCAGGGTTATCCAATCATCACGATTTCATGCAGAATGTCCCTGAAAATGCCAACATCCTCGCCAGAAACTTGAACAACCAGCCGATCCTCATTGAAACCAGTGTTGGATCTGGCAATCTGATCATAAACACAATGGCTTCCGAGGCAGGATGGTTGATAAATCCACGTTGGGAGAACGCCAATATCCTGATCAACATGCTCGCTTATTCAGTTCTGAACGCTGAGGCATCACAATGGATATCTCTGCAACCAACTTACGGTACCCTCGAAATCAATACTGCTGATGAGATTGGAGTCGCAGTTGACGCGTACGCAGTTGAACTTCCTGGTGTGTACGATGCAATGATCGAATTCAATGTACATGAACCCGACACACTGGCACCGACAACTGTCTGGGTAACCATGGAAGTCGGTGATCCAGGAACACTCGAGGGACAAGTTGCGGACGGATTCCAGAATATCATTCAAGGTGCTGAAATAACGATTTGGGAGCAGGACGCGGAAGAACCTCTGGTAGTTGTAACTACAGACGATAATGGGTACTACATCTACCCGCTTGGTGCTGGTCAGTGGGATGTTGAAGCAAATGCACAGGGTTATTATCCTTCGGGAATTCAAACGGTGGAAGTCACGATTGGCGAAACAACCATATTGGATTTCGAGCTGGAGGAAGAGGTTGAACCATTCCTGATTCTTGATCCTGAAAACTTTGAATTTGTGGTTGAATGGGGTGATACTGACACCGATGTCCTGACACTTGGAAACAGTGGCGGCTTACCTGCAGACTGGTATACAGAAATAATCTACATTGAAGATGAAGAGTTAACAACTGCCACTGGGAATCATAAAGCACGATTTATTCAGTCAACTGTGGATGAATGGATTAGCCGCAGCGGCGTATTGAACCAAACGCTCCCAAGCCAGCATTCTAAAATAGCAAATGTGCAAATTGCTCCCTTAACTCAACCTGGTCAGATCGCCCGCACGGTATATCCAGACCAGAGAAATGGACGTGACGGGAGAGGAGAGCTAGACACTCCCCCCGATATCCTCTTGTATGCAGCTGCTCCCGATGAGTTTGTAACGGACGTTATGAATAAACTTGAAAGTACAGACCAGTTTAACAGTATAACTTTTCTGAATGCCGCTCAAATTGTACCAGAGATTAACGAGGTAATACACTATGACGCCATCTTCACTTTCAGTGATCCAACTTATGCGGACGCTGAAGCTGCTGGTGATCTGCTTGCTGAATACCTCGATCGTGGCAAACCCGTTGTCTGCGCACTGTTTACAATTGCTTCGGTACCTCTGGGCGGAGAATTCGCTGAGAATAATTACTGGTGTATCGAACCATCCGACCAGATTCAAGGCACACAGGAAACATTGGGTGAAGTTTTCATGCCCGAGCATCCCATCATGGAAGATGTCCACGAATTTGAAGGTGGTGAATTGTCATTTCACCAATTTACCACGGAAACACATCCTGATGCGGAACGCATTGCGGACTGGACAGATGGACGTGCGCTGATTGCTACTCGTACACTGCGGTCTGGTGCAAGACGTGTCGACCTCGGTTTTTATCCACCATCCGGTGATGCGTGGGAAGGCTTCTGGAATCCTGCCAGTGATGGGACAACGATTATGGCGAATGCGCTTCTTTGGGCAACCAGTCTCAATTCTGGATGGTTAGTAATGACTCCACGCACAGGTTATCTTGAGGTTGATGACATTGTTGACATTGATCTGACTATTGATACAACCATCGATTCACTGCCTGCGGGAGTGTATGAAGCGCTGATACTCTTTAACTTTGAATACCCTGAAGGATTCGATCCGGCAACAGCGTGGATCACACTGGTAGTTGAGAATGGAGCACCACAAAACCAGTTTATCGAACTGCAACCAAATTATTTTGAGTTGATCTCCACATACTTGAATCCTGAACGTTTTGATATCAATGCCATTGACCTTTTCGGGGACCTTCCGGGTTTGAATATTGTCTACCAGAATGATGGCAATGTTTTCATCCCGCCGAATATCAACACCATTGGCAATATCGATTACCATCAGGCATATCGAGTCTTCTCAACCCAAGCCAACGCTGTACTTGTCCAAGGGGATCCCATCGAAAGCAATGTTGATGATTATAGCTTCAATTCGGGTCTCTGGCAGTGGATGGGATACCCGTTCGACCATGAGGTTCCAGTCGAAACTGCGCTATCCGCCATCGCCGATGAAATCATTATCATCATCAACGATGATGGGCATTTCTGGATTCCCGATGAGATCAATACACTTGGGAATTTACGTCCCGGTGAAGGGTATATGGTCTTCTTGAACGACGATGTCATATTTAACTTCGTTGATGATATCAATCTACTAAACCAGGGGACAGCAACTGAAGTTACAAAGATGCCATCCGTAGAAGGTGCCCCAAAACCCACTGGTTTACCCTGGATTGTGCTGGTGAATCTTAGCGAGGAATTACGATCACAACACCCCTCATTTATCGAGTTGTATGATGGCAATTTGCTGGTGGGAAAATCACTAGTTAGTAATGAACACAATGTCTGTCCGGTTGTTGCGTGGCAGGGATCGGCAGAACCAAGTCTACCCGGTTTTACCTCCGGCAATTCGATGACACTCGTGGTATATAACGCTTCAGGAAATAAAATTCCTCTCCAGGCAGAATCACTGCCGGTTTTTGGCGATGGCGCGTACGCTACGGTCGCTCTGGGATCAGTGCAGTTACCTCGAGAATTTACCGTTGCAAAAGGATACCCGAACCCCTTTAATCCATCGGTGACCATACCGTTTGCGTTGTCAGAAAACGGTCAAGTGAAATTTGCTATATATAATTTACTGGGTCAACGAGTGCATACTGCAAATGAACAATATGAAGCAGGCTTCCATCGATTCATCTTGGATACTCAACTGGTAAACGAAGAGCTTGTCAGTGGGGTGTATTTCATTGAGGTGAATTTTAGGGGTGATGTACGAACGCAGAAGGTCGTTTTACTTCGATAACATCTTTTATTGGCTGCTTAATAGAAGGAATATGGCGGGTATCTGTATGTTGAGCTGATCAAACGATGAGGCTGTCAGCAATCTGTGACGACTGAAACCTTACACTGCCCCAAAAGTTCCGCGACATCCGAAGATGTTGCGGAAAGGGGTTTATACTATAGCGATGGTCTGTTTAATAATGAATCATTTAAGCTTTATGATGAATAATAGTGAAATATTATTAATTCTATACTGATTCTCGAAACTACTGTATCATCTTAAAACTATTAAGTTTCAGAGTAACTCTAGTATTGGACATATTAGGCCCTGGATAAATCCAGCGTCATTCATCTTTCCAGTTGAATCGATCCCTTAGTCCCATTCAATGATATCTTGATTCTCAAGCAGGCTCTTGTACTTCATATCTGATTCAAGGACATGATCAAGTATCCAATGCCTTAAAAATTCCAATATTTCACTACCTAACTCTGGATTTGAGCAATAATTCAAGGCATAGTCGATAACCTGCTTTATTAGTCTATAATGTTCGAATTTATGGGCTTTATAGTCGGGGTAATCAAATGCCACAAGATTTAATTCTTCATCTCGGAAATGTACTCGTGAATAATCAATCAGTTCACCAAAAATGTTACGAAGAACTGAATGTTCAGTCGATTTAGACATCGCGGCGGCGAGATCATTAATGCAGGCGAAAATTTGTCTGTGTTGATCATCAAACCTCTCTACACCCACGCTATACTCATCTTTCCATGGAAGGTACGGCACTTTTAATTCCTCCGGTCGAAATAGAAAGGTTGAATCTAGAATTAAAGTTCAATCTTTAGTCTGGAAAATGTACTTGATGAAAGATAAATTCAGTTTAAATGCAAATCAACTTCGCCGAGCTGTAAAGAATCGGGACGATCAGAGTTATATACGAATTTTAGCCGTCTGGGGATTCGTTCTTCTGTCTTTTGCGTGGGAATTGCAGAATAAATGTCGCCCCTTTGCCCTTCTCTGATTGTACAGCCACCTTCCCATTGTGTGCCTGAACAATATGCTTGGTGATGGCAAGCCCCAGTCCAGTGCCGCCAAGTTTACGGCTGCGTGATTTATCGGCACGGTAAAAACGCTCAAACAGATAAGGCTGATGGATTTCGCTGATTCCAGGTCCATTATCACGAACAAGTATTTGTACTACCTCTTCGCGTTCACCGCGATTATCCGCAACTGTCTCTTTAGTACTAAGCCAGATTTTGGTGCCATCCGGTGAATATTTAATTGCATTCTCGATCAGATTGACAACAGCCTGCCTGACCAGATTACGGTTTACTGGTAATGAAAGTGAGGGATCACATTCCAGGTTGATCTCATCATTATGTTTGTCAGCGGTATGCTGAAGGAGTTCTATAGAATCCTTCAAGATGGAAAGAATACTGACATCTTCCACCTGGAGGCTATCACCCTCTTCCAATCGTTCGAGATTTGAGAGATTCAGTAGATCATCTATAATCGCATCCAGGTTGTTTATATGGTTCAGGGAAATGTTGAGGAATTTCTTTGCGGTTTCAAGATCATCAAAATTATCATCGATCAGGGTTTCAATATAACCCTTTATCGAGGTTAATGGAGTCTTAATCTCATGGGAGACATTTGCGACAAATTCCCGTCGTGATTTTTCCAGGCGACGTAAACGAGTGATATCACTCAAAACAATCACAACACCACGCCGTTTATTCTCGCTGTCAAGCAAGGGCGCACCATGTACTTGCAGAATTTTTTCCTTACCGTGGTAAAGGATAATTTCTCTTTCTACCCTTTCGTGTGTCTCAAAAACCTCCGAAATCAATTTGTGTAGCTGCGGTTGACGGAATAAAGTTTGCACACGATGCCCTCGTGCATGCTTTTCTTGAATATCGAACAGTTCGGCAAAAGCACGATTCATACTGATAACACGTTCATCTTCATTTACTGCCAGTACACCTTCGGTCATACTGGAAAATATCGCCTGCTGATCTGCACGTTGATTCTCGATGGTTTCAATACGGTCACGCAGTTGGATCGCCATCTCGTTCATTGCGGAGGTCAATGATGCGAACTCGAAAGTCCCGGGAATACCGTGATGATGATACAGGTCACCTTT
>JAIOHU010000120.1 GCA_019912845.1 bacterium
TCAACATCACCCAAAAAGTGTTCATAACGATTTTCAGGTCAAGGCTGAGAGATACATTTTCGAGGTAGAACAAGTCAAATTGCAATTTCTCACGTACTCCCTCAACATCGGTATCATATCCACGTCGTATTTGCGCCCAGCCGGTAATTCCCGGTTTTGCATTTAACCGTCTCGAATAGAATGGGATGGTTTTTGCAAATTGGTCAACAAAAACTTTGCGTTCCGGGCGAGGTCCGACCAGAGTCATATCGCCAATAAGCACATTCCACAATTGTGGAAATTCGTCGATGCGTGATACACGTAAGAATTTCCCCAGACGTGTGATACGTGGATCATTCTCAGTCGCCCAAACTGCACCTGTCTTCTTTTCGGCGTCCTGTACCATAGTTCGGAATTTGTAAAGTGTAAATTCCTTGCCACGGTAACCAACACGTTTTTGACGATAGAGAGCTGGACCTTTGGAATCAAGACGTATCAAAATACCCACAATCAGAAAGAACCACCATCCAACTAAAAATACCATCAGGGATATGACGATATCTACCACACGTTTGAAAACACTGTAAACTGGCGATATCAGTGAGGGGAACATTTCTATCAATGGCACCCCATAAAGCTGTTGACTTCTCGCAAGACCCACCAGAATCTGGTAAAAATCCGGGATGATCATGATACGTACCGGATAACGAGATACACGGTCAATCACACTCAGAATTGTATCCCTATCGGAAGGCTCCATTGAAATCAAGACAATTTCTATGGGATCATTTCGCTCAATGTTCATCAGTTTTTCAAAGTCTTGTAGTGGTGCGTTTTCAATGCCCCGAGGGACGTTATCGTTCTCTTCTGAACAAACGATTCCTACAATTTCGTAACCAAATTCTGGCACATCAGTTAGTGTACGATATAGTTTCTGCCCTCTCTTCCCAAATCCGACAATGATAGCCTGATATTTTCCAATACCGCGATGGAAACAGGCTCGGATTACATTACGGAAAAGTATTCGTCCGGTCGCAGAAAAGAAAAATATCAATCCACCATAACTCAGTAAGATCAGTTTCCCGGAAGTGATAATCGGGGAGGGAAAAAGGAGTAGGAAGAAGATGATGACAGTTCCCAGGGTGGTAGTTTTGCCAACCTCTACAAATGCTTCATATCGACTGGTGCTTAATTTATGTGCGTACATCCCTCTGAACACAAAAACCACCAGCCAGTAAAAACTGGTAACTGCAGCGTTCCGCAGGGCATCCTGAATGCTTGCTTCGATGGGATTATCAAAGAGCCCGGACGAATAACGGAGTTCATGGACAAGGAGATACGCCAGCATAAATGAAATGTAGTCTATAACCAGTAGAACTGGCGCACGATGTCGAATAATCCATTTCAACGCTTATGGTCCCATTCAATCACACCACCATCTTTGATCGCCTGAAGTGTACCTTCCATAATGGATTTTAATATTAAGAAACCGTAATAAGCCTGAGACAACAATGGAACTTTACGGTTTACTCCAAGACCACGTCCAAGCAATGCAACGAATCCACCCAATGTCGTTCCACCAAATATCAGTTTATCAATGAGAATTCCACGTTTGGCTATCAACCGGATAAAAGAAACGGTGAACAGTATCGAGAGAAAGAATGGCACCAGCCAACGTAATACCTTATGGCTGAATACAAGAAATGCCACCCTTGGATGTTTGAAAAAATTCAATACTTGCGGGTAGAGTAAGATGCTGGAAACTCCGTGACGTACAACCCGAATCTTACGTCTATACTCCTCCTCTTCAGATGCTTCCATCACCTCGAGGGAACGTGCTTTGTCAGCAAAAGAAACTCGATACCCCCTCATTGATATCAGCAAAGGTTCAATAAAATCTGAAGTACACTCCTTTTTAACCGGAACATATAAATCACGTCGCACAGCGTAAATAGAACCTGCTGCCGAAATTAACCCTCCGATTCGTGATTCATATTCTTTTAAGAATTTTTCAGCGATACCGTAATATACATTTTCAGTATCACGTGACAACGCTTCTTTCTCGCCAACATGTACATGATGGCCACTCACCGCTCCGACGTTACTATCCGCAAATAGTGCAGCAATTTCATTAACAGATTGGGGTTCATATAAGGTATTTGCATCGGAAAAAATCAAAATGTCGCCAGTAGTTTCGGGTACAGCCAGGTTCTGAGCGATGCTCTTGCCAACTGCACCGTACTCCAGCACCTGAACTCCACGATCGACAAAACTCTGTGCAATTTCAGCGGTGTTGTCGGTGCAACCATTTGCGACGACCACAATTCTCAACTTTTCGCGAGGATAGTCGAGACCAAGGCTGTTCTCAATCTTCGCAGAGATACCAGACGCCTCATTGCGAGCGGAAATAAGTAATGTGATCGAAGGTTTGTAGTCGTAATTTTTTTTGATTTTGGGGGCAGGCTTCAGCTTCGCCCACAGCACAAGTACCACTGGGAAAAGAAACAGGTGGTAGAGTAGTAACCCTATTGAAGCTGTAAATATTATATTTAATGTATAAAACATTTCTCTTCGCTATTTTGTGAGGGTAGTTGAGTGCGTGCTTTTCAGTCTGTCCGAGAATGAATAATTTCAGATATTTCTGGAAAATCTCGCATGTTTCTATTCTATAACATTAATAATATCAATATCTTCCTGGATTCCAGCTAACAGCACGCTGGAATGACGCGATTAGAAATCGCGTTTTAGAAAAACTGCTTAGATCGTATCAACTTCTTTGTATAACGCTAACATCTCCGCTTTTGCCTTCTTCCAACCAAATTCGCTTTTTGCAATCTCATAGCCTTTTTTGCCCATCACTCTGGTTTCCTCAGGATGGGTAATCATATACGCTAAAGCCTTCGCCAAGGCATTCGATGAAAACGATGCTATACTGATCCCACAACCAAATCGATTGATAAATCGCTTGTAAAGCGGTGCAGGTGTCGAAACCACAGGGAGTGCTCTCCCAGTGTAATACATCAGCTTGTTTGCAGGAAAACAGCGCACGCTGTGCACATCGGGTTTATTCGCAACAATACCCACATCCATGCGATCCAGATAAGTTAGAATTTCACTGCGGTTCACCCAACCACACAACTCGACACGATTATCCAGCCCTGTACGATCTGCCCACGCTTCGAAATAATTTCGATCCTCATCAAACTGAAAATCACCAGCAACCAGCAATTTTATCTCAGGAAACTGAGATGCCAGTTTTTCAAATGCACCGAGGATTATATCCATCCCACGATGAAGGGTAAAATAGCCATCGTGACCAATAGTTTTGATCTCACCAGTCCGTTTCGGGGGGTCACCCCAATCCTCAAGTGGGACTCCTGTAAGCATCTTTCTGGTGGGCTGATAAGGATTCAGCCAGAGATAATAATTCTCTTCTATTTCATGAGCGGTTATGACTCCATCGATGAACCTGTTGAGCGCAAAATCCTCCCAACCAATTACAAGATGTCTAACAAGTGGTTTCAGCAGCCGGATTGGCATCTTGTTCGAGAAAAAGTATGCCCATACTTCATGGCTATCAAAAATGATTTTTGTGTTTTTGCCCCGCTTTTGCATAACTGACTTTATCAACGCGGCAGCTAGCAGTGGAGCGTCAACTTCCAGTACATGGATAATATCCGGCTTCTCTTCCAATCCCATTTTGATCAGGGACTTCATGGTAAACAATCGTCTCTGAAGACCGCGTTTTTCCGGTTTCCGAAAGGTACGGATCGTAATACCATAGGTATCTTCCGGTTCATTGCCGTGAAAGGGAGCGAGTAGCGTAACACGATATCCTGCATCGCGCAGTGCTTTCGCTTCCAGGTGAAAAACACGACCGTCATTTGCGCTATGCTGGGAGGTCAGCATGAGTACTTTTTTGCCAAGTGTCAGATTCATTCTTTTGTCGCAGTCTCCCCTTCAACTTTTAATCGATGATACAGGTTGACAGCAACCGCAGCCATGAACATTGCCAGGAAAGTAAATCGATAGTATACCAGGATGGACGTTGAAAGCCCATCTAATAAGAAAGTACTAAGGACAATTGCAGCTGTGACTGCCATTAATTTTGTCCTCTCATTCTTCGCTTTTACAAAGACGTAAGCAGCTTTCCAGATTGCGATGAGATAGATAGCGAGATATAATCCCAGAAGGACGATCCCACCTTTAACCAACATAACAGAGTAGCTGTTGTCGATATAATAAAAAATTCTGGCAGTTGGTACACCGAGTAATCCCTTCCCCAGCCCATGTCCAAATATGGGGCTGAAGGCAAACTCTTCAAACGCTCGTTGAATATCAAAATAACGCATCAGTGTAGAGTAATCTTGCAAGCTGCCAATATCAGTCCAACGACTGAACAACGCTGTCAAATCCAACCCGAAGAAGTTGGAGATCAATAAAAGCAGAACTACCATGAACATGATCAGTGAAATGAACGCGATCAGCCATATACGAATCGCCTTCCGTGTGAAACCCTTCCGGAACACATAAGCCGAGACATACAATCCTGAACTCCAGGCTGTTAATATCCAGATGAATCGGCTCTGGGCAACAAAGACATGAATAAAAGCCAGTATCAATCCAAGTCCGATAAATGTCTTCTTCCAGATTCCATTCGTCCTGAAGAGAAAATAGTAAAGAACTGGAATACCAATGAGGGCATAAACAACCTGGCGGGTTACCATACGAGCTGCAAGCATGGAGACGATATTGGCGATCTGATCTCTTACGAAGAGGATGTATTCAAAACCAGCCAGCAGTTCAACTATCGCCAGAAAAATAAACCAGCGATGGATGTTGATCTCACTGTTCAGAACTCTTCGCCAGACAAAATATCCAAATATCGGCATGATACTTACAGTTTCGACACGAATCCAGATTGGATTCTGGTCATTTGCCAGACCACGAAATATGAGAATCAGCAAATAAATGCCAAAGGTCAATTGAAGCTGATCAATAGCATCCGATTTATACCAGCTATACTGGTCAATGCCACGTTGAAGATTAAAAATGTGGTTTGCGAATATCAAAATGCCGGAGAGTAGCAAAAGTATAGGGAGTAAATAAACAGAGTAATGAACGATAAAAAATTCTTCTTTGGCGATACCGTAAGGTTGTTCGGTCAACGTCATGTACAACACCAGCAGTGCAGGAATTGTCTCAATTTTCAAACCAACAGTACAAATAAAAACAATGAATCCCGCCAGTCCGAATGCAGCCACTTTTTGCTGGCTATAAACCAGGATCACAAATGCAAGCAAGCTGATGAGAATCACTCCAAGAAAAGGAGCGTTCGTCTCATCAGAACGACGTTGAATATATGCACGAATGGCTGTCATCGGAGTGATCCGTTACTCACGAAAATCGAATAGTTTTTTCGGCTTTAAGCCAGTAAGTACACGGTTGACCAGCTCATAACGCTCCCTATCTACAGATCGAATTATGCTCAACCATTCAACAAATAAAATATAGAAGTAAGTCAGGAGAAAAATGACACCGCTGAGTCCAAGTACCACAAAAGCTCTTTTTGGTTTGGATTTCTTTTCAGGAATACGTCCTACATCCAGAACATACAGATTGCCGACTTCACGTTTCTCAGCAATACGTGCCTGTTCATACTGCGGTTGCAAAAATTCCAACACCTTGGAAAATAGAAGGAGGTTACGTTCCATCCTCAAGTAGACAAGCGCATATTCGGGAGCTTTTTCAAGGTTTATGTAAATATCACTAAGGCTTTTGTCGCTGTCTTTCGTGATACGATTCAACTCTCTTTTAAGAGCGTTCATATTCTCTTTTGCCTGTACAACCATTGATGCGTCTGCTGGCATGGTGTTCTTGAGCACTTCGTACTGCACCTCCGCGAGTATCTGTTCTGTTTGCAATTCCGCAAGAGATTTTATGGTTGCTTCAATCTGTTCAGGAACAGCAACGATACCCTCTTTCTTGTGATAGCTAACTAAAGAATCTTCCAGTGTGCTCAGCTCTGCATATACTTCATTCAGCCGGTTTTCAATAAATTGCCTTTGGCTGCCAGCCTGCTCAACTGTAATTCTGTTGTATTCTTCTTTCAAGAAATTGGTGATAAAATTAACCGTCTTCATGGCTCGCTCTGGATCTTTTTCCTCCACAGCGATCTTTAATGCCCCCTCTTCACTCACCTCCCAATGGACAATGTGATCAAACAAAAGGTATGCTTTCGCACGATATTTAAGTTCGTGGTATTCCATCCAGTTAAACTCGTCAATCACTGTATCTTTTAAGCGTCGGCTGGAGAGCAAGGTTACAATCAGCTTGATCTCATCTGGCAAAACACCAATTCCACCTAGCACTCCAAGGTTGAGATTCGGGAGAAAACTTCCTACTCCCATTGAAGAAGCCGGGGGAGGGAGAATGATTGATTCACTGTTGTACCACTTTTGCAAAGTCAGCGAATAGACTACCGACCCAATTATCGCAATGGTCATGACAATAAAAAGCAATTTTCGCCACTTTAGCAGTAGCGAAAGATGATCCCATATCGAGGATGCGAATCTGGGCGAGGGCTTACCTTCAGTTTGCATTAACTTACCTTCCACGTAGTGACCACCTTCTGTCCAGGGGACGATTCCATGCGACACCTGCGGCGATACGCATTCCCTGTTGATCACGGTCTACATAGTTTTCATACCCAACCATGACAGCCAGGTAAAAATCTTCAAGTATTTCATATTCCACCCAACCGTGAAACTGCATTATATCATCACGGTTGCCATCTAGAAATGGAGCAGCTTCATTTTCTCCGATCACATGACCCTTTTCAATATCTCCACCTGTGTTCAATAGTGAAGAATCTGCAAGAGTAACATTATCCCCATGTCTGAGCAAATTTCCTTCCAACCCAAAACGGAGGTAGGGATTCGTCCACATCGACACCCAGCCTGTGGTACGATCACTGTTTGGTTGCAATTGTAAGCCAAGGGGTGCTGTCCAATGCTGATACGTGTTTATCGGAAAAAAATGAGTGTAAACAAAGGGACGTAATCTCGCATATTCAATACCACTTTCCAATAGTGAACCAGCAAGAGGAACATTGTACTCTGTTCCGCTGATCCATGCCAGTTTGTTGCCATAATAATCAGTCCCGATTTTTCCAAATTGAAAATCATCCAGCAGTAATTCACCCCAGGCAGTCCAGCCAGGTTTTAATCGAACCCAAATGTCTCCACCCATCATTGCATTATCCTGATCGCCAGCCTCATGCTCCTCGGTAAACAATACAGTCACCGGGTTAAGATAATGAAATTTTAGTCCATGCTCTGCATAAACAACAACTTCCTGCAGTCCAATCTGCAGGTTGTCAAGTGGAGAAAATGAGAGACGGTGTGCTGTAATAAACTTTTCCGGAAGCAATCGCCGTACACGGTTTGTCGGGGCGGTGTAAACAGAATCAGAGAACGAATTGAGCACCCCAAGCTGACCAGCCAGCATGGTGTATCGAATATCCATGCCAATGTCAAACCGTAATCTGCCATGCGGAATGGTAGTTGCCTCTCCTGAAAGCATCAGGTTTCCATGCCGTCCCGGTCCCCAGCGTACACGATCACGTCCAAAGAAAAAATTCAAACCCTTTCTGCGCAGTGTTATCCCAGCCCTGAGCTCCTCGTGCTCAATACGGTCTTCCGATTTCGTGGAAACATAGCCAATTCGATCATCGAAAATCCGATATCTGCCATCCCAGGAAGGATATTGTTCATTGTCCCATTCCGCAACGTCAAACCACTGTACAAATGCTTCAAAACCGGGATAAGGCGACCCGGCAACATCTACACCCCAGGCTCGTCGCAATACATTTCTATCCGAAGATGTGCCGTCATAGCGGAAATGATATGCCGGATCGAAACTGAACCAGGAACCGTTATCGTAGTCCACACTCAGGACAGTACCGTCCACTCCCCAGAATGGTTCGCCAAAATCAATGATATGTTGACGATTCACTGCTTTTGCAATTCTTGGTGAATAACCCGGACACTCTTCCCACCAGTCACCAGCTACGATTGAATCGATTTCTCTTCTGTATCTCAAGAGTTGATATGCATGTTCACGTACTAGAGTTGCTGGGAGTTCGATCTCGCCAGCTCTTCGCCTGTTTTCCAAGTTAATCAGGGTCTGAGCGACCTCCTCGCAGTCCCAGGGCATATCCCAGAGAAGTGGTGTCTCGATGTAGCCCATCGCTGCAGCTTTTTCGAGATAGAGGTAAACACGCTCGCCTATCGCCACCGGCAGTGCCATCGACACTTTTACCAAGCCGAGAAGTACCACAAAAATCAGCAATAATTTTATGCCATTATTCCGTATCAACACATTCTACCTTCTGAAAACTGTCAACCTATTTCAGGACGACATACCAAAGCCTGAATCTTGAAGCCTGTAAATATAGCACATTCAACTGATTCGCCCAAAAATTTCAGTCTCTCTCCACCTTATTAGTAAAATTGGGTTCGTGAATATCTTCCCAAGTCAACAATTTGAATCCCCTTCAACTGCAAGCGTATCACAAATAAACCTCGAAAAGATTATAATCCCTAAACTTAGGGAAGCCTAAGCTTCTCTCTGATACTCGCAATAGAGTACAACTATTGTTATATTTGGCACGCAGGGGGTATTATGTCTACAATGATCCACGCAAATCTATTGGATTAACTATATAAAAAATAAGAGGTTCCTGATGGTTTCGGATGTGCTGAAAAGTTTTGATCCCGATATTGCAGCAGTTGTTGAAAATGAGTATACAAGGCAAACCGATAAACTCGAGATGATCGCTTCTGAGAACATCGTCAGTCCACAGGTCATGGAAGTCGCAGGCTCAGTATTAACCAACAAGTACGCTGAAGGGTATCCCAAAAGACGTTATTATGGCGGCTGCAAATTTGTTGATGTTGCGGAAGACCTCGCACGTGACCGTGCCATGGAGCTGTTTGATGCCAAATGGGCAAATGTACAACCACACAGCGGTAGCCAGGCGAACATGGGAACCTATCTGGCACTACTGGATCCCTTCTCTGAAAATGGCAAAAAAATCCCCATCATGGGATTGCATCTTAACCACGGCGGTCATTTAACCCACGGTAGCTCGGTCAACTTTTCAGGTCGTCTCTATGATGTTCACGCTTACACGCTGGATGAATCCACTGGCAGAATAAATATGGACGATGTTGCTAAAATGGCGCGCGAGATCAAGCCACGAATTATTGTCACTGGTGCCTCAGCTTATCCGCGTTTCTGGGATTTTGAACGATTCCGCGAAATTGCTGATGAAGTGGGTGCTTGGTTGGTAGCTGATATCGCACATTTTGCCGGCATGGTCGCTGTGAAAAAACATCCGACACCGCTTCCCTATGCACATGTTGTAACGACGACCACTCACAAAACTCTCCGTGGGCCGCGTGGTGGGATGATCATGTCTAATTTTGAAGCGGGCGAAATATTACTCGAAGGTATGCCAAAAGCCAAGACGGTCACTGAGGCTATTGATAGTGTTGTCTTCCCCGGAATTCAGGGCGGACCCTTAATGCATATCATCGCAGCTAAAGCGGTAGCGTTTAAGGAGGCCTTACAGCCAGAGTTCGCCAGTTATATCGACCGTGTTCTGGAAAATGCTCAAGTGCTGGCTGAAGAATTAATGAAGCGCGACTTCAAACTCGTCTCCGATGGTACCGACAACCATCTGATGCTGGTTGATCTTTCCACAAAGGGATTGACAGGTAAGGAGTCTGAAAAGGCACTGGAACGTAGTGGTATTACGACGAATAAAAATATGGTTCCGGGAGACAAAAAATCACCATTCGTGACTTCTGGTATCCGTATCGGCACCCCTGCACTCACGACACGTGGCATGGGAACCGATGAGATGCGCATGATCGCTGACTGGATAGACCGTGCGCTCAAGGATGTCGAGGATAAGGATTTACACGGTGGAATACGCGCAGAAGTGAAGGAAATGGCGCAGAACTTCCCGCATTTTAAGTGGTGATGTAGTAGTCAGAGTTGATTGAGAATGCAGTTCCTGGATTCCAGCTAAAACCCTGCTGGAATGACGCAGTGGAGCAGTCTTGTTGGATGGATTGGAGTGCTTTGAGACAAATTACTTCCTGGATTCCAGCGTGAAGTTAGCTGGAATCCAGGAGGATAATGGTATTGTTAGCGCGAAATTATACGAGATTTTCAGTACCAAATAAAGTGTTCTCAGAAGAAACTTTAAACTCATAAACCATTAGGCTTTACTAACTTGACTCTCAAATGAATCAAGTAGCTTGAAAACGAAAGCAAGGCTTGGATTTACAATTGTATATTTACAGGTAGACAATAGACAATTGTTACATTGACTACCTGAAAGGATACCATACAGGAACGAGTAGAGATAGAAAAAGCGGTTTATTGCATACCACTTTGTGAAGAATTTCATTTGTTGGGAGTGCCTAACTTTTAGAGGATGACGGGAAAAGCGATTCGCAGAAATCTGCGTATCGATCCCGAAAGAAAAATGAACTGCATTGACAAACAATTTTGGTTCAACAAAGTGGAGGCTTCATGAAGAAGACCTTCAGGGGTGGTACACATCCACCAGAATTTAAGCTGACTGCTGAAAAAGCAGGTGAAAAGCTGCCATTACCCTCAACTGTGCATATCCCGGTGCTACAGCATATTGGTGCACCTGGGAAAGCAATAGTAAAAAAGGGTGATGAGGTTAAGGTCGGTCAACCTCTTACCCAGGCTGGTGGATTTGTTTCAGCACCAACCCATGCGTCCATCAGTGGGAAGGTTGCAGCTATTGGGGAATATCCTCATCCATCGGGCAGAGAAGTCATCACCATAAGTATTGATGGAGACGGTAACGACGAGTGGTTTGAGGAAATTGTTGAAGATGTTGATTGGGAAAAAGTTGACGCTGCTGAAATCATCAAACGTGTGCAAGCTGCCGGACTGGCAGGAATGGGTGGCGCAGCATTTCCGACACATGTAAAACTCAGCCCTCCAAAAGAGAAACCCATTGATACTGTTATCATCAATGGTGCTGAATGTGAGCCTTACCTGACCAGCGACCATCGTCTCATGCTCGAACGTTCTGAAGAAATCATCCAGGGTGCTAAACTGATCGCAAAAGCGGTCGGTGCAAAACGGATATTCATTGGAATCGAAGACAATAAACCTGATGCGCATGGTGTGCTGGAAAAAGCAGCGAACGAAGTAGGTTCAGATATTGATTTAAGCGTTGAAATGCTCCCCGTAAAATATCCCCAGGGTGCTGAAAAACAACTGATCTACGCATTCACACAACGTGAAGTCCCGCCTCCACCGGGGCTGCCCATGGATGTTGGTTGCCTGGTTCAGAATGTTGGTTCCTGTGTCGCGATTTACGAAGCAGTCCGTTATCGTAAACCACTTATAGAACGTTATGTCACCATCACTGGTGCAGGTGTTCGCGAACCGAAAAATGTTATTGCCAGGATCGGGGTACCTGTTTCTGAGTTGATTGAAACGGCAGGCGGTTACAACGATAACGCTGCGAAGTTGCTCATGGGCGGTCCGATGATGGGCGCAGCACAATGGACAGACCTCATTCCGACGATCAAAGGCACCAGTGGTGTGCTGATTTTGTCAGAGGAAGAAGCTCGTATTGGTGTTGAAATGCCTTGCATCGTTTGCGGACGATGTGTTGATGTTTGCCCGGTTTTCCTTATGCCAACTACCATTGCTCGGATGTCAGAGCTTGAACACTATGAAGATGCGGAAAAAATGGGAGCCCTGGAGTGCATCGAATGTGGTTCCTGCACCTTTATATGTCCTTCAAAACGAAACCTGGTACATCATATACGATTCGGGAAGACAACAATCATGGCGGAACGTCGCAAAGCACAAGTGGCGAAACGTGCTGCCGGCTAGGGAGATAAAGTAATGAGTGAATCCACGCCGGAAGCCAAGGGCACACCCCAGTCTTCCGGGTCAGAAAACAAAAAAACTGAACTCACGGGTGAGAAAAAAGTCGCTAAGGCGACTCCTGAATCACCACCCCAAAAAGAGGGTGCTGATAAAACTGAAGTAAAAAAACCGCCCGCACCCAAACCCAAACCAAAACCAGCGCCGAAACCGGAGCCGAGGAAATTTATCCTCTCCTCCTCACCACATATACGTGATGAGGAATCGGTATCCAGAATCATGCGAAATGTTACCCTGTCGTTGGTTCCAGCAATGCTTGCAGCGACATGGATATTCGGTCTTCGTTCACTGGGACTTGTGGCACTGGGAATGGCTAGTGCTGTCTTAACCGAATGGGCGATTTACAAGATTTTCAAGATGGAGGGCAGTGTCTCGGATATGAGCGCATTGCTCACCGGTATGCTGGTCAGTTTCAATATCCCTGCAGGAACACCCTGGTGGATACCAGTGGTGGGAAGCATGTTCGCCATCGCTATCGCAAAAATGCCATTCGGTGGTTTAGGCTACAATCCTTTAAACCCAGCACTTGTGGGGCGTGCTTTCCTGCTCGCAAGCTGGCCGTTGCACATGACTAAAGCCTGGTTACCGGCGTTCTGGTGGAAACAGCCTGGCTACAATTTCTTCACCTGGAAAGTCGACCCGGCATCATTCATTGTAGATGGTGCGACGTATGCTACCCCTTTGGAGATGACGAAGACAGCGTTACGCACTGTTCGCAACCCCGAAGGTTTACCTGATGATGTAATCCAATCTGCAATGGTCAATCTACAGAATGTTGCGGATCGGTTAATTGATCTCATGGTCGGCACTGTCGGCGGTTGTATCGGCGAAACCTCAGCCATCCTGATCATTCTCGGCGGCTTGTATATGATTTTCAAGAAATATATCGATTGGCGTGTTCCTGTGAGTTTTATCGCGGTCGTCGCTATCGGTGGTTGGTTGTTTGGTGGTTCTAAGGGCGCATTTACTGGCGATCCCCTCTTTCACATTTTCGCTGGCGGTTTGATTCTGGGCGCATTCTATATGGCAACAGATATGGTAACATCACCGATGACGAAAAAGGGACGCATCATTTTCGGTGTCGGATGCGGATTGATTACGCTGATGATACGTATGATCGGTGGTTACCCTGAAGGTGTCAGTTATGCAATTCTGCTCATGAACCTGACCGTTCCTCTCATCGATCGCTACACTGTTCCGAGACGATTCGGTCACATCAAACCAGCGACAAAGGAGGCGTAAGATGCTGATTGTACGATTAGGATTGATCCTGATGTTCATCACAGCCATCGCCTCTGGAACTCTGGCGTTGCTGAACCAGCATACCAGCCCGATCATTCTGGAATATAAGCTGAAGCAGCAGGAAGAGGCACGGCAGGAGGTTATGCGGTCTCAGGGCGGTGTGAAATTTGAAAAAGTGAATTCAGAAGAGATAGGTGAATTTTACAAGGCTTATGATGAAGCTGATAATCTTGTAGGGTATGTCTCAATTGCCTATGGAAAGGGATATTCGTCTACCATAGAAACTGTGGCAGGATATACAACAGATTTTGAAGTTGCCGGGCTAAAAGTAACATTTCAGCAAGAGACACCAGGTCTTGGTACAAAAGCTGTTGAAGTAAAAAAAGGTGATCGTAAACCCTGGTTCCTGATGCAGTTTGAAGGCAAAGATGCTACAAATCTTGCTGTGGTGCAGGACCGTGGAAATATCGATTCTATCACCGGAGCAACTATCACATCACGTGCGATTGCTGTTTCAGTAAAAGCAACCGCTAAAGAAATCAAACAAGCTGTTGAAGCCATGGAAAAAGCAAACGATACTCAAATGGACACCGAAGCCGCAGCCCTTGAGATGAATGGGGAGGTGACACCATGAGCGATGTGAGAAAAGAATTCACAAAGGGATTGATAAAAGATAATCCAGTATTACGTTTGGCGTTGGGATTATGCCCTGCACTGGCTGTCAGCGCAACAGTTTTTGATGCTTTGGGAATGGGGATATCAGTAATATTTGTCTTGACCATGAGTAATCTGATTGTCAGCCTGATGCGTAAAGCTGTGCCTCCGAAAATCCGAATCCCAATTTTCATCGTGGTTATTGCAACCTTTGTGACGATTGTCGAAATGGTGATGGCGGCTTACCAACCCGGGCTTTACCAGAGTCTTGGCATATTCGTTCCTCTGATTGTGGTGAACTGTGTGATCCTCGCACGTTCTGAAGCATTTGCAAGCAAGAATTCGCCATTTATCTCCATTATTGACGCCTTGGGGATGGGGGTTGGGTTTACTTTCGCTCTCACGATGATCGCAACGGTACGTGAGATTCTCGGTAATGGCACGTGGCTGGGGTTTACAGTAGCCCCGTCAGACTTCCAACCGGTTCTGCTGATGATGCTGGCACCGGGTGCGTTTATCACCATGGGGCTCATCCTAGCCTGGTTTAACTGGATGGATGACCAGAAAGAGAAGCATCTCAAAGCAACTTTCATGCTCGATGAGAAGGAGGCGAAATAATGGACTTCTCTAACCTTCTCGTGATTGTGGTCGGGTCGATCCTGATTAACAACTTTGTGCTGGCACGTTTCCTCGGAATCTGCCCATACATCGGTGTTTCCAAAAAGCTGGACAGTGCTATCGGCATGGGTATGGCAGTGATTTTTGTCATGACCATCGCCAGTATGGCGAGCTGGATAATCTACTATTATCTACTGCACCCGGAAACCAATATCTGGGGTGGATACGACCTCACTTTCCTGCGAACCATCGCTTTCATCCTGGTTATCGCAAGCCTTGTGCAGTTCGTGGAAATGGTCATCCAGAAAACTGCACCCGCACTCTACAATTCACTGGGTATCTTTCTGCCCTTGATTACGACTAACTGTGCGGTGCTCGGTGTTGCGGTCTTGAACATTGATGAAAATTACACTTTTATCGAATCCATCGTAAATGGTATCGCTGCGGGTGTTGGTTTTACACTTGCATTGGTGTTGATGGCTGGGATACGTGAACGTCTGGAACTTGCCAATATCCCCAAAGCGTTGCAAGGGGTTCCCATCGCCTTTATCATGGCAGGCTTGATGGCGATTGCATTCCTGGGATTCAGTGGATTGAAAGTAGGATAGCACCTTCGGGAATTAGGAATTAGGAATTTTATTTTTTACTGATAATTCTTAATTAATAGGGTGTTAAGCAGTTTCATTCGTAATTCATAATTGAGAATTCGTAATTGATTTTAGATAGGGAGTGAAACATGGAGTTCGGGATCCTGAGTGCCATCATATCGGTCGGGGGGCTTGGACTGTTACTCGGTGGCGGACTGGCATTCGCCTCGAAAAAATTCCACGTTGAAATTGATCCACGTGTGGAACGTATTGTTGATGTTCTTCCCGGAGCAAACTGTGGCGCGTGTGGTAAGCCCGGTTGTGCTGGTCTGGCGCTGGCGGTTGTAAATGGCGAGCTGGAAGCATCAGCTTGTACACCCGGTGGTGCTGAAACCGCGGAAAAGGTTGGCGCCATCATGGGGACTGAAGTTGAAACCATGGAAGAGATGGTAGCCGTCACATGTTGCCAGGGATCACCAGACCATTGTGCAGATCGATTTGAGTATGAGGGTGTTCCCGGATGTACTGCTGCAACTCTGGTTGGCAATGGTCACAAATCCTGCGAATTTGGCTGTCTTGGATTCGGTGAATGTGTTGATGCCTGTCCATTTGATGCCATGTACATGGGTAAGGATCGTCTCCCGAAAGTTATCGATGCACGATGCACAGGCTGTGGCAAATGTGTGGAAGCCTGCCCACGTGATATTATGGCATTGGTTCCACGTAAGGCGAAAATCTATATCGCCTGTGTCAATCCCAACCGTGGCAAGACCGTAAAGGGTGTCTGTGATATCGGTTGTACTGGCTGCACTCTTTGCGCCAATCCCAAAAATACCCCCTCGGGTATGATCAAGATGAACGATAAAAATCTTCCGGAATTCGATTATAGTATTGATGACGATCCAATTGTTGCGGTACACAAATGCCCGACAGGGTCACTCGCTGATAAAATCGCAAATGAACGTCCTGTATTTTTCATCTCCGAATCGAAATGTACTGGAGCTGGAGAATGCAAAAAAGTCTGTCCGGTGAAGGGTTGTATTGAACAACGCGAAGATGGAAAATATATCATCCATGCGGACAAATGTATTGGTTGTGGTCTATGCGAACCGGTTTGCCCGGATAAAGCGATAAGCGTCATGGGAGCACTGGGGCATCAGAAATTAGCGGGGTAAGCACTTCGTGGATTGAGGAGTTATTTTTGAATTCGTGTGAATTTGATTCCCATGCTGAGTGCGAGCTTCACAGTCTGTCTTGGAATAGCGAATTTCACCGTCGTCATTCCAGCGTGGTTCTAGCTGGAATCCAGGAAGATATTGATATTATAGATGTTAGAATAAATAATATTTTTGGTTTTTCGTAAAATTTGATCTATTTCATTCTCTGTCAGACTATTCAGCGCGTCATCCCGGTGATTCGTCGAGCCGGGATTCAGTAAGCTAGAGGGTGCAACATCGTAGCATTATTGAGGTGCTATTGATTTATAAGAGTCGAGTTCGTGATTTCGTGCACAATGAGGATTGAAATACCATAGCTCGAGTCCTATATTGTGCACTTGGTAACATTGGAAAATCCACATCCTGAGCGATGATAGTGGAGTAGGGTTTTCCGCCTTGTGACAAGCAGAACAAAGCATACACTCTTCGGAACGTAGGGTTGTGTTTATCACAAGACCAAATTATGAAATTATAGAATTGTGGAATTATAAAAACGTAAGCTCTTTGAATTCGATTAGGTTGATGGTGTTTGTGTTTATCATGAATTCGCTATTCTTGAATGCAAGATGAATCAGTATTCGATCTATAATTCAATAACTACATAATTCCGTAATTTATCGAAGTACTAGAACGATAGTTCATAAAAATAGAAACAGATACGTGGAGTTTTATAAATGCTTCCGCGCGATTTTATTCCAGTGCTGATCACCTTCCTTGTTGTGGGAGGTTTTGCCTGGATTACCTTGCTCGCGACCCATTTGCTGGGTCCCAAACGGTATTCACCGGAAAAAATGGATACCTATGAGTGTGGTGTCGATTACCGTGATGATGCACGGTCACGTTTTTCCATCAAATTTTATCTGGTGGGCGTACTGTTCGTCATATTCGACCTCGAGGTAGTTTTCATGTATCCCTGGGCGGTAAACTTCCGCGAATTGGGACTGTTTGGTTTTGCCAGCATGGGAGTTTTCCTCGTCATCCTCACTATCGGTTTACTTTATGAATGGAAGAAAGGAGCGTTGGAATGGGAGTAGGACAAACTGCTTGGCCTGGTGGTGAAGCAATTACAACGACCCTGAGTGAATTTGTCGGTTGGGCGAGAAAATACAGTGCCTGGCCCATGCCTTTTGCAACTGCCTGCTGCGGTATTGAATATATGGCGACCATGTCGCCGCACTATGATCAGGGAAGATTCGGCTGGGAACGTCCCAGCTTCAGCCCACGTCAGGCTGATCTACTCATCATTATTGGTACGATCTGTATTAAAATGGGTCCCGTCCTCAAGCGTGTTTACGAACAGATGGCTGAGCCGCGATATGTTATCGCTATGGGCGCATGCGCAAGCTGTGGTGGGATGTTTGATACCTATAGTGTGGTGCAGGGAGTTGATACTCTTTTCCCAGTTGATGTTTATGTTCCTGGTTGCCCACCTCGTCCAGAAATGCTGCTCATGGGCTACATGAAATTGCAGGAAAAGATTCAGAACGAACGTCTGGAGATTGGAAGATGAGCCAGGAAGAGTTAGCTCAAAAATTCTTCGAAGCTGCAAAGGCGAAGTTCGGGGATAAAATCCTGGAAACCTTTGTCAGCTATGATACTCCGGTGGCGAAAATCGACATCTCCATTCATCGTGATTTTGCCAGATGGTTAAAAGAAGATGAGGAATGGGAGTTTAACCACTTCATCGACATCACTGCAGTTGACTACATGGAAAAACGTGAAAAACGTTTTGAAGTTGTTGTCCACGTACGTTCGCACAAGCTCAATTTCCTCATCCGATTCAAAACACAGGTGGATGGCGAAACTGCGAAGATCGATTCGCTGGTTCCAGTGTATGTTGGTGCGCTTTGGACAGAACGGGAAGTATACGACCTCATGGGAATAACCTTCAACGACCATCCCCGGATGACTCGTATACTCAATCCTGATGATTACGTTGGTCATCCCCTGCGTAAAGATTTCCCAGTCAAAGGACCCCATCGTGGCAGCTTCCCTCGTGGTACTGTTATCAGCAACAAACGGCGTGAACCGGTGATGACAAAGGAAACACGTCCCAAACCACTGGATCAGCTTATGCCGCGTACACCCTTAGAGCTGAAGCGTGAACCTATCCGTAAAGAGGAGGAAGATCGTGCTAAAGCAGGTGATTGATCGTGCCATTGCCGAAGAGACCGCACTGGACGAAAGGGATTTATACGATCTTAATCTCGGCCCATCCCATCCCGCGATGCACGGTATCTTCGAGAACCGGGTGAAGCTGGATGGTGAACGGATTATTAAATGCGAAGCGCATATCGGCTACTGCCATCGCAGCTTTGAAAAGCTGAGTGAACATTACAGCTACAATCAGGTGAACACCATCACCGACCGTATGAACTACGTTTCGTCAATGGCGAATAACATCGGTTGGGTGATCGCTGCAGAAAAATTGCTCGGCATCGAAGTTCCCAAGATGGTGCAGTATGTACGCGTGATCATGTTTGAGATCAATCGTATCATCGACCATATGATTTGTAACGGCATTCTTGGGGTGGATGCAGGTGCATACACTGGTTTCCTTTATTTCATGGAACACCGTGAATTCGCCTATCGAATTTTCGAGAAAATGGTCGGGGCACGTCTTACGACCAATTTCTGTCGTGTTGGCGGTTTGGATCGTCCACTTTACCCCGATTTCAAAGAGGATGTTCTTGAGTGGATCAAACCAATTCCTGCGGTCTTAAAGGAATTCAACTTACTGCTCACAAGAAATCGTATCTTCATCGAACGTTGCCGTGATGTCAGCGCTATCAGTGGCGAAAGAGCACTGGAATATGGCTTTTCCGGTCCCAACCTGCGTGCTGCGGGCGTAAATTATGATTTGCGTAAAAATAGACCATACAGCAGTTATGAAGATTTTGATTTTGAGATTCCGCTCGGTGGAAATGGTGATGTTTATGATCGCTACATGGTCAGAATGGAAGAGATGAACCAGAGCCTCCGTATCATCGAACAGGCTGCCAAAAATATGCCTGAAGGACCGTGGCATGCGGATGTACCTGAAATCTTCCTGCCTGAGAAGAAAGATGTCTATTCCAATATGGAAGCGATGATTTATCATTTCAAAATCATCATGCATGGCATCTGTCCGCCTGAAGGCGAGGTCTACCAGGCAGTTGAAGCACCCAATGGCGAACTGGGATTCTTCTGTGTCAGTGATGGTGGTCCAAATCCATATCGTCTGCATTTCCGTTCCCCGTGTATGTATTACTATCAGGGAATCGAGGAGCTGCTGCATAACAGCCTCATTGCAGATGCTGTCTTAACCATTTCCAGTATGAATGCAATCGCAGGTGAGTTAGAAAGATAGAGATTCTTTGTGTTACAATACTAGTTGGTATTAATTGAAATATAATTAATAGCGAATTAGGAATTAGAAGTTAGGAATTAGGAGTTAAAACCTCTTTTTCCAGGATAAATCCTTTGGAAATTTGAAAATACCACTATACGGTTTCAAATTTTTAATTCTTAATTTTTAATTTTTAATTGATCCGAAGGAGAA
>JAIOHU010000121.1 GCA_019912845.1 bacterium
GCGATGAGGTGTGCGACAACCATATCGCTTAATTTTTCCTGAATATCATTGAACATCTCGGGTTCACGATACATCATCGCTTTGATATTTGCGAAAGGCTCCGGCTTACCACCTTCGATCCAATAGCAGGCGAGGGTAAATGGGGCACCGGCAAATCCGATCAGGGTAACATCGTCCGGCAATTCAGAACGAATCATACGAACAGCATCATGGACATAACTCAAATCCGTCGCCGGATCGATGGGCTTGATATTGTCAACGTCTTTTCTGCTGCGAAGCGGATTTGCCATAACCGGCCCATGCCCTTTTCCAAACGAAAGCTCAGCTCCCATTGGAACCAGGGGGACAAGTATATCACTGAAAAGAATTGAGGCATCGAAGTGGAAACGTCTGATTGGTTGCAGAGTTACCTCGCATGCCAGCTCTGGGGTGTGGCATACTTCGAGGAAGCTATGCTTTTCGCGTACTGCCAGATATTCCGGTAGATAACGCCCTGCCTGACGCATCATCCATACCGGTGGTGTTTCGAGTACTTCCCCCCGTAAAGCGGCTAAATATGAGGTGTCTGTGGTAACCATTTTGTCTCCATATTCAAATTATAAATCTGCTGTGTGAAACCGTTCACGTCTCTTTTAAATTGACAGGGGATGAAGAATTATTGTCTCCATCCCCCAAATCGTTCCTTCTCCAGATCACAACACCTGCCCCAACTACTGATCCTTTGCTTGTCTAAAAGGTAATTGTGGACTCGGAGGTAGATTGTCATACAATTGTAAAATAAAGCATTAGGAGTGTCTAACAAGCTTTCCTGGAGCCACGTATTTACTGGGATTCACGCGAGAAGTCTCTCTCTTGAGAGGATATTGGCATTGGATTTATCCAGGGTATAATAATCTCACGACTGGAGCTATTCTTGGTTTTCTTGAACCTGTGCATGGAATCTTTTGAACAACTGATTGGCAACGGAATTATGAAGGATTTATTGAGTTTCTCGGAAGTATTGTCCGATCGCGCCATGTCAGCGTGGTGGTAGCTGGCATCCGAAACGTAATTCACCACAGCGTGGTGAGATTTGGGTAGCCCCGGCGTGTAGCGAAGCGGAACCCGGGGAGCAGAAGCCGCCATTATCCTCCTGGGTGGCCCGGGGATGAGAGAATTATTATTGCAAACGGTATTGAACTGGAGAATCAGGGAATAACCAAGACCCACAGATCTACTACTCATCCCCGGGTTTCAAAACTTACTATAGAATATGTCTCTTAGACCCGACGCAGAGCATCGGGCCATCTGTCTGGCCATCTGATTGGAGCGCCACACTCCTTTGTGGCACCACCACCTCGCGTCATGCCAGCATGGTTTTAGCTGGCATCCAGGAAGTAGTTCACCACAGCGTGGTGAGATTTGGGTAGCCCCGGTGTGTAGCGAAGCGGAACCCGGGGAGAACGAACTCACCCTATCCCAGCCAGCCCTGTAAGGGCGGAACTGAAAGGCTGGGCAGTCCTGGGATTAGAGGTACTGTGTTTACGAATGCCATTGAACCACTAATATCATAAGAACACCAAAGATTTTGTTATTTGATACTCATCCCCGGGTTTCAAACCTTACTTTAGAATATGTCTCTTAGACCCGACGCAGAGCATCGGGCCATCTGAAAGAAGAACCTCACTCCAATGTGGCATCACCACCTCGCGTCACCTATGAAAAGGCTTTTTCGCAATAGACGTATTTGTATGTTGCCGTCTCATGGAGCGGCATATTTTTCAGTCTTTCACTGAGTCACCTATACGGGGCGGCACCGGTAGTTTTATGTGCTCCCATGATATTATATAATTGGTGTTCGCCTCATCATGCCAACGATCCATAATGACCAGACGCGTTTACAGGCCCAAACACCATACAGAAGACTGAAATTCTCCTGGTTTCACATGTTATCTGTGATAACCTATGTCTTGTTTGTGTTCTGCTGTCAAGATCAGCTGGAGGCTTTAGTTTCCAGGTGTGTCTTTACAGCAGAACACAAATTTAAGCTTGTGATAAGTTCTTGTTTTCTTGAAGAATAAATGCTGCTGACAATCCCTTCCTACCTGGTTAATTTCACCACGGTATTATTATTCTGAACAACATTTATTCAAGAAAACAAGAATCATAAATCTCTGTTTCGTTCTCCAGGTTATGCAGCAAATTCACCATTATCATTATAGTATGGACGCTCTTCCTTCCAGACATGATAAACAATACGTGCCAGCTTGTGGGCAACAGCAACTCTTGCTGATTTAGCATTTTTTTTGTAGCAGATACGTGCATGCTGCTTACGAACGGATTCATTTTTATTCATGAACATCGGTGCTGATTGAACAAGTGCAGAACGTAATGCTTTTGATCCACGATGGGTTATCCCAACAGATGGATTATGATCCGCTGATTGACGGCTCGCTGGAATCAAGCCAGTAAAAGATGCAAAAGCTTTTACATTCTTGAAACGGTTAATGTCACCTGTAACCGTACGAATAACCGCAGCAGTAACAAACCCAACACCACGAATAGTCTGAAGAAGGTCTATAACTGCATCATCAGCAAGTTCTTCACGCAACATCTTTTCGACCCCTGAAATCGAATCACTTAAATGATCAAGTTCTGCAAGTTGACCAGCCAGCCGGTAACGACCGGCAGGAGAAAGTTTAACTTCTTCCATGGCAGCACGACCACGTTTGCCAAAAGCATCTGTAACTGGAAATAGAATACCATACGTTGACAACAGCGTCAATTTACGGTTTTTGATACGTGTACGATCCTGAACCAATTGTTGACGATAGAGTACCCACTGACGCAGTTCACGTACCCAGTGTGGTGCAATATATGAGGTTGCCAAATAGCCAACACGTAATAAATCCGCCAATGCATGTGCATCGTGACGATCACTTTTCTGGCAGGAATCAGCGATCAGGCGTACTTTATAAGGATGTGCCAGATGTATCACGCCACAATAGGGCTGAATCTGATCAATGAACCAGTGAACATTGTTGACTGGCTCAATCGCAACCTCATGTTCAGGGGTTAAATGACGGGTAAATTGTGAAAGATCATCAACACCCAATCGACATTTACCAGTACGCAAAGATTTACCAGAAAGATCGAGAATACAAAAATTGAAACTACGCTTGTGTAAGTCAATACCAACTGCATACTTTCCATTCATGGCCAAGTCTCCTTAGTGAAATTGAACGATGAAACAATATAACACTTTGGAACCGCTTGGCCTTTTCACAATATCATGCCAGCAGGGTGTTAGCTGCCATCCAGGAAGTATTTTCAAGCGATTATTTCAATGCCACCCAGCCTATTTTTTTGCTTTTTCGATATCACAGTAGTAAACTCTACCTACTGAATCCCTTTTTACCTGCACATTGAGGCTATCAGGTGCACTCAACCAATCGTATCCTCACCCTTACGCTGTTTTATTCCCTGGCACTATTGCTGCCACTTTCGCAGATCCATGCCCAGTGGTGCACAGAAGATGGCTCGGTGGTGGTGGATACCCATATCCTCCAATTTGATCTGCTGGAAGATAGTGAAGGGGGTGCGTGGATCGCTTACAAACGTCTTATGCCGGGTCGTCTGGAAGTTGTACGTGTGAATCGAATAGATGCTGAAGGTAACCTCCTGTTTGGACCTGAGGGGATACCGGTCATTCCAGATCGTGAGGATGGTACCATGCAGTATACTGTCTTTTATGGCATCACACCCACCCTGAATTCGGATGTCCATGTGACATTTGGAACAAATCGAATTGACTCCACCTGGTGGAATATCTATGTACAGCGAATTTCATTGGATGGTGAGCTGGTTTATGGTCCCACAGCTAAGATTATTTCAGCAAGAGAAATGAGCCAGTTGCCTGGAGATAGCTATCTCAATGATCATGCGATTTCAGATGGTGCTGGTGGGTTGTATGTTTTATATCATGAAATGTGGGAGAGTGATCGCTGGTATATCGGTGGGATCAACGCGGATGGCAGCCAGAAATTCGAAACTGATCCAGATATTCGACATGTTGATGGAGGATTGAGTTCAAGAGCAAGAAAGATTTTTCTGGGACCTGATGGAGGTGTAGGAATTACCTATGAATATGATTTTGAAGGGGATCGAGATATTCGTTATCAATATTTTCATCCTGATGGAAGCCGTGAATACAGTTATCTTGGACTACCCATTTTTTATTCTAGTCTTGAGTATTGCACCTCAATGTTTCATTTAGCGAATGGCAACCGGTTGTTTGTATTTCACCATAGTAGTGGGTTTAATGTTCAAGTATTAAAGACTGACCACAGTTTTCTATATGAATTTGCTGGAATTAAGTTTGTTCAAGATAGAGATCAAAGCGCACCTTCCATATCTGCGATTTTTGACCAGGAGAATGAAGAGATCAATCTGGTTCAATGTCCTAGGGATAGTCTCATTACGTTCAACAAGATTCGATTGCAGGGAAATGAGATTGATACAAGCATGGCGACACTGAGATTTAGAGAGCAGTTCAATATTACAGGTAGAGCAACATTTTTATCTGAATCAGATGAATTCTACTATACAAGTACAAAAACCTATCAGGAAGGCAGTGATTATGAACTAATTCAACTTTGGAATATAAAGGGTGAACCTGTATGGGGAAGCAAATACTTAAGAATACCTTTAGAATCTTCAACCATAAAATCTGCTCAGGACGGTAAGGGTGGATTATTTCATGGAATACATGAAGATTTTGGTGATTTACCTATTCCGGTAAAAGTATTCCACATCCTGCCGGAAGGTCGTGTTGATGGACGTGACAGCACCTCACTGATGGATCAATTCCCTCCTATACCAACAACACTGAAGATTACATCAGTATCGCCCAATCCAACAAATGGCGAATTCAGGGTATCCTTTGCAACTGACCATGAAGGAACTCATGAGTTTAAGATTTATAATCTAAATGGACAGCTTGTTCAGGAATTTACGAAACACTATCAAGCCGGAAGCTATAGTCAAAGCTTGAGTCTACCTGCAAAAGTTTCCGCCGGGCTATATTTTCTACGTATTTCGAACTCGAGGGAACAGTCAAAATACATGAAGATTGTCTATTTGAAATGAGATCATTTATAGATGGCTTCTGATTCAGCATTGTCGGATTGGTTCATAGAGCTACCTGAAGTTTGAGAAATTATCTTTCCTCTCACCCCCTGAAAATCGTATACTACGCAAATTGTGAAAAGTGTTACGAAAACATCCATTATTCAGGGAGTCAGATAGTGGCAACGATATCTCAGCAAATCGCCGAATGGGCATCGAAAGTACGTTATGAAGACCTGTCCGATGATGCAATTCGGATGGCAAAAGTGATTCTGTACGATAGCATTGGTACAGCACTGGGTGGCTATAAAACCCATGACGTCGGAATCATGAACAACTATATGGTCGAGAAGGGCGGTGCCGAAGAGGCGACTATTTTCGGAAGTGGAAAAAAATTGCCAGCAGTTGAAGCCGCATTGTTAAATGCACTGATGGTACGTGCTCTCGACTACAACGACATCTATTGGAAGCAGGACCCCAGCCATCCTTCTGACATTATACCGGGGCCGTTGGCACTGGGCGAACGTTTGGGTAAATCGGGACGTGACCTTCTGCTGGCGATTGCAGTTGGTCATGAGATTGAAATGCGCCTATGCGAGGCAGCGTTTCCCGGGATACGTGAACGCAAGTGGCATCACGCCACCCTCACCGCATTCGCTGCACCGGTCGCTTGCGGTGTTATCATGGGCTTATCAGCAGAACAGATCATGCATGCAATCGGGATCAGTGGCAGCCGTCACGCTACTCTTGGTGCAGTAACCGCAGGTAAGTTGACCATGATGAAAAACACCGTCGACCCGATGGCAACTCAGTCTGGTACACTGGCTGCGGAACTGGCAGCACGTGGCTACGAAGGACCCGAGCATGTGATCGAGGGTAAAGAGGGGCTGTTTGAATGTTATGGACCTGATTGGAAGGCTGAAATCCTGACTGATGGGTTAGGCAAAAGCTGGCGTATTCCATTGTGTGGATTGAAAGCATTCCCAACTGAAGCGTTGACTCATACTCCCCTGACCGCTGTGATTCAGATTATAAGTGAGCATGATATTCAACCGGATGACGTGAAGAGTGTCCTCGTGAAAACAATCCGACGGGCGGCTGATATACTCTCCGACCCTTCGAAGTATGATCCTCAGACACGTGAGAGTGCTGATCATTCACTGCCTTACTGCATTTCGGCGGCATTACTCGATCGTGCTGTGGTGCCTTCCAGCTTCGACCAGGAGAAGATATTTAACCCGAAGTTGCGTGAGCAATTGAACAAGATTAAAGTGGTTGCTGAACCCGAATTTGAAGCCCTGTTCCCCAAGATGCAGCCATGTGAAGTGACCATTACAACAACAGATGGCACAGAACACAGCAAACGTGTTAATTATCCCATGGGCGATCCTCGTAACCCTATCAGTGAAGAGGGATTGGATGGAAAGTTTCATGGACTGGTGGATGGCTTGATGGATAGAGAGCATCAAAAGCAATTAAAAGAGACTGTCTTCTGCCTCGATGACCGCAAATCTACTATTGTTGAGCTGATGAAACTCACTATCGCAACAGCTTAACAAAATTTAAATTTTATTCGTTGACTCGTTGACTGCACTGTGTGAGGGATTTACCTTGCAAAGTCAGAAGAACGAGTCTTTTTTGTCTGTTCCAAACCGCGTAGAAGCAAGGTTTATCAGCAGAGGTATTTGCAGTTACGGGAACTTTTCATTATTCCAAGTGGTCTCAATAATAGTAACTGTTGAATAGGAGTTGTTCTCCAGGAGTCCAGCATTAACGCAAAGGATTAATAGATAAATTCTTCCATATCAATCAAAAATTGAATAGACTGCAAAGTGCTACTATTCCCTGTTTTAGTGTAAATCCAGCAAATTTCATGCAGTATCAATATTATAAATCCAAGTAATGCGAAACGATTCACCCAAATTTGAAAAATCTGAACTATCAACTTTTGTCCAACCGGTTAGCGACCATTTCTACGCGTTGAGAGCAGAAGCGAATGGAGGAAAACATGAGCGATCCACAATATCAACATATTAACAGTGCAACAATGAAAAAGCTGAACTCGATTGTTATCGAATTTTATAACAGTGAACAGGTTCCTGAGGAGTTCATTGAACGATTAAAAGAAGCGCTGCCTCTCCATCATACTGAGGAGAGCACCTGGAAACGTCGTCTTGAAGGATTTTATGAAGTATCTGAATTACTGGTTGACGGTGTCACAGACAAGGGGAATGATTCAAATGGCACCTCCTGGAACCGTCAAAAGGTATTCGAAGTCGCTCATATCCGTCCCATGAACTATTACCATCGAGTGTCAGGATTCTCCGCTCCGGATGAGATGAACCTGAGCGATTATCTTGAAGCTCCCACCCAGGCGCTGGTAAAGCTGGAGGATGATATCTTTTCTCTTGCGACACTATTTCGTTCACTCAATAAAAATTGAGAGAAACCTGTGGCGCAACAATTTATTGTTGTCACAACCGGAAATAAGCTCGACCGTCTCAAAACCCTTGAATTGGGACTTACCACCCATTTGGCTTCACGAGGTGAAGTGGAGTTTCGTCATTTGGGGCATGTCGCTAATCTTGCAAAAGCCTACCAAACAGCAATTTATACTCATGATGCAGCGGAATCGATCTTATTATTCTGCCATCAGGATGCACGACCGCTTCTGGGTGAGCAGGGTGTCTCCGCACCTCCCAATTGCCCTCCCTGGTTAGAAGACTCTTTTTCGAATCCAACCGCCTGGCTCGATATCGCTCTGCCCCTTCTTACGCAATCAAGTACAGGGATTGTTGGAGTTGCAGGGAGTATGATCCTCGAGCAGAACAAGGCATGGTGGCAGCATGGAGCGTTATCCGGTGCTGTTATGCACCTGGAACCGGATGGCAACTTGCGAATGAATCCGTATGGTCCCTTTGGTCAGGTATCGGTAGTTGATGGCTTGATCATGATGGTACGGAAATCCAGCTTTGATTTGATCAATCAGCTACCTCCCCTTGAAGATACTTTCCATTTTTATGATATGGATTTATGCCTGCGTTCGGATGAAGTCGGCTTGAAAAACTGGACTGTACCCCTGCTTATGCTGCATGAAAGTGGTGGTGCTGCTGTTGATAACGAAGATTGGCAGAAAGACCACGAGGTATTCCTCGCACGTTGGGGAGATTGCCTGCCCAAGGTTATCTCAGAAGGCACGCTGGGAAAAAAATATGGATAAAAAAAGCGGCTGTTAAGCCGCTATTCATTCATGAAATTTGCAATAATCTGTATGAAAACTTTTTTATCGCTTGGTTGCGAAGACCTTGGCGCTCCAAATTTTATCCTTCATGAGCTGAACAAAACCGTGAATTTCCATTTCGCTGAAAGCTTTGTTTCCATTTTCATCACACCCGCAACTACATCCACAGGAACTGGAAGCGGATTCTGTTTCGATTTCCGATTCCACAAAGCCACGAAGTTGAGCTTCATCGTAAACCAAACGTTCACGTACCTCGACTTCCTGCAACCCTGCTTTTTTCAAACCCTGGAGATAGTCAGTTTCACTTATCGCACCTGAAATGCAGGAACCATAGAGACGTGAATCTGCTTTCACCCACTCCGGCATCTCATCAACCATAATATCAGAAACAAGCATCTTGCCACCGGGTTTCAGAACACGAGCGATTTCTGAAAATACACGTTCCTTCTCCGGCGAAAGATTGATCACACAATTGGAAATCACCCAGTCTGCTGAATTATCTTCGATGGGAAGTGATTCGATTAACCCGAGACGGACTTCCACATGTTTCATCCCCGATGCCTGGATATTACGTTGCGCTGCTTCGATCATGTCGCTGGTCATATCAACCCCGATAACATGACCCGTTTCACCGACAATTTTTCCAGCGAGCAGAATATCAATCCCTGCTCCTGACCCAAGATCAACAACCGTCTCACCCACTTTGACACCACTGAAAGCGAGGGGATTCCCGCAACCAAACGAATTTACCACCGCATCCGCTGGAATCGCCGATAATTCTTCTTCAGAATATCCGGCAGACTTTACAGCCGATCCCTTTTGAACCGGTTTTTCGCCCTTGGGGATAGTCACTTTTCTTTTTACCCAACGTGAATAACTGTTGGATACTTCCTGTCGTATGTCGTGCGAGTCTTTCATTATCTTTTTCCTTTTATTTGTCTTTGTTGCCAGGTGGACAACATTGAGTTTTCCAGTCTTCAAGCATTGAGACCAGTTCGCGTAAATTGTTGAGTAAGGGATCGTAGTTAATAGTGTAAAAGGTATACTTTCCCCGTTTTTCAGCATTCACAATCCCAGCATCACGTAAGATTGCCAGGTGACGTGAGATCACTGAGAAATCCACCGGGCAGCAATCAGAGAGTTCAGTCACCGAGCAGGCACGACAGCATTTCATCAGCTGCAGCAGGATTGTGAGACGGTTCGGATCGCTGATCGCTTTAAAGAGATTAACATCCAAAGCGTACCCTGCCGCTTCACTTGGTATTTCCTTCACTACGACCTCATTATGTTTGCATACTTGCACAAGTATACAAGCGTAATAGCAATGCTGTCAATAGAGATATTACAACATCTGGAGCACCCTCGGAGCGCCATACTCCAGTGTGGCATTACACCTCGCGTCATGCGAGCATGGTGTTCGCTGTCATCCAGGAAATATTTTCAAGCGATTATTTCAATGCCTTGGTGGCCCGGGGATGAGAGGGATTGTTTTGGGAGCGCCACACTCCATTGTGGTATCACCACCTCTCGTCATGCCAGCATGGTGTTAGCTGGCATCCAGGAAGGTATTGAAAGTAGAGAGAGTTTCACGGGGATTGATCAACGAAATGATCTTTTGTTATATGTTCACGCTTCTATCACACATTGATTTTTATGACAGATAGGTTTCAATCCCCGTGCCACCCAGGTAAAATAAGATCGCCGAAAGATCTATTAGACTTTGGATAAATCCAAAGCCAAAAACCGATGCTACACTGGAGTGTGGCGCTCCTGCTGATGCTCCAGACATTGATCCAAGAGCAAGGCGACATAGCAGAGCGTTACAAACGATATCCCATCTCAACCATAATCCGGTTTGTGTCCGCTCCATTGCCGCGATAGCCTTCATAATACCCTGAGGCGTACAGAGAGCGGCTCAGGCTCAGGTTCATGCCGACACGTGCCCAGTTATAGGTAGCGGTTTCATCTACCGCTGAATAATCATGACTGCTCAATCCTGCTTCGGTGGTCAACCAGAGGGTGGCAGTAATGTTTCTCGAGAGGGCAATTGAGGGTTGATAACCTGTACTGAATTTATTCTCATAAAATGATGCCTGTACCCTTGCACGAATTCCTGTGTAGAGAAGATCGCTTTGGGTGATGCCGGTTGACCAGGTGGTTGTGTTCTGTGAGTCGCCTTCACGTGTACGTAAGCCGCCACGCGCATACAGCCTTGTACGCATTGGTAGTTCCAGTGTCATTCCTGCCCGGTAGCCTGTTCGGATTGCATCATCAAAGAGCGAATCGGGAGTCTCACGTGTATCCCAGGTACGAAATAGGGTTCTGTTATCATAGCCTGCCTCGACACGCAACCAGTCGACCGGTTTCCAACGTGCGTTGAGGAGGATGTTTGACAATTCGAACATGGAGGAAGATACCTCCTCACGCCATCCACGGTTGATGCTCCACTCAGCACTCTGATAGAGTGAAATGGCACGACCCAGCGAATATTGAACCTGTTCGTAAACAAATTCTCTGTTGATCTCGCCACCGATATATTTTCCGGCTACAGCAACTGTACCCTCAAGACGATGGCTTTCCCAACTTCCGGCTTCCTTACTCGCAAATAGTCCAGCTTTGGTCTCCTCGAAATTCACATTAGAGGTTTTCCATTCAGGTTGTGATCCAGCAAATACACCGACTGAGATGTCTGCCGGCGCAACCATCTCCGCCAGAATCCCATCCACAGCTCCCATCCCAGCGAGACGGTTGGATCGTATTCTGCCGAACTCATAGTGGTAGGGTACACCATCAGCATCACGTGAGAGTGAGATTTCATAGATACGGTTAGACCATTCATCCACAATACCTTCAGTTTCACCATAATCACGTGAGGTGCGCCTCATACGAAGACGGATGTTCAACGTATGGTGGGTTCCCAACAGATTTTCTACCTCAGTGCGAACGAGGAGTGAGGGTTCGGTTACATCATAATTGGTTTCTGATAGATCATCCTGATAACGATATTGAAGTGCTATTTTGCCATCCAGACGATTTGCTTTCTCCATTGGATTGGCAGGCTTATCCCTTTGAGTATCGCGATCAACCTGATCCTTCTCAAGGATAGTTTCGGTAGTGTAGGTTTCGGGAATTTGTTCAGCTTCCTCCTCTATATGGATAATAACCGTATCACCAACCTTTACATTTCCCTCCAGAATCTCAAGTGAGGCATTGCTGGAAGACACGAACAAGACTTTTAATCGCGCGATTATTGCTTCATTTTCGCGTATAACAACCTCGTCATCGACAGAAATCCCTGAGTTTATTCCAGCATCGATATAAACACTTTTTCCAGCAACATAGGTAACTTTCGCGCTTAATTCTGCTGCCTTTGTGAGTGATACCGCTAATAGTAGGCAAAGAATCAGACTGAAAGTTTTCGCTCCACGAGTCATTAGTTCATCTCCCGGTTCGGTTCTATATCGAGTGGACTCCAACGTATATCGTCATCAGCTCGTCCATCAGGGTGGCACTCGAAGCAAGCGTGGCTCTCCCAGACATAATCATCTTCGTCTTCATGTTCATCATCCATTTCTTCTCTACGATGCTCATGGCAATGTGTGCAGGAAAAATCGTTTACATTTCCTCCAAGGTGGCAATCGCTGCAGGTGTTCCATTCACCACGATGCTCGCCACGATAGATCGGGAAATACTGATCATCATGATCGAAAGTAGTCTCATCCCAATCGGCAGGTGTATGGCAAGTCTCGCATTCTGTCGGGAATCCCGCCTGTAGATGGTCGGGATCATCCGCATTGTTGTAATCATTATCATGGCAGAAATAACAGTTATCCGGAGTATCAACATACTGTCCATTTTGATGACAAAGCGCACAATTCAGCCCGTTATGTTGCCCCACCAGATCGTAATCAGTCTGATTGTCATGATTAAAGTTTGACGGGCTCCAGGCATTTGTTGTATGACAGACCGTGCAGTCTTCGTTGAAAGCGTCAGGTTGATGAATGGGCTCATCCGCATTATCAAAGTTATCTTCATGGCAGGCAAAACAAGCAGTCGGGGTATCTACATAGCCTTCACTATGACAGAGCGAACACTCAAGACCATCATGCGCACCTGTCAATGGAAATTCTGTCTGATCGTGATCAAATTGTGCACCTTCCCATTGCTCAACAGTATGGCAGACCGTGCAATCGTGTGGATAATCTCCATCCAGATGGTTCGGGTCAGTTACAGCATTAAATTCATCCTCATGACAGGCGAAGCATTCCATTGGAGTATCAGTGTACCCTTCACTATGACAAAGAGCACAATCCAGACCCTCATGACCCCCTGTCAGGGGGAATTCAGTTTGATCATGGTCAAATTCAGCATCATCCCAGTCGGAAGTATTATGACAGAGTGAACAATCCAACGGATAATTTTCACCCACGTGATCAGGATCATCAGCATCTTCATAGTCTTCCTGATGGCAGGCGTAACAATCTGTAGGGGTCCCTTCAAATCCTTCGCTGTGGCATTCAAAACAATTCAAACCACGATGTTCGCCAGTCAAAGGAAACTCGGTATCATCGTGATCGAAATCTGTATCCTCCCAGTCTTGAGTATTATGGCACTTAGTGCAATCCTGGGGATAATTCTGCGCCCGGTGATCAGGATCATCGGTAGATTCGTAATCATCCTGGTGGCATGAATAACAATCTGATTCAGTGCTCAGATATTCACCACCGATATGGCATTGTGAACAATCGAGGGGCACATGGCTGCCATTTATCAGAAAATCGGTCTGGGTATCATGATTGAAGGTTGATGGTGCCCAGGCAGTTGTGTTATGGCAGACTGTGCACTCATCATCGAACGCTTCAGGCTGGTGAATAGGATCGTCAGCTGCCGTAAAATCTCCCTCATGACAAGCAAAACAAGCTGATGGTGTACCAACGAATCCATCTGAATGGCAAAGCATGCAGTCCAAACCATCATGTGCACCGGTCAGTGGAAATTCAGTTTGTGAATGATCAAAATCTGTCCCTGACCATGAATCGGTTGAATGGCATTGCGTACAATCCTGGCTGTATCCATTCGCAACGTGGTCTGGATCACTTGTGCCTTCAAAGTCCTCTTGATGGCAACCATAACAGTTATCAGGTGTATCCACATACTGCCCGCCGATATGACAAAGGGAACAATCCAGGGATACATGTGCTCCAGTTAATGTATAATCGGTCTGCGAATTATGGTTAAAGCTACTGGGTGACCAGCCATCGAAACTGTGGCAAACCTGACAGTCCTCACTGAAGGATGCCGGGTTGTGAATTGGCTGTTGGGCATCGTGAAAATCCTGATCGTGGCAGGCGATACATTCGAGAGGTGTATCTACATAGCCCTCTTCATGGCAAAGGGAACAGTCAGCCTCACGGTGCGCTCCCATAAGTGGGAAGTTAGTCTGATCATGGTCAAATTCTGCTTCTTCCCATTCAGTGATCTCATGACAGAGCGAGCAGTCAAGTGGATACATCAAATCGACATGGTTTGGTTCTTCAGACTCTTCGTACGCTTCTCGGTGGCAGGAATAGCAATCAACTTGAGTTTCAAGATATTCGCCGTCGATATGGCAATCAGCACATTCTGGCTCAGCGTGTCCACCATCTAACGCATATTCAGCATCCGCCAAATGATCAAAACTGGATTGCTCCCACTCCACCGTATTATGACAGACAGAACAATCTTCGTCAAATGCTACAGGTTGATGGATGGGTTCTGCTTCGTCAAAATCATCCTGATGGCAACCTAAGCAAACTTCCGGTGTATTTGTGTATTCCTCGTTATGGCAATCTGCGCAATCTAGAGGTTGGTGAGCACCATCTAGAATGTATCCAGTTACTCCAGCATGGTCGAATCCTATGATACGATCGAAAGTCAAGGTTGAATGGCACATGGTGCAGTCATGATCAAATTCCAGCTCAACATGATCTGGTTCATCCGCCTCACGATACTCCTCTTCATGACAGGAGAAACAATCTTCAGGGGTTCCCGTATATCGACTCGAGTGACAGAAACTGCAGGCTAGTCCCTGGTGTGCACCAGATAACGCAAAGCTGGCGAGGTTATGATCAAACTGGGCGTTTCCCCAATTGCTGGTATTGTGACACTCATCGCAATTCGTACTGAATGCAGACCCGCCATGATCAGGGTCATTTACATCGGCAAAGTCATCGTCATGGCAAGCAAAACATGAATTCGGCGTCTGCGTGTACTCCTGCCCGGAAGGATGGCATTGCTGGCAGTTGTCAATATTATGACCACCGGTCAATGGAAATGATTGTGTGTGTTCAAAGTTTCGGACTTCATCATCCCATTCAACAGTTTCAATTCCATGGCACTTTTCACAGTCAGTGCTGAATCCAGCCTGGCTGTGATCCGGCTCTCTTGTATTCAAAAAAGTGTCATAGTGGCAAGCTTCGCAAGTTGGAGAAAGGGTTGCATATTCTCCACCTTCATGGCATGATTGACAATCCAGCGTCGAATGAACACCCACCAGTGGGAAACGAGTTTGCTGATGCATACGTCTGAACTCGCCCTCGTCATCCCATTCAGAAGGGGAATGGCAACGTTCACATTCATTGGCAAACTGACCTTCATGGATATCTGTATGGCAATCGTAACATGATGATTGGGTCTGACTGAAGGTCAGGTTATCGTGGCACTGTCTGCATTCCACAAAACGATGCTGTCCCTCCAGTGGGAATTCAGTCGCGTTGTGCGTGAAGGAGGGATCGGGACGTAATTCTCCCCAGCCAGCGGTGGAATGGCAGGCATTACAGGCATAGTCCAACGGACCATGGGGGTTGTCACCAGCTTGTGTCTGATAGCCAAAAGCGGATGGACTAATCCCAGACAGGATCACTATTGCTGACAGCAATAGGATTTTCGTCCATTCCATCGACGCACACTCACTTAACCTTCTCATCTTGACCTTCTTTCCAGGTTCTCCATTTGCTGCAACTCCTCAACGTCACCCCCATGACAGGAAATACATTCGGACGACAGGGGTTTGTATAGTGTGAAGAGTTCACCTTCAAGTCCTTCAACTTCCCTATGGCATTGATCGCATGAGACTTTTTCATGCGCACCAGTTAACGCAAACTTACTGTCGGTGTTGTGATTAAACTCCAGCTCAGCCCATCCGAGGGGACGGTGGCAGCGGTCACAATCGGTTTTAATCTCACCTTCACGCAGGAATTGGGCTAGATGAATATCATCGTGGCATCCATTGCACGTAACCTCAAGCGGCTTCATCCAGACCAATTTTTCACCAGCTTCTTCTTTTATATAATGGCATTTCGTGCAGACAATATCCCGATGTCTCCCCTCGAGAGGGAAACGAGCAAGTTCGTGGTCAAACTTTGTCTCAGTCCATGAATCTGCGCTATGGCAGTATGTGCATCCATCCTTCTCGATCCAGATATTCAACTGCCCACCATGAACATCTCTATGACAGCTTTGGCAATTAGTAGATTCAAATGCAAATTTCGCATACCAGGTACCATCATCGGACTGTTGCTGCTTGTGGCAGAGGTTGCAGGGAGTAGCGAGATGGCTTCCCTCAAGTGGAAACTCTGATTTCGAGTGTTCGAGATGACCATATTGCGCCGGAATAAAACCGTCCACAGTATGACACGATTCACATTTCCCACCATCCGCACGAGATGCAAATTGGGCTTTGTGTGTGTCTTCATGACAATCCATACACTGCTCATGCGCGAGTTCGTCAATCATACTTCCCGAGGTATGGCAACTTTCGCATTTTACATCGATGTGTCTGCCCCGTAATGGGAAGACAGTGTCTTCGTGATCGAACTGCTCACCTTTGATACGATCGAATCCAGCGGTTGTGTGGCAGGATTCGCAATCATTACCGAATTTCTTTTCGTGGACATCGCGATGGCAAGGTGTACAATTGCCATATTCCAGATCATCATATTGGGCGTACTGTTTTGTATCAGCATTAAACTGGATTGCTTCACTGAATAGAGGTTCGGGTGCAGTTTGCCAGGGATGACACTTTTCACAGGTTACATCCTTGTGTATTCCTGTCAGGGGATATTCACTTCGGTCGTGGTGGAAGCCAGGCGCAGGTTTCCAGCCATCCATCACATGGCAATTAAGGCAGTTATCCTGAAGTTGATCCAAATGCTCATCTTCATGGCAGGTAATGCAGTTTTGATCAAGACCGAGGTGTGTGTGGTCAGCATTTATTGTTTCGTGGGTTAGTATATCAGAGTTTCGAATAAAGCCGGGTTGATGGCATTCATCGCATTCAGGTTCGGTATGTTTTCCAACCAATTCATAACCAGTGGAAGTGTGATTGAAATTTTCCCGTTCATTCTCCCAGGTGATCAGAGCATGCTCTACTCCATGATGATCGGAATGGCATGAAGAACAATTTTTCTCAGAGACTTCACTTGAAACGTGATATCCCTTTTTTGCTGTAATTCTTTCCTTCAAAGGGGTATGACAGTCCAGGCATTTGGAATCAATTACACCTTCTCCGAGTTCGTGACATTTAGTGCAATTTTTCAAACCTTCCAGTTCAGAGTGAACCTTTGCCAGTTTTCCGGGTGAAAATTGGGCATATAGAGAGATTGGGAGAAGGAGTAAAAGGGAGAAGAGAAGAAGATACAGAAGATATTTCTTCCTGTTTGTTATGGTTTTCACAACCACGTTTCAATCCTTTTATTTGAAAATCAACGATTCATTTTCAAAGGTGTAGCTGCTCGATACTGTAAATAAAATACAAATATTTATGATTGATAAAAAATGCAAGCAACTGCAAATTAAAGGTTAAGCCTCCCCAAACTTTCGCGTAAATTCCACTCCAACTTGTTCAAGAAGCCGCGTCGGAAGTTCACCACCTGCAAAAATAAATACCTGGTCATTAGGCAACTTAAACTCTTTTCCGTTTTGTGTAAGCGTCACTTCTTCTTCGTTGATATCGATTACGTTCGATTCAAGCAGGGTTGTCAACTTGCCTGCATCCACCATCCTCTGAAATTGATCAAGATTCTCCTCTTTACAGCGATAAACCCTTTCACCCCGATAGGACAGATGAACTGTTGTCCCCTCCACCTCGCACAGAGCAACCGCAGCCTCAATCGCACTATCTCCGCCACCCACTACCAGAATCCGCTGACCAGCAAATCTTTCCGGCTCAAGAAGTTTGTATGCTACCTTTGGTAATTCCTCGCCGGGTACGTTCAGTTTTTTGGGAGTCCCACGTCTTCCAATGGACAATAGAACTCGTTGAGCAGAAAATTCTTCATCACCGGTTTTGATGACAAAGTGCCCGTTGACCCTGTTTACCTCTTCAACTTTTCTTCCCGAATGTACCTTCAAATCTGATTTCAGGATAACATCCTGGAATAATTCAAGCAAATTCTCCTTCTGAACTTCCCGTATTTTGATCTGACCATAGCCTGGAAGTTCCATGGGACGAGTCATCACTAGTTTTCGTCTCGGATAGGAAAGAATTGTGCCACCGAGATCATACTGGTCGAGAACGATAAAATCAAGATTCTCACGTTTCGCCTGCAGTGAAGCACCGATGCCCGCAGGACCTGCACCAATAATCAACAGATCGTGGACATCCTTTTTGCCTTTTTTCTCAAGACTTTCAGCAATATTATGCGCTGCCTGTATCCCCTGCGTAACTGCATTGTATATGAGTCCCATTCCACCAAGTTCACCTGCGATATAAACTCCCTTAACATTGGTTTCAAATTTTCCGGTAAGGTGTGGGATATCCACCCCACGTTTTTCGGTACCAAATACCAATGTGATAGCATCAACAGGGCAAGCAGCCTGGCACATACCATGCCCAATGCAACGATTGGGGTTAATCAGAGAACCACGATTATGAATAAGACCAAGCACATCTTTTTCAGGGCAGGCACTGACACATGAGCCGGATCCGATACAGGTGTTGGGATCAATAACCGGGTGCAGGGAGACCGGTTGATCGAGACCGGCATCCAGTGCTTTCTGGAGGGTTGCTGAGGCTTTATCGTGCTTTTCCTTCTCGTGCAGGAAATACGTTAAGGGAATTAACAACGTTATTAAGCCCACGACAACATATACGAGTATTTCGAGCATTTTGAACCCTTAAAGGAACTCTAAAATATCCAGGTATAGCCGAGTAAAATTTCCACTGCGACATGTACTACCAGAATCACGAACATAACCAATGCAAATGGACGATGTATTACATGCCAATAATGAAGAATCGCCCGAGCTGTGCTTAAAAAGTTGATACGCCTTTTTAATAGTTGCTGTTGTGCAACCAGATTCGTTATTTCTTTGATCTCTTCTGTTGAGAGACCTTCGGCAGCCAATTCATGCTTAAATTTGCGCAATTGAATCCGTAGTTGCAAATCCTGTGTAATCCAGGAAAAAACTGAGAGTAGTCCCTTTTTCTTCGTTTTGGATGCATCACCAGATTTCTGAAGTAACTCGAGGACCTGTGATTTTTCACCAAACCTGCTCCCGACTTCATCGACAAGTTTTTCTTCCATCTGATGAAGTTCATTAACTGATATTTCCTGACCGTTGATACGTCTCGGAATCTGTAAATAGATGTAACGTCCGAAGAATCCTGAGAGAGCGACCGCAATCATTGACCAGAATGAAATCGCGACAATCCCGCCAAACTTAAAAGTCGTATGAAATGTAATCAGGATTGGTCCGGTTATTCCCAGCCAGATATGGTAATTCAGCCAGTTACGGATATTCCCCCAACCCTGCATAAAACGAAGGTGTTTTCGTGCGATGTAAAGCAGTAACAATACTACGAGGAAGGAACCGAGGATCCCAAGACCATGGCTTACAAAGCCGGAAGGTTTCAGTTGGTCGTACAATTCATGATGGGGACGATCTCCAAAGGGGGTCAGGTAGAAATCACCCCCCCAGATAATCAGAAAAACTGTTGCACTCGCTGTCAATAGATAGAGAAACGTTAATAGCACACGATGCAATTTCATAATTCCCCGTCACCCAACAATTTCATGGAAGTACTTTTACTCTCACAAATAGAAGTAGGACTGATTCGATTCAAATGCTTTGACCATTGGCATTTAACTTGTCCAATGTCCAATGATTCTAGTGACAATCCTGTTAGACACAGCATAAATCCAGTACCTCTCTCCCTGTCCATTTGAATCAACCTACCATTATAAACCAGCTTTTGTCAGTAATACAAGCACAATAACTGCTGTGAGGAAATACTTCGGTAAAATGAATTTTCGTTATTTGACCTGAGTTCCATTTCAAATATGCAGTGAACACATTTGTTTTTTCACGAAGTAGAAACAATTTCAGTTCGCAGTCTCTCCTCCATTCTCCTTAGCAGTAGGGAAAATAGAATCTTCGTCTTATCTTTGCAACCTTATTCGGATTAGAGAATATCCGTTGGAATCCATTGACGCCCATAGTTTGGGTTGCACGTTACCCCCACGCTCACCGACAACAAAAGTCCTCGAGCCTGTATGTACCGTCTTCTCACCCTGAAAAAGAACCTGTTAATTCTGAGTAATCATTTGTGACAGTGTTATGGGAAATGTGGATTTAGAGCATCGAAATGCGATGCCGGCAACAACGCTGTTCGCGTTGAACCCATAATTCTGGAATAAATTTATGTTTGAAGAAGGCAGCACTCTGCCCGGATTCGAGACATTCGGGTTAAGCATGCCATTGTTGCATGCAATTACAGATCTCGGTTACGAAACACCAACCAGCATTCAAGCACAAACAATCCCTCAGATTCTGGCGGGTCAGGATGTACTTGGTCAGGCACAAACCGGCACAGGAAAAACCGCCGCGTTTGCATTACCCTTTTTGAATTATCTGAACATCGATCAACAATCACCTCAGATACTTGTACTCACCCCGACACGTGAGCTGGCGATCCAGGTATCAGAGGCGTTTCAGGATTTTGCGAAATACATGCACAATGTCAGCGTGCTTCCGGTATATGGCGGTGCGGACATTCGTGGGCAATTGCGAGCATTGAAAAAGGGCGTACATATTGTTGTAGGGACACCTGGGCGTGTGATGGATCATATCCGTCGCGACTCATTGAATTTGAAAACCATCACCACGATTGTACTGGATGAAGCGGATGAAATGCTGCAGATGGGATTCCAGGAGGATGTTGAATGGATTCTTTCTCGTGCGCCTGAAAAACGTCAGATGGCACTATTCTCAGCCACCATTCCCAAAGCAATCCGTCAGATTGCCAGAAAATTCATGACCGTTCCCCTTGAAATTACGGTAAAAACCAAAACAACCACCGCTCCAACCATTCAACAGCAGTATTGGATGATTTCCGGAATGCACAAACTGGATGCACTATCACGTATCCTTGAAGCCCAGGAATACGATGGGGTTCTGGTATTTGTGCGAACACGTGCCGGGGCAATGGAGCTTGCGGAACGGCTGGAGGATCGTGGCTTCAACACCGCTCCTCTGAATGGCGATATTCCACAGCATCTGCGTGAGCAGACTGTCGAACGTCTTAAAGCGGGCAGAATCAACATTATTGTTGCAACTGATGTCGCTGCACGTGGCTTGGATGTTGAACGTATCAGCCATGTGATCAATTACGATATGCCCCACGACGCCGAAGCCTATACACATCGTATTGGTAGAACTGGACGTGCGGGACGAGCTGGTAAAGCAATTTTGTTTGTCTCATCGCGTGAAAGGCATATGTTGAAACAGATCGAAAATTCAACTCATCAGAAAATCGAACGCATGGAAATTCCCTCTGCGGCGAATATCAATGATCAACGGATAAACAATTTTAAACAAAAAATTGCAGACCGTGTCAAATCAGGTGATCTTAATCTCTACCGTAGTATTGTGAAAGACCTGGCAGAAAACTTGAACCTTGACCCCTTGGATATAGCAGCAGCAGCCGCTTTCCTGGCTCAGGGAGATACTCCACTGCTGCTTTCAGAGAAACCAGTGCGAACAAAAGACTTTGCACGTGATAATCGCAGTTCAGGCAAGATGAAAGGCAAACGGAAGACCGGTCGTGCGGCAGATACTGATTTCAGACGTGTGCAATATCGGGTCGAAGTCGGTAACGCGGATGGTGTCAAAGCGGGAAATCTTCTGGGTGCCATTGCAAATGAAGCAGGTTTGGAAGGGAAGTATATCGGAAAGATCAGCATTGACGAACACTTCAGCACAGTTGATCTGCCCGAAGGAATGCCGGAGGATGTGCTGCAGGAATTGAAGAGAGTACGTGTTGCTGGCAAACAACTGCAAATCACTCTTTCAACGACTCCTGTTCGACGCAGCAATGGCAAGAACGGCAAAAAGAACGGATTCAAAGGTTCGAGGAAAAAAAGCCCGAAAGGTCGTCTGGTTCGAGCTTAGGATATAGAAGTTGTTGGGTTTATTGACTTGTTGACCCGGGAATGGCGTTATTATTCCCGGGTTTCTATTGAAGCGCCACTCTCCAGAGTGGCACATCTCTGTTCTGCAACATCCGCAGATGTTGCAGGAAATGTAAAATACTGGCCCTGGATTTATCCAGGGTTTATTATATCTGCTACTGGAGTTATTAGACTTTGGACAAGTCCAAAGCCAGAAGAAAATGCTACTCTGAAAAGTGGCGCTGCTTATTTACCGCCCTTCCAGGGCATATTTAATTGGGAAGCTCGCTCATTTGATTCCCGGGGCTTACGCCGCCGCGCTATGTACATTCCGCCCCATACGGTGCTATGATAATTTCAATCGAAAATCTATTTCAAATATTGAATCGGCTTGATTCCGGTTTGACCGCCAATAGTATATTCAAGAAAATACATCCCTGAGGTTGCAGGGAATTCCAAACCCGGATGAAATGTGCGATTCCTTTCGGCACTACCAGTGTAGATCATCCTTCCTAAAATATCGTATATGGTTAGTATCGCTGACCCTTCAAAGCGAACTGTAAAAGAATTGTTGAACGGATTGGGATAGATTTGGATATTAGATATTCTCCCCTTTCCAGTTCTTGTCCCATGCTCAGCAACCGCAACTTGTGAGAAATAATAGCTTCCGATATCTGTGATTGTGCCATCCGGATCACGTTCTGATTCGGGATCACCGGCATATATGCAGGGTGAATTTTCTGTAAGCGTGAAATCTAAATTATCATAGTCAGTAAAGAGAGGATCGAGGAAAATATTATTGTATTCGTCACAAGGATCATCGTTGGCGTTTCGGTATGTAATTCTTCCCGTTGTGTCTGGAAAACCAGGTCCTTCATAAGGCAAATCGGAGTTTCCAAATATATTACAATATTGAACAATTGTATTGTCTTCATCAGTTGATATCGCTGCTGGTGAGGTATTGTTTATGATATTGCAATTGAGCACCGTTAATTCAAGGCGCCTTCCACAGGCAATTGCCCCTCTTTCGCTAACATTATTTACAATAGTGCAGTGATCAACAAGAGATTCTCCAACTCCACCATACATGTGAACAGTAGCACCGAAATTTGTTATATTTCCATAAATTAATGAATTAATTAAGTTGCTGTACTCACCTTCAACTGCACCATTAAATCCCTCTGCATGGTTATTATAAATTTCGCATGAGTCTACTATAGAATGGATAAAATAAACGCCTCGATTCAAATTCTCATAAATTTTACAAGACGTAATTTTGGCATTGTGAAGGTAAAAACCAGCTAATGAATTAGAATACGACTGGCAATTATAGGCACTGACATCTGGAGCCGATCCTTGAATATAAAATCCATGACTTTCGTTATAACCACTGCTACAATTTACAAGAAGACTATCATACCCAGCGGTGGTATTCAACCAAAAACCAGTGTTTCCATTTCGTTCAAAAACACAATTTGAAAAATATGCAGGAACATCAGCATAGATTCCGTAGTCAATTGAACCGCTGACAATACAATAGTCGAATGAAGATATAAGTGGAGTACCAAAATCAACCAGTATTCCATCCCATCCTGCTGATGTATCTTGGGGCACAAAATATATACTGTCTGATTCAGTTCCTTCTGCAGAAATCAGACTTCGAATGGTAAATCCTGTTTCAGGAAGAAACTCCAATCGAGCACCAGCATGAATCGTCAATTGATTTCCATAATCCAGAAGAAGATCATCGTCAACAATGTAGGTGGTGTCAATCAATTCACCTTCAATTGATCCAGAAATATGGATTTGTGCGAAGCCAATCCTGATGAATCCGATCAATACCAAAATGAGTATAAGTGAATATTTGTTGATGATGTTCATTCGTAATTCGTATTTTTGAATTCGTAATTGTCTCATAGCACCTGTTTTACGGTATCAATTACAGTCCCATCGACCCATTTGATAATCGCGACATCTTTATCGCCGAGTTCCGGTTTTTCGGGGGGGCCACCGGTGAGACGTTCGATATCGGCTTTGATATCTTCAAGGCTTCTTATCGGCAAACCGGAATTTTTCGTCTTGTCGATCAGGTCTTTACGTAGAGGATTGATCGCGATTCCACGCTCGGTGATAATCACATCAATCAGTTCACCCGGTCCGACCAGTGTGGTGACGTCATCTACAATTACCGGCACACTGTCACGCAGGCTCGGGATAGGCAGAATAGTACACTTGCTGAAGAGGCAGTTCTGCCAACCACCGATACCGTGAAGCAACCGTCCATCGGAATGGGTCACCACATTGGCGTTAAAGTTGAGGTCAACTTCAGTCGCCCCCAGCACAACCGCATCCACCATGCTGGCAAAGTTGCCCTTACCGTGATAGTTGTAGCTGGTGAAGGGGCTGGTGTTGACATGAGACGGATTCTCACGCATGGATCGTACCCCTTCGAGATCAAAGGTCTGACCGTCGAGGATAAAATCGGTCAACCCTTCCTCGAGCATATCCACCAGGTAAGTTGTCGATCCGCCACGGATGAATCTCGCTTTGATGCCCTGTTTACGCATCATATCCCGTACAAAAATCGCGAATGCCAGGGCTGTTCCACCCGCTCCCGCCTGGAATGACCAGCCGTCACGCAGGATTCCCGCTTGCTGCACAAACTTTGCGGTCAGCTCGGCGATCAGGAGACGGTCGGGTGATTTGGTTATCTGGGTTGTCCCACTGACAATTTTGGAGGGTTCGCCCACTTTATCCAGCACAACCACATGATCGACATTCTGCCCTTGTATCTGCCAGGGATAGCATGGGAAGGGGACTAAATTATCGGTCACCACGATTACCTTATCGGCGTAAACACTGTCCGCCAGGGCGAATCCGAGCAGTCCACATGCGGATGGTCCACGATCGCCTGTTGCATTGCCGAAAGCATCGGCAGTAGGTGCTGCGATGATGGCGATGTCGATATGAACTTCGCCGTCCTGTATCGCCTGCCACCGTCCACCGTGACTACGCAGCACACCAGATCCGCGCATTTTTCCCTGGCTGGTGTAGTCGCCTAATGGACCATTCATGGAGCCTTCGATATGGTGGATGGTGCCATCTTCGAGACGGTCGATCAGGGGCGCATGACAGGGAAATGATGCTGATGGAAACCACATTAAGTCTTTTACACCCATCTCCTTTGCGACATCAAATACCTGGTTCATGACCAAGTCGCCGTTACGGAAGTGATGATGGCTGGAGATGGTCATTCCGTCCCGCAGTCCTGCATTTTCCAATGCAATACGCAGGGAGTTGACTGTTTTGTTGCCATCGGCTGGATAGTCTGCACAACTGGAAAGGGGAGGTGCCGCCTTGGTTCCAGTTGGTTTGTATTTACCAACACCTTTGAAGGGTATTTGCTCTTTGCCATTGATAAATGTTGGGACTGAGCGTCCAACTGCGTTGGTGATGTATGTTTGTTTGTTTGCCATGCTGATAATGCCTTTATGTGGAAAAGAATAGAATTTTTTTATGGCTTGGGATTTATCCCAAGTTTAATAAATCCAGTTATCGATCTTTTCGGGATTGTCACGAATATATCATGTTTTGTAACATTAATAGTATCAATTGCTTCCTGGATGCCAGCTAACCCCACGCTGGCATGACGCAGGGTGAAATCGATTATAGGGATAAAATACAAATATCGATCTATTATACCCTGGATAAATTCAGGGCCAACTGAACCTATTTGGCTTGGGATTTATCCCAAGTTTAATAAATCCAGTTATTGATCTTATCTGGATTGTCACGAATATATCATGTTTCATAACATTAATAATATCAATGTCTTCCTGGATGCCAGCTAACACCACGCTGGCATGACGCAGGGTGAAATCGAGTATAGGAATAAATATAGATCTATTATACCCTGGATAAATCCAGGGCCAGATAAATCTATTTCAATGATTTATAATACTCAGCATAATCCTCCACCTTCATAGTCGGGCGGTGCAGGTCATTCCAGGTTTTCTGACTGAGCATCGGTTCCGCTTTGCTCATGGTGTAATACAACAGACGTTCCGTGTGTTTTGCCATGGGGCTGAATGGTTTACCCAGTTTCAATAGCCAGAGGGGAACTGTTCGTACTTTCATTTTTGGATCATATTTCGCCACAAACCTGCTTACCACTTCATCCATGCTGACTGATTCGGGTCCCTGGATATTTACAATTTCATTTCGATACTTCTCATTACGGAATGCAGCGACCACTGTTTTAGCATAATCCAATGCCGCAACCCAGTAGAGCGGGGGTTGATTTTTGCCCAGTTTGCTGATGGTTTTTCCCTTCATCACCATGCTCAGGGTATCCATGAACCAACTCGGACGGAACAAAAGCCAGGGGTTTTCGCCTGACTTGATGACCTGTTCGCCTTTGAATTTCATATCCTGGTCAAGCCAATCGCCTTTTGTGTCCTGAATACTCAATGCACTGATTTTCGCGAGCAGGACATCAGGACGTTCACGTACCGCCTGAACGACATTCACCACACCGTGATAATCCGGATGAAACGCCGGGTTAAAATCTGTCCATGAAAGATTCATATAGATGGCATCCATCCCTTCGGCAGCGGAACGTATCGAAGAGACCTCCTTCAAGTCTCCCTCAACAATTTCGACACTTTCCGGCAACTGGGATTTTGCCTTCTCCACTGTGCGTGCCATCGCTCTGATGGTGTAGCCCTCATTCAGCAGGTGACGTGTGACCGGACGGCCAAGCATACCATGGGCACCAATAATCAGGATATTTTTCATTGTTTTACCTGGTTTGCCAATTTATCAGCTTCACTCAGTTTTCCCACAACATCTACGGATGTTGTGGAACGATGATTTCAATGTTCTGCGACATCCGTAGATGTTGCAGCTTCCGAAATCCTTTAAAACAAAATCGGGCAGACACAGTCTTGCTAAACTGTACCTACCCTGCAAATGTACGTAATTGCGTTATTTCATCAAAACCATCTTACGTGTCTGATTCATCTTGCCAGGGATCACCGCGCGGACAAAATAAACTCCACTGGTCAGTTCATTACCGTTAAAACTGAACTGTTTTATGCCTGCAGTTGCGACACCGTTATAGAGTTCTGCAACCTCTCGTCCCAGTAAGTCATGAACATATAACTGCAATCTTGAGGTATGTGGAAGATGAACTTTTATCTCTGTTCCCGGGTTAAACGGATTGGGATAATTCTGCTCCAGTAACCAGGATTCTGGAAGTCCTAACCCAGATAGATCATCTACACCGCTAAGTGGTGTGACTGTTATGGTGTTTGAATAATCACTTATCTCGCTGCCAAGTATATCAACAGCCTTAATACGAATAAAGTATTCGAGGTTGTATTCCAGATCGGTTAACTCATAAATACCTGTGAAAGTATTTCCAACCAAATCCTCTGGATCAGGTTCCGTACCTAGATAGATATTGTAAGATCCAACATCACTTTCGTGAGCAAACCAGTTGCAGTACAGGGTCACTGTCTGGTCATTTAATTCCTCAATGACATAAGGGACTACCGGATCACCCAGCATTGTAGATTTTAGGTATCGGTAAGAATACGGCACTGACCATGCACCGGTTCCGAATGCTGTGTCTGAAGGAATTTCAATTTGCCAGGCGATCTCACCATCAATTGTTGCTTCGGTTGCTGCAATTGGGCTGTCATGCCCCCAGCCTATAAGAGTATTGCCATTTTCGAGACAGCGTGTGCTCCCCGTATGGAATGCATATACTGGTGGGTCAGCAACATAGTGCCATTCCAACGTAGCAGTCATAGCATCATCGTCGAAGGAATACTCTTTGGCATAACTCGTCGGTGGATCGTGCTCATTACCATTATCAAAAATGGTGAATCGACCCTCTTCAATCCAACGAAAATCATGTGGTTTTGAAAAAGCCTCATGCTCAATATCGTCAATAAATTCAAATTCATTTCCACGATCGAGCCCCATTTTCCAATCAACTTCACCTGTTTCACGATCGATCATGATTACCTGGCTGTATCCGCGGAGGCAGAAGTAGAGGTCGCCATCTGCGTCCATAGCGATACCATTTGCATGAGTATGCTCAACTTCTTCTCCGAAAACTTCCGCTGAATCCAGCTCAGTAAATGGCAATCGATCAAGGTGATCAAGACTTCGCCATTCCCAAATGATATTTTGGTCAGGATCAAGTTGCACAATCGCATGCCCGGTGACAACAGCATCCTCATGCGCACCTTCACCGACGTATTGAGTCATATCCATGGTTGAATCGTAACGGCAGAGTGTCCAGAAGTTGCCCCCATCATCCATGAACAACTCATGAGTGTCGATTCGGTAGTTGTACGGGTTGACATCTGGATTGTCTTGCGGAATAAGTAGGGTATCATAAACTGTGTACGACATATCCATCAGTGCGAAAGAGATAGCCGTCTGGGTACCCCCGAGACCGTATGCGATGATTTCGTGATTATCAAGGGGAGCCAGGTTCATCCAGTTACGTCCATCGTCTGACTTTCGGAACCAGACAACATCTCCCTGGTTGTCAAAAATTGTAAGGTAGGATTTTGATGGCTGACCTCGTCTTCCACCAACAGAAATCGCTGAATAAAAGTAACCATCCGCTGCCAGGTCAGGATTCCCTGTGTACGTATAGTCAAAAAACTCGTCTGGCAATACGACATCAATTGCTGATACGGGTGATACCGTTAAGCTACCAAAAAGCAGGAATACTGCAAGCAAAAACATTGAACAAATTCTAATCATTTTAACCCCCACAAAAAATATACTATCTAATTTCGGCTCTATTTTACAATGTGATGAAGCAAATCACGTTCCAACTCCACTTATGATATTTCGAAAACCATTATCCTATCGCATCAACATAATTTTTCGTTGAATAAACCTACTCGAATTTTCCAATCTAACGACATATACTCCACTTGCCATCCTGTTCGCTCGCCACAACGCCGTATGACTCCCTGGTGATTGGATATCCTTTATCAAGTTGGCAACAAGTTGTCCCTGGAGATTGAATATTTGCAACGAAATATCCATCTCTTTGGGAACAGAGTAGGATATCGAAACCTCAGAATTGAACGGGTTCGGAAAAATCTGATTTATATTGAACTCAAGCGGTTGAGTAAACAACTCTTCGTCAACATCTGTACTGATATCGAGGAAAACAGTGTGAACCTGGTTGCTGCGGATACTGTAAGGACCGGACTCGGCTGTCACATACCAGTCGATTTCAATTGGTGTCCACTCTGGTGCCATCGGTGGTTCGACACCGAGAAGTCGTGACAGATTGAAGACCTCATCAGTGTTGAGGATATTGTCAACAACAACCGTAGTGTCATACTGTTCTGGAGCAAGAATGGACGCTTCAAAATGAATGGAGTAGGTTACTTCGTCCCCTTCATCCGGATCAACTGATTCCTCCCACACGAATCCAACATCAAACTCCGGATAATAACGCGAATAAAAGGCAATTGCTTCGGGTTCAAGCAGGTTGAAACGGGAAGGTGGTAAATCAGCCTCCCCCAACTCAGAAATCAGGGTAACGTAATCAGGCCCCGGCATGGTAACCGCAACCAGATTCTGCAATGAATTAAACGCGAAATAAGAAGGACCAGCCGGCAAATCGACCTCAATATCCTGAACAAACAGCTTTGCTGGAGTCTCACCATTCGCTGTGCTCAAAACCACCGGTTCACCAACCGAATCGAATTTGAGTTGTAATAGTGCGCCATAGTTTGAATAGTCCAATGTCCCGGAAACCTGACCGAATTCTGCTTCAACGAGAGTGATTGTCTTTGAGGTATAATTTCCGACACCGAATTCGTCAGCAATCCCATTATATGCAACACGAAGCGGAGCATCACCAGCATTGGACTGGTTAATGACATTGCTGTTTTCACCGTCTACAGCGATTAGCGAATATGTGTCATCAAAATAATCGCTGACAATGGCACGGTCACCAGCATTATTAAACGCTATCTGAATGGGGAAATCGCCTACCGGAACGGTTGTTAAAAGGTTTAGTGTTCCAGCATCCAATACAGTGACCTGGTCATCGAAAGAACAGGCAACCAGAACAACTTCACCATCAGGACTCACCTGAATATCGCTACTGACACCATAGCCCGCCCAGACAACACCAATTGTTCCCACCGGAATTTCATCCACCTCAGCACTGTTGGCACCATCAAGCAGAATCATTGAGACCGAATTTGTTGAGATATTCCCGACATAGGCAAAGGTGCCTTCAGGATGAATGGTAACAACACCGGGACGTTGCCCTGTTGGCACATCCGCGACAATTTCATTGCTGAGAAGATCGAGAATCATCACTGAATTTGTGTTGAAACCGCAAATTACAGCGTAACGTGAATCTGGAGTAATGGCGACATCCTGTACACGGTCGCCGATGGGTATGATTGCCAAGACCTCACCACTGGCGAAATCAATTATAGAAACATTGTCGGATAACACATTTGATACGACCGCAACACTGCCATCAGGTGCTATATCGACACGTCTGGGCGCATCACCTTCTGG
>JAIOHU010000122.1 GCA_019912845.1 bacterium
CATCAGTAGTGACGATTACTTCTCCTGTGGTGATCTCGATTCCCTTTGAAAGCGCATATTTTTTGGGAGACCTTCCCGAAGGTGTTTCACCATCGCGTATACGCAGAACTTGAAAATCAAGTGATCCACCTTTGCGATGATTCACTAGAGAAGAGGTATTGTCACTCGATCTGTCGTCAACAACAATAACTTCAACTTTACCGTGAGGATAATCCTGATCCTGCAAACTATCCAGCAACCTGCCAATACGCGTTTCCTCATCTCTTGCCGCCACAACGATGGAGACAGTAGGCAACAGTGAGTCATCCTCAACGAGTGGCGAATCCTTCAAACGAAGCAATCCTACAAAGACAATAATCAGGAATGCCAGGTAAACCAGACCAGTCATCCAGGCGAACAGGATAAAGAAAATCACGCAGCCACTCTCCCTTTGCTGGAGCGGGAATAGAGGAATACGCTGTTTTTTTGACGCAGAAGAATCACCAGACCAGCCAGTGCAGGAGCCATGACATTTATTGCAAAGAGAAGCAACGAAGCCGAAAATGCGGTCTCGGATGCGATATCATACCTCTGATAAAATGATACTGATGCCCATTCTCCAATACCCAAAGATCCAAGTGAAACTGGAAGAACAGTTTTAACAAACAGAACAGAGATATAAGTGTGCGCGGCGGTAACCCAATGAACCGTCTGGAACGCCATGGTACATAGATAAAATTGCGAGAGAATCACAAACAATTGTACCAGGGTTAATAGCCCAGCTCCGACAGTATGCCTGACTTCTAGTTTATCAAATGCACTGATAAATTCCAGAACTCTGGTTTTCGCTGGGAAGACCAATTGAATTCCCATCAGCACACTTTTCAAAATTCGAGGGTACGCAACAAACCCAATGAAAATAAAGGGTAATATTGTAACGAGAATTCCTATTCCGGGGATCATAGAGCCGGGTAATGCTTCTTTGAATCCCGGCATAAGAAAAAGTGCAATTGGACCAGTTGAACCTATCAGCATGACGAGTAACATTTTATCGTAAACATGCAACCCAGAAAGACGTAGCCTTGATTTTACTCGAAGCAAAAACACCCTGCCAATTTCGCCTACACGTCCAGGTGTAATCATCCCAAACACAAATCCACCCAGCAGACTTACCCAGAATCTTGAGGTTTTAATCCCTTCAAACTCCGATGAGACCAGTAATTTCCAACGTTCTGCCTGGAGATAGAGGTTTAGAGGCATTAACAAAATCGCTGCGACGATAAAATAGTAATTTGCATTACTCAACGCCTGGCGTATTTTCGCAACTTCAATGTACCGCACAAGAACAACAATGAGAACAACCGTCACTGTCACCTTTACGCCAGCAATGATCCATTTAGCTCGCATATTGTTATTCTTTGGAGCTGACTGGATTGATTCGCCCATATTTTCAGTGCTGTGTTTCAATAAATTCCTGATTTTGAACTAACTTGAATGTAAGTCTGATGTTGCTCTACCGCGTTTAAAGTTGCGACCCTTCCAATGGACAGTACCAAATAGTGCTTTTGGCCAGATATACCAGAATGCGTATGGTGCTGCAGTCATTGTAAATAGTGCCAGAATCGCACGATAAGTATCTGGTAAAAGTCGCCACCCTGCAACAGTCATGAAGATATCACAAGTCCACTTCCAAAGCCAAAGTTTTGTAACCTCTTCCTTTTTAATGACACCTATCCAACCAAGCAGTGGGAGCAGAGCCAGGCTCATAAAAAGAGCAGCACCTAATGCTCCAAAAATCACCCAGCCAATCGCGTACTGAGTGCCTACACTCATGTGACGTACTTTGGCTTTGATCAGTTCGGGTGAAGTTGCGATACGGGATTTTACCCATGTGCGAGGATCATCTGCAAATGCAACTTTCCAATTGGTTCGTGAAACAACATACTGCATGAAAAGGTCATCATCACCAGAGGCGAATTTGATACCCTTGCCATATCCACCTAGATCGAGATATATCTGTCTGCGAAAGGCGAAATTCCTGCCAGTAGCGTTAAATGGATAGCCAGCTCCAATCCCAGAAGCCGCAAGGCTTGCAGCAGACCAGGATTCTCCCTGAATCAACCATTGAACAGGTGACTTTCCACCGAAAAGTGGGGAATACCCCACAACAATACCAGCGCTATCGTCCATATATTCCGCAAGACCAAGCAACCATCCAGGTCCGGGGATGCAGTCAGCATCCGTTGTAACGATCCATTCTGATTCTATCTGTACTATTGCTGTGTTCAATGCGCGTTTTTTGGGGCTGGGAATATCAGGATTTGGTTTGGAGTGGAGAACATGAAATCTGCTGTCTCTATCGGAAGCGGCTTTGGCAATGGCGTATGTTTGATCGTCTGAGTCATCATCCACAATCCAGAATTGTACCTTATCTTCTGGATAAGATTGATTCGCCAATGCTGCCAGCAAGTCAGTAATGTGTTTCGCTTCATTTCGTGCAGCGACAACAATCGCAAGGGATGGAAGTTCCTCGATGATTGAAACACCGCGTTTCTTGCGGATACGGGTAACCCCAAATATCATCGCAGCGGACAACACAGCGTATAATGCACGAAATAGTTTGAAAAACAAGAATAATCTCCAATTTGTATATAGCCTTTTAATATAGGGTTTTCTCCCAATTCCTTCAAGATCAGAGCTTATTCCTTTGCGAAGTTCAGTGCTCATGTATTAAACTAATCCCTCCTCTATTATGGAGTTGAAAAGTGCAACATAGGTCTGCACTGAGTTTTTGAAAGCACTGATGAGATAAATTATTTTAACAACCTGATAAGTTTAATCGCCCTTGGTCGAATAATTCAGGGTTCAACTGAAACAAACAAAAAAGATAGCCTGTGAAAGATTTTCTCAAACGTATTCTTCCTTATTACAGACCTTACCGTAATCTTGTGCTTGTCGGGTTGCTGTTTGTCATCATCGCGAATGCATTCCAATCAGCCTCCCCCTGGGTATTGCGTCTGGCGATTAATGGGCTTGGGGAAGATATCGCGAAATCTGAACTCTGGAACTATGCGTTTATAATCGTCGGGGTTGCCATTGGATCCGGATTTTTCCGTTTCCTGATGCGTAAGACGCTCATCGGTGTGAGTCGCCATATTGAGTTTGATTTACGGCAGGGAATATTTCGTCACCTCCTGACACTCGACCCCAGTTTTTATGATCATGCAAAAATCGGCGATCTGATGACTCGTTCAACCAGCGACGTTGAGCAGGTACGGATGATAGTCGGTCCGGCGATGATGTACACAACAAATACCATTTTTGGGTTGATTTTCGGGGTGACGCTGATGATAATGATCAGCCCGTTACTCACGCTGGTTGTCGCGGTTGTTGTTCCCCTGGTATCAGTAGCAGTGTATTACATGGGTAAAAAAATTCATGATATTTCCATGGAATCTCAGGAGGCATTTTCAGAAATATCCTCGATCACTCAGGAGAGTTTTTCAGGTGTGCGGGTAATCAAGGCATTTGGGCAGGAAACAAATCAGGAAAGTAAATTCAAATGGCAGAATGATATCCTGCTCAACAGAAACATCAAACGGGTTGCATATCAGAGTTCATTTTTCCCCAGCATTATGATGATATTTGGGATTGCCATCGCTCTTATTCTACTGGTCGGGGGATGGATAATCATCAATGGGGGAATGAAAGTTGGTGATTTTGTTGCGTTTAACGGATATTTGATGTTTTTGGCGTGGCCAATGGTTTCTATTGGCTGGGTGGTTAATATTTTCCAACGAGGGAATGCCTCTCTGAAACGGATATTTACACTATTCGAGACGAAACCAGACCTGACTGATCCCCAGGAATCTGTAGACCTTCCTGAGGTGCATGGTAGAATAAAATTTGATGACCTGACATTCACCTACCCAAAAGCAAATCGTCCCGCACTGTCAAATATCAGTTTTGAAATTCAGGCGAACAGTATACTTGGGATCGTCGGCAGGGTGGGATCAGGAAAGAGCAGTATTGTCTCCCTTTTGGCACGTCATTACGACCCAGACAATGGTGCAATTTCTATTGAAGGTGTACCAATAAAAAAAATCAAGAAAATTGATCTCCGCAAAAATCTAGGTGTCGTTCCGCAGGAAGCACTGCTGTTCAGTACATCAATCGAGGAAAATATCACTCTAGGGTACCCGTACAGCCAGGATGAGATTGCAGAGGCAATGGAAATCAGCAGGCTTGTTCAGGACGTCGAAGATTTTCCACATGGATTACAGACAGAAATTGGTGAACGTGGTGTTACTCTTTCTGGGGGTCAAAAACAACGGGTTGCGATTGCACGCGCTGTAATTCGCAAACCTCCAATTGTTCTTCTTGATGATGCGCTAAGTGCTGTTGATGCTGATACTGAAGAAAGTATCCTCAATAATCTGAAAAAATATCTGAAAGATCGTAGTTCAATAATAGTGAGTCACAGAATTTCAAGTGTACGTGAAGCTGATGAGATTCTGGTTTTGGATGACGGTAAGATTTGTGAACGTGGGACTCATGAGGAATTATTAAAACTGGGCGGAGTGTATTCTGATATATTTGATCGTGAGAAGATGAGCAAAGAACTGGAGGGTGCAATATGACCCGGCAATCCTCCATCCATGATGAAGCTAAACTAGGTAAGGTTTACGAACACAAGGTTGTCCAAAGGCTTTTTGCCTATTTGAGACCGTATTGGTTCAAAGTCCTGAT
>JAIOHU010000123.1 GCA_019912845.1 bacterium
ACGGTTCGCCAATCTTTGGAATCTTTTTGTCGGTCATTCCCAATAGATCAACTGTCTCAAGTTTTGAGTAATAGGGAATTGCTCCTGCTGCGCCGACTGCAATAATGGCATCAGTATCACCGAAGTAATCATTGAGGGTTTTGCCGATACCCGCCCAGTTACGTTGTGGGGAGAAGAGGTGGTCATGCAATTGTTCTATTGGTTCGATGTGCATATAACTGAAAAACAGTTGACGTACACTTGAGGCATTTACAAGAGTTCCCGAAATCATGGTGAGGATGAGTGCGATGAAAATGGCTCTGTTTTTGATATATTCCCGCATCATTGCCAGCGAGATAATCAAGAGTGCGGGCAGGATCGCTGCCATAAATCGAAACTCCATGAAATCCGCCCCGGAAAAGATCACATAGAGTACCCAAAGCCCACAAAAGAGAAGAATTGCTCCCAATATACTGTTTTTGTTGAGTATATCCTTAGCCTTCAGCAGTATAATGGCTGCAAAGGGGATGAGGGCATAGTAGACTAGAAAGTTGAGAATGTAAATCAGCCCAAATCCAACTCCCGTCAATCCGCGCACACGAACATTAAAAGTATTAGGGATTATCGTACCATAGAAACTCAATTTCCAGATCAGCCAGGGCAAAATGATGGCTGCGAAAGGTGCAACAAAGGCGAGCCAATCGAGCCATTTTTTGTTGCGGTTAAACTTAAACCAACCAATTCCTATTGCGAAAACAAGCAGGATGGCATCGGGTCGTGTCAAAAGTGATATCGCCAACAGAATGGAGATTAGAAGGGATTTTATAGGAGTCCAGCCATTCTCAACAGCTATAACAAACAGATATCCACACAAGCTGAATTCCAGCACCTGAAGTGGTGTCTCCAGACCACTACCGGAAAAACCAGCAACTGAATGATTGAGTCCAGTAAGTAAGAGCACCAACAACGCCACTGCACGGTCTTTCAACACTTGCAGTGCAAAAAGATAGACAGCGACTAATGAGAGGACATGAATGAGAGGGGTAATCATGCTGGCAAAAACTTCAGCCGAAAATCCCATTTTGAAACCAGCCGAAAACAATAGAACCCAGAGGAAATTGGTGTAACCCTCTACCCTTTCTCCCGGATTAAATACCAATCCATGTCCATTGGTAAAATTCTCAGCGTAGCGGAAGGAGATAAATGCATCATCTACAAGGGTATTCACATTGCTGGCATACATAAAGCACACCACAAGTGTGACAATCAGAAAAGCGATATGATTACGTCTTAAAACCCTGAGTAAAGTATCCAAATTGCTTTACCCCTCGAATTGTTCTTTACTCTCTTCTTCCTCGATTGGTACAGGATAATCACCAGTGAAACATGCGGTACAGTAATCAATCCCATCTTCTCTTCGTACACTGTTTAGCAAACTCTCGACGGAGAGATATCCGAGTGAATCCACCCCTAGTAAATCTCTCACCTCTTCAACGGTACGGTCATGTGCGATCAGCTCTTTACGGGTAGGAAAATCCATTCCGTAATGACAGGGGTGACGTATAGGAGGGCTCGATACTCGAATATGAACTTCTTTTGCCCCTTTTGAACGTAATAATTGTGTTAGTTTATTGAGAGTATTGCCTCGTACAATACTATCCTCCACAACAAC
>JAIOHU010000124.1 GCA_019912845.1 bacterium
AATCAATTCCGTGCCATCCAGCTATAATTCAATGGTTGCACAATTTTAATCCGTCCACGGTTTTGGTTCACCAAATGGTTTCGTATGTACCTCCTCACCGCATGGAATGTGGTATTGCATTCGTATCTCACGAGCCAGCTTTAACCTGTCGCTGTTCGTCGAATCTTTGGGGTATATCGCAGCATAAAAATATTTCCCCCAGCAATTGTCTTTCCAGCATTCGCGCCGTTCGTGCGTTGCTATCGCTTGCTTGATATCAGCCCCTTCATCAACATCAATCACCACAAATCCAGAATCGCCGGATTTACATAACACAACAAACACCCCCGGTGCATCGGGGAAGTCCTCAATATGTTCATAGGGTCCATCAAAATTGAACCAGCCAATTTCTATACTCATAAAATAATTCCATCCTTTGGAGAAACTGGAAACAAATTCACGCTGTCATCATTTCAACAGTACTTTCAAAAGAAATCCTTGTTTCGTTCCGCATCCATTGGTAATTTGTAGAAGGATATCTTTTTGAGCTTCAATGTTCGAAATTTTCCATTCAAACCCTCATCACGAAACGTATCGTTCGGATGCAGGAAACAAGGTAACACGCGAACCGGATAGATCAAGACATCGTTCGGAGACAAAGATAAGCTTAATATTATACGAGAGCGACCATGAACATCAAGACCGCTAAATACTTCGTTTTGCTAATTACTTTACTACTCCTGATTTCGGGATCAACTCTGGCAGCAGGGCTTGAATTGCTTGCGAACAGCAACAATTTGCTCGCGAGTATCAGTGATGGCAACCGTCTTAATCTATTTGATATGACCGACCCAGAACAACCAACATTCCTGGTTGAATATGAAACCGTTGGCGCAGCAGTCGATATCGCACTTAATGAAAATCTGCTGTTTGCCGCACTCGACAGAAATGGACTGGAAATAATTGATATCAGCGACCCGACCGACCCTCAACAGCTTGCTCTGTACACCGAATTTGATGGTGTTGAAGAGTTTGAAGCCAAACGCGTCCTCATAAATGGGGAGGAAGTATTTGTCAGCGACAGCCGTGAACTATATCGTTTTGATGCCTCAGACCCAACCAACTTGAGCTTGATTGATCACACCTCGCTTACCAGTTCAATTCGAAATATGGCAATAAAAAACTCAACCTTATACCTTGCGCTTCGGCTGAATGGTCTCGAGATCATGGATATCACTCAACCAACACCACAATTGATCGGTTCCGAGAACGGCTGGACTGATGATTTACTTCTTGAAGGAACATATGCTTTAACCTCAGCCAACCTGTTTGAAGAGGCGAAATTTGCTGTCGTCGACATTACTGATCCCGCTGCTCCAGAAGAGCTGGGCAGTCGTAGCACATACGCTGGTTATGACGGCATTTTTGAGTATCACGCCATCGCCACCAGCGGCACATTCGCTTACCTGGCATATTTTTCAGAAGAACCGACGGAAGAGCCGAGCTATGGATTCCAGATTTTCAACTATGAAACACCACAGAATATTTTAAATCCGGCTGATCGTCATACGAACGAACCAATCAATGATCTGCTTACCATTGGGAATTATTTAATCTCCGCAGAATCATCTCATCTTCGTGTGTACGACCTCACTAACCCGCAAAATCCTGTAGAAATCGCGGATTGGGTGAGCGTACCGGAGAAAAAACAGAGAAATCTGCAGCCAGGAGAGCATGCAATCTTACAAGCGTACCCCAACCCCTTCAACAGTTACGCGACCATAAGTATTGATCTTATGAAGAGTACGAACGTCCGTCTTTCCATTCACACAATTCAGGGACGATTGGTTTCGCTTATCCATGAGGGGCAACTACCTGCCGGTAAGTCAACTTTGTCCTTCGATGCAGCACGTTTTGCGTCGGGTGTCTACATGGTACGCGCCGATTACAACGGCATTATCGACCTTAAAAAATTAGTCTTGATCAAGTAATCGGATTTAATAATCGAGCAAAAGCCCGAACCTGCAAAGGTTCGGGCTTGAAAACCACATAAGTAGTCGCACCAATATAATTAATTTCCACCCATCAGTTTTTCCAATTCATCATCCACGCTGGATTTTGCGCTGCCGTATTTATCTTCAAGTGATTTTCCAGGGTCTTTGACTTCTGCCATTTCTTCCCATGCTTCTGCGCTGGCTTCGTCATCGTTCACTGCTTTTTCGAGATCATCCAGTGCTGCAAGTGGGCTTTGTCCAGCACTGAACTCAGTAGATGCTTTTGCAAGCTCGGTACGTACTTTCGCACCTTCACGTCTCGCCTCAAGACTAACCATGTTGCTTTGTGCGTTGGCGACTCGTGCACGAGCATTTGTGAGACCTTCACGCAGATTTGCAAGAATTGCTTCGTTCTGCTCTACTTCTTTCTTGAGAGAATCAAAACGTTCCTGTGCCTTCGACTTCAGTTCCAGTGCTTGACGTGCATCATCACGGTCTCCCGCTTTCGCGGCACGTTCTGCGAGTCCCAGGTACTTTTGAACATCAGCTTCATAACCCTCAAGAGTCTTGTGCTGTTTTTTGTTGTGAGCAGATAGTTTGGCAATTTTATCCGTAAATTTTGCGATCTGTTTTTTTGAATCTTCAATCGCGATTTTTCCATCTCTCACCGGATCCGCCATTTTATTCGCTAACTCATCACCTTTGCCACGAATGGTATTCTTTATTGATTGCCACAAGTTCGGCATGATTTCCTCCCGGAGTTACGGTTTAATTTTCCACAGTCAATGCGTTACTTAACACATCACGTGATGCTTGTAACGCTATCCAAAGGTTACTCATCGCCGAAAGGAACTCTTCCTCGCTCAGGTCACCCAGCGGCATGGAATCCACCAGCACAATTGGCCACTCCCTGGGATCATCCAGAGCAGGATTATCGCTCGCTGTTAATAAACCAAATGCATAGGGAAGAATGCGTGTGTTGGCATCGAGACAAGCTGCCATGAATTGAGGTACATTGTCTTCAGGGATATCACCCAATCTGGCGATACGGCAAGTGATATTCAGTGAGTTGTTCGAGTCATCAATTGTGATGACACCAACAATTGGATTTTCCTTGCTACCCACTTTCACTTGTACTGATTGATCATCCAGCTTGCACTCATACGCATTATTCTCCAGAACTTCAGCGAATTGTGGCAGGCTGTCCAATTTCAGAATTTCGTTCTCCATTAACTAAATCTCCTTATTATGTGCTATTATTCTATTTCAAGAATATCAATATCTGTTTCATTGATTGTATACCCCAGCATTAATGTTATCCAACCGCCCTCTTTGCTGGTTTCACCACCAATTTCCATGATCAGGGCTTCTGTGTATTCATACTCGGAATCACCCTTGAACTCGATGATACTTGTGAACATATCGGTCAAGCCACGTTCCGCCGGTATATACCGTCCTGAACCATATTGAATCCCGACATTTTTCTGGCTGTAGTTTGCTTCCACAAGGTTACCATCATCATCTTCGAATTCCCACAAAAATGCATCGGTGAATTCAAGATCATCAAACTCAAAGTTATCGGGATCCTCCGGTTCGATGAACAACCAATACTGCTCGTTGTCTATAAGATTTTTACGGTCTCCCGGTTCAAACTCATCGACTTCCGGCTCAGTGTAAACCCGGAATTCAAGTTTGTCATCCACTGCTTTTACCAACAACCAGAGGTCTTCGTCCTCAGATTCGATCTTATAAAAGATCCATTCTGCGAGACCTTCAGCATGTTGAACAATGAATAATTTTTTTATGATATAATCCTGTGCGAGAACACCTTCGCCACGTTTCATCGCCTCTTCAAGGGTGATTTTGTCGCTAAGGGTGATCGTGCTGCCCGGCTTAAGGCTACGCCAGGACTCGGGTGATTGTTTGTTCATTCAGGGGTTTCCGCTTCTTCTCTAGCAGTGAGATTTATATTCGACAGCTTAATGTATTATTTTAAATCCATGAAATATCTATAACTCACTTTTCCGGTACCTGGAATAAATCACAAATCCAAAGATCAGCAATGCAACTCCTCCCAGCACCATAAATCCTCTTCCAAATCCGGACATCATTGGGCGTGGTCCATAATAATAATTGTGATTTCTCATCAGCAGGCTGAGCATTGCAACATCACCCAGTGCATTATATAATCGGAAACGTCCATCCTGCATATACCCATATCCACCATGCTGAGGATAATAATCAACAGCGACTTTTCGTCCATCACCAAGCGTTGTATTCTGCGGGACATAATCTGGTCGGGTAGATGGTTTATTCGGAAATTTTGTGGAATACTGGTCGCCATATTTACTCATGAAGTCTTTTTTCGCTGCATCACGAGTTTTGAACACCTTGCCCGATTGTTTTGCTTTACGATAGAGGGCACGATCTGTTTTTGATCCGCCAGTCGAGGATTTTGCTGTTTTTTTGTTTGACTTCGACCAGCTCTTGTTTGTAGTCGATTTTTTCTTGGCACCCCAACTTTTACTCGCTGAGCGACGGCTGCCTCCTCCAGAACGTCTCCCACCACCCCGTTTCGCAAGTGCATCGAGAGGTAAAACTGTGGAAACGATAAATGCTAATACAAGAATCAGAATTGCGATATACGATTTGCGTCTCAAGATATACTCCTTATCTTTACAGCGGAATGAATAACGATCTCGAAATTCACTTTTGAGTGGAAGCAGAAATCCACTCGTACATTCTAATTTTCAGCAAAACGGTGAGGTTTTTTGCTGACGAGATCAACTAATCGCTGTAGTCCCAGGATATTTCTTAAATCAATATAGGGAATATCCTTTTTAGGGTAAAATGGTTCCCGAGTTTGAGCAATGGTGTTTGTAATGAGAGACGGTTTATGATCCTCTTTTTTCTTCCATCACAGATACGTTCTAAAGTCAAACGGCATCCCCCAGTCGCGTGGTTTCTCGATGTCAGTCTATTTATTCTGCTACTTAGCGTGATTCACATGTTTCTCTTCAGGTATATCGAACAGAGTACCTGGAATGAAGCACTATGGCAAACCTGGCAGACTTTCACCACCGTCGGCTATGGAAATGCTCCTGCTGAGACTCTGTTGGGAAGGCTGGTCTCAATTATTCTTGCAACTGCCGGAATCGCGATGGTAGGTGTCCTGTTCGCTGCTGCGCTGGACATTCATTTGTATCGAACTGAAAGACGGAGAAAGGGTATGGTGAACAATCCAATAAAAAATGGCTATGTAATCTTTAATTTTCCGGGAACATCAGTCTTACAGCATCTTATTGATGAAACCAGATATACTGAGCCGGATGCCGGGTTCTGTATCATAGATGGACGTATTGGAGAATTGCCATCTTCATTCCAGATACAACCCCATATCCATTTCATTCATGGCAGCGTGCTTGAGAAGGATACATACAAACGTGCCAAATTGGACAAAAACAAGGTTGTAATCGTTTTCCCGGTGGAGAAGGGGAAGGATGATTCAGACGGCGTGACCAAAACGATTGTCGATATCCTGCCGAAATTTATCGGAGATGAGACACGTATCATTCACATCCTGGTTGACCCTGACAATAACTGGATGTTTGAAGGCTTACCCTCCACACCAATCATGGAGAGCCTGGAGATTCTGGCTGTAGCTCAAGAGTGTCAGGATCCACACAGCGCACACGCCCTCCAGAACCTGCTTCTCAACACAGAAGGTGCAAATCCGAATGCTTACAAGGTGAAGAATCTTGTCGGCATGACCTGGCAGGAAATCCAGGAGAAGGCTCCTATCGCAGCACGTAAAATAGATATGCCAGTCATACCCTTTGCACTTGTCCATGACAATACAACCTATACCTGCCCTGATTTTGAAACCAAAATACATGAAAATGATTCATTGCTGGTTTTTACTGTCAACGAACTGAAGTGGGACGAATTTGAAGCAGAGGTACGTAGATTGTAGGCAGCAAACGTGAGTAGAAAGTATCTTCAGATTACTTGCCTTCGCACGTAGGTGTTTCAGTCAAATCCACACGCACGGTTCGGAGGGGGAGGGAAGGGGAACACAACCATTCCTTCCTACCCCTAGGAAAATCTAAGCATTTAAGTTCACCACGGCGTTAAGACTGGGTGGCACGGGGATGAGAGGGATTTATCTCATGATCATACTTGCTCTGTAAAACTAACAGAACTACAAATCCATACCCCCTTAAACTCATCCCCGTGTTTCGAGGTTGAATCTCTGCTTTAAAGCGCCACACTCCACAGTAGCATTTTTTTGTCATTGCGAACGAAGCGAAGTAATCCATTCTTGGAGTGTCACTCCAGCGCGTCATCCCGGAGATGAGTTGGGCAGGGATCCAGAAAGAGCAGTTCCAAAGTAACTGTCGGTTCTCAAAAACAGATCGAAAATTTGACTCATTCCTGTTCATCAACATTCAATGATTAGGTAAGGAAAATCCGGCATAATAAAGCCAATCTATTAGTCAAACGCTCGCATTCCGGTAACATCCCAGCCGACAATCAGGGTGTGCATATTGTGTGTACCTTCGTAGGTATAAACACTTTCCAGGTTCAGCATGTGACGCATGATCGGATATTCTTCAGTTATCCCATTCGCACCATGTAAATCACGAGCGACCCTTGCAATTTGAAGTGCGATCTCGCAGCTATTCCGTTTTGCCAGTGAGATATGATAGTGCTGTGCCTTTTTCGCTTCTTTCATCTTGCCGAGACGGTAGACCAGAAGTTGCGCTTTGGTGATTTCGCTCACCATCCAGGCGAGCTTTTCCTGCACCAACTGGAACCCTGCAATCGGTTTTCCCCATTGAATACGACTTTTAGCATAATTCAGAGTTGAATCGTAGCAGGCTTGGGCTGCACCTATGGTTCCCCAGGCTATCCCATATCTTGCCTGGCTTAAGCAGGAGAGTGGACATTTGAGTCCATTTGCATCGGGGAGTCGATGTGACTCCGGCACAAATACATCCTGCAGAACAATCTCGCCAGTCACACTGGCACGTAAGCTCCACTTCCCCTTCTGTTCCGGTGCGGTAACCCCTTTCCACTCTTTTTCGACGAGGAAACCTGCAATCTCACCATCCAGTTTTGCCCAGACCACATGAACATCCGCGATGCTGCTGTTGGTGATCCACATCTTCGCACCATTGAGGAGATAGCCGCCATCCACTCTTATTGCCGAGGTGACCATACCGCCGGGATTGGAGCCGAAATCCGGTTCGGTCAACCCGAATGCACCGATCTTTTCAGCGCGGGCGAGTTTTGGCAGCCAGTACGTCTTCTGTTCTTCACTGCCCCAGGTGTAAATCGGATACATCACCAGCGCACTCTGCACACTGGCATAGCTGCGTATCCCGCTATCCCCACGTTCAAGTTCCTGCATCGCGAGACCATAAGCGACATCTCCAATACCTGCTCCGCCGTATTTTTCCGGAAGAGTCGGCCCGAACAATCCTAACTCCACCATCTCGGCAACCAGATGATGAGGAAAAGTTGCTTTGCTGAAGTGATCATCAATAATGGGGATCACACGGTCGCTGACCCATTCACGTACTGAATCACGAACCAGTTTTTCTTCGTCATTCAACCATTCATCAAGATTATAATAATCAAGCCCATGGTAGCTCATA
>JAIOHU010000125.1 GCA_019912845.1 bacterium
GTTCTATTAAGGTAATTTCTCGAATTTCTATCTCAGTTTCGCCTGTTCCACCGAGCAATCTGTCCTCAACGAAAAGTAAAAATTGAGGGCTGATTTCAAGAACACTTTTCCCTTCTAACTCCGGGTTCTTCAAGAGGTAGAGACTGGAGGGCATCGATAATGACATGGTGTATTCTGAATAGGTCACCTGATCAATGGAAACCACGTTTACATCCACCAAAGCTCTTAAGGAGGTTGAGAGGTAAGTTGCGAACAGGCGTGCAAAATTTTCGTGGATGGTGCGCAGAGTACGAATCTGTTCCTTACTGATACGGTCTGGGTGTTTGAAGTCGTAGACCGCGACAGCCCTGGAGTCTTCAGGCTCCGCATCATCATAAGTTTTACCCTTGGAGACACTACTTAGCAGGGCATCTATTTCATCTTGTGACAGGATTCGGTTCATTTTTCGGTAACCGTTTTATGGAAAGACGTAACGAATAAAGTAGACACGATCGACTTCACCTTCCTTGAGATGGAAGTTTGCAATTTCTTCTATTTTTAGACGCAACTTATCCCGCATGAGTATATTAGTGAGAACATCCAACGGTTGCGAAGATAATAATGTACTGATGTTATCACGTAACACAGGGTCTAAAACTTCAAGTTGACCAATAATAGCAGGGTCAGAAGCCTCAATCCCTATATCTACAAGAAGATGTTTAGATCCGCGAGATGCCTCCGGGTTTATCAGTAATGTTTCAAGTTTATAGATTTGACCAACCTCTTCAGTTTTTTTCTCATCAACCATCTGTTCCTCAGCGACAGCTTCCGGAGGTTTTGAAAAGAAAAGCATTTTGACAATATAGTGGGAGCTTACAATTTGGAACGCGAGAACTAAAACCGCAATCATCGCGACCATCATCGGTTTTGCCCCACCACCACCAGGTGCAGCTCCACCTTCCGGTACTTCCACACCCTGAGTTCCTTCAGCGGCTTCATTCATCTGTCTGCTCCAGCTTCGTCATATATGGATTGGATTGTCGTTCCAGATAGATTTCGACACGCCTGTTTTTGGAACGTCCACCAACTGTATCGTTGGATTCACGGGGTCTGTACTCACCATATCCAACCGCACTTAATCTTGAAGGGTCCAATCCTCCCTCATAAGCCAGGTACTTTGTTGCTGCAAGTGCTCTGGCAGCACTTAATTCCCAGTTACTGGGATATCTGACAGTACTGATTGGGACATTATCGGTATGTCCCTCAACTCTTATATCCTGAAAAGAAGTAGATCGCGTAATCTCAGCAACTCCTAACAAAAGTTGCTTAAATTTGGGTTGTAAATCTGCACTTCCACTTCCGAAGGGAACTGGATCTGAAATAATCAGTCTCACCCCTTCAGGTGTATGATACAGCTCAATATTATTCAAGAGATCAAGTTCACGTGCGACTTCTATGACCTGATTCACCATTTCCGCTGATTCTTCAGAGTGCATCGCATTTTTTGTGGCCTTATCAGTCTTGATTTGCTGCAAAACTCCTGAATTTTTGGGCATGTACCCCATTCCCTCTCGGATACTAGCAATTGCCGCTTCAAACTTGACATTTTCAATCGTTGAGAAAGAGAGTAATAACACAAAGAAAGTAAGTAGCAGAGTCATCATATCTGCAAATGTAGTCATCCATGCCGGCGCACCGGCAGGGGGACATTCTTTACCTTTCTTCGGCATACTTTACCCTTCTTATTCCTTATCACGATCCTCATACTTCCTCTCTTGAGGAGGAAGGAAGGTGAGAAGTTTTTCGCGTACAATCCGTGGATTATCTCCTGATTGAATTGAGAGAATCCCTTCAACAACCAGTTCTTTACGTCTGGCTTCTTCACGTGAGCGAAATTCCAGCTTGCCTGCCAATGGAATAAAGAGAATATTCGCCAGCATAGAACCGTACAATGTTGTTACCAACGCAATCGCCATACCGGAACCAATTGTACTCGGATCATCCAGAGACGCAAGCATCTGAATCAAACCAATCAATGTTCCGATCATACCGAAAGCTGGAGCAAATGCGCCCATGGTTTCAAACATTTTTTTCCCTTGAGCGTGACGTTCCTCCATACCTCCCAACTCTGATTCGAGGATGGCACGGATGGTTTCGGGTTCAGTACCATCAACTGCATATTGAACACCGATCTTCATAAATGGATCATCCAGAGACTCAAGTTCGCGTTCGATCGCAAGAATACCTTCACGTCTGGCTTTTTCCGCTACCCGCACCAGCACATCAATGGTTTCACTGGAAGATGCCGGTACTGAAAAAAAGGCATTGCGAGCGACATTTATCAACGCAAGAACTTCCTTGAGTGGATAATTAATAAGGGTTGCCCCAATTGTCCCACCGAATACAACCATAACAGAACCAAGACTGAAGAAGAACGCAACACCTGGTCCCGTTAAAATAGTGATGGAAATAAGCAGCCCAGCAAGGATGATGCCGACCAGGGTTGCCAGATCCATACCTTAGTCTCCCTGTTCAGTTGAATTCGTCAATGGTGCCATGACTCGGTTACGGAAATGAATAATCCGCTCAACCACGTCATCCGGATCCTGCTCCACGATAACCTTTTTACCATCGGTTAGCGTGAGTATGGTATCCGGCGTCGCCTCAACGAACTCTATCATATCGCTGTTGACGATGATTTCTGTGCCATCCAGCCTTGTCACCTTTATCATTCAATTTCTCCAGCAAACCTTGCCGTTCTATCAAGTTGACTGATATTTCATGGTCAGCTTGATAAAATAGATGAAGTTATGATTTAAGTAAGATACATGGATATATCCCGGGGATGAAGGGATTCCCCTCATCCCACAGGAACAATCCAGTAATCCAAAATACTTTAAATACTGCACCATTACTTGAAAAAGAGTTAAAGTAATGGAGAAACTTAATTATAGTTTATCGTTTCAATTGAACTGTTTCAGCCAGGAACTGATCCGTTACTGTCATCACACGAGCGTTCGCTTGAAAACCACGCTGTGCCAGAATCATATTTGTAAATTCCTGTACCATATCAACATTCGATTGCTCAAGATAACCTGAATAAATGCTCGATCCAAAGTTCGTTTCTGCCTGACCGTATATCGGATCACCTGAAATTTGATTTGACTTGTACCGGTTCTCACCAGCTTTTTCCAAACCATTCACATTTGCAAAATCAGCGATGACAATCTCAGCAAGGGTTAATTGCTGACTGTTGGAAAAATTGCCGATTACCTGACCATTACTGTCAATATTAATCCCTTCCAGAACTCCCATGGAATAGCCATCTTGTTCAACAAGGGTCGTTGTGAATGGGGCGTTAGTCTGAGTGATACCATCAAAACTTCCGACAGTCCCTGGATTCATGCCAATTACAACATCTTCCGCAGCATTTCCAGGATTAAACCGGAATCCGTCGGCGTTGTTATCGAAGTTAAATGTTGCAAGTGAACCATCATTATTAAAGGTCACAGTACCAGTGTTGCCACTAATTCCAAATGCTGGTTCAGGTACTTCAGCTTCCCATGCCCACTCATTGTCAGTTGATGTTTTGAAGAAATTCATCGTCATAGTGTGCGTATTTCCGAGAGAATCGTAGACAAGGATCGACGTAGCATGAGTTGTTTCGGCAGTATCAATCAACAAGGGATTCGGTACAGCATCTGTGGGTGTAAATCCATTGCTGGCAACGACCTCTACCCCACCACCACCTAGACCAGTCATTCGAGTCATCAGACCCGATTGTGCATCTCGTTCAAAGGAAAGAGTAGAAGTGGTAATATTGCCAGTTCTAGCATCGGTGAATGTATCTACCGCAGCAAGAGTAGAATCAGTACCACTGCTGATATTTACTGGTGGTGTTCCGAACAGGATCGATGCGACATTTCCACCTGCTGAATCATCGATTACGACGTTATAGTTTGCTCCCGCAACTGTTCGAGTTACGACCAATGCGTTTCCTTCAAGTTCGAAAGTGGCACCGTTTACCTGACTATTCAGAGCATTGAGGAGATCGCCGAGTGTATTGTTCTCATCAATACCTTCAATTGCATAAACCGTTTCATTTTCCGTGCCGGCATCAATAGTCACAGTCAGACCATCAACACCTCCCGGATTTACGCCAATTGCTGATAATACATCAGTTAGGTTCCCGCCAACCAAACCACCATCATCTGCAGTATTCCAACTTGATCGAGTTGCGTTCTCTCCAGTGATTGCGATGCTGTGTGTTCCACCCACACCATCAGCTGCTGTACCAGAAACATAGGTTACTCCTGAGTCCCCGGCGGTTGATAGTGTGGCTTCAGAATTTGTAGCTGTTGCATCCAGATTGCTGAAGTACCGTACGTTCTCAGTTGCCTTTGGTGGGATTTTCTGTTCCAGAGGCAAAATAAGGTCTTCAACTGCTGCTCCAGAAACAATATTCCCCGTTTCATCTGCCATTCTACCCTGGACCAAACCTGAACCACCTCCTGCAACAAGGTTGCCATTAGCATCAATGGTAAAATTTCCAGCACGTGTGAAATAATTGCGCTCACCATCTCGAACAGTGAAAAATCCATTACCCTGAATTGCCAGATCGGTGGCAAATCCAGTATTCTCCAATGCACCCTGGGAGTAGTTTGTATCAACACTACTTACCTGCATTCCAAGTCCGATCTGCGATGGATTTATCCCGCCAAATCCTGTCCGTGGAGCTTGTCCAGAACTGAGGGTTTGCGCGAGGCTTTCAGAAAAACTGATCCTGCCTCTTTTAAAGGCAGTTGTATTCAAATTGGCAATGTTGTTGCCGATTACTTCGAGCTGGAGTTGATGATTTACCAGCCCTGAGTAACTTGTCTGCAATGACCGCATCATAATGAGCTGTCTCCTGACCGTTTATGCATCCTCACGGATGCAATTAAACTTTGTACGGTTTGCAGGGTATCACACCTCTGTCGTTCGGTGTGAAGGTCAGCCTCCTGAATTAGGTCCAGCTGAGAAAACACAAACCGTATACCAATAATTAGAGAATTAATGCGCTGTCAATCTTCGTAAATACATTGTCTTTCGCACTCTCCCCATCCATAGCTGTGATGACAGTACGATTCTCCACGCTAACCAGAAACGCCAGGTCTCGCATGAGAAAGAGTGAATCTCTGGCACCTTTTGCAGTGGCGCGATCCATTCCAGCGTCAATCTTGTTCAAATCATGCTGGTCGAGATGAATACCTCGCTGGAGGAGTCGTTGGCTCGCATGTGCCGAAATCGTAACATTTGGAGTAGACGGACGTTGCGTCGCCTTTTCCAATGTCTTGCTGAACTGGTCATCCGATTCTTTCGTTTTTCTTGGAGTAGTCGGAGTGACAGTTGGAGCGCGAACGACATGAGATTGAATTCGTTTTATATCCCAATCCATGCCATCCTCTTCATAATATCAGACCGCTATCTTTGATCTGAATTGAAAGAACTTATCCTGCGAAAAGATTATTCAACAGGTTGTTACCACCTTCTTCTTCAGGTTCACGTATTTCAACAACATTCCCGAATCCCACTGTTTGACCATCAACAACCAGCACTGCTCCATTTGTACTGTACTGAACCGCTTCGATTTTACCTATCAAATAGGGCGGTAACGTTTTGCTCGAACCATCAGAATAGGTCGCAGTCATTTTGATGGAATAATTTCCTTCTGGCAGTGTATTTCCCTTACCATCACGACCATCCCATTCAAATTCTTTCATTCCTGCTGGTACATTATCTTCAGTTAATGTGCGAACAACCTGACCATTGGCATTTCGGATTTCCAGTTTTACTTCCTGGGAATGTTTCGGTACTTCGCAATGCAGATTAATGTCTTGATCCGCTGTTAACTTCACAGATTCAGTAACCACTTTGGCATTCTTTCCAATAATCGTTGCTGACAGTGTGTTGTTAATTGACTGTGCAAGCATCATATCTGCATTCAGTGCGTTTTCAGTGGTTTGAGTCAGGTTTGCCAACTGTTCAACTGTACTGAATTCAGCCAGTTGTGAGGAAAATTGGGTTGCATCCATGGGATTCATAGGATCTTGATAACTGAGTTGTGTCATCATCAATCGAAGGAATTCATTTTTTCCCAAATCTTTCGTTGGTCCCTGAGCATTCCGATCAGTAGGAAAGTTGTTCACTATCCCTGATAGTGCATCAAATTGCGGCATATTTCTCACCTCCTCTCAAGCCTGTTTTTCAGATTAAACGATTAAAATTTTTACTGATACTCGAATTATAGTTCATAGTCTACTTTAACAATTTTAGCAAAGCTTATGCCACAGCTAAACTCTTGTTTTACAAGACATAAAAAAAGGAGAAGGCAACTATTGCCCCCTCCTTTTGAGGAAATGATTGCTCCGGCAAAAGCAATCATCCGATAAAGTCTACACTATTCGTCCCAAGGTCTAGAGAAATGGGTGAATTCAGCTGCGGTTCTTCAGTGAATTCGGTAGTTGCACCACTCGCACCAGTGTTCTGTTTTGACTGCTCCTGCGAGAAGCTGTTTGTAGCTTGACGATCATTTGATTTTGAACCATCGGTGCTGACATTCAGCTTATCAACCTGGATACCGCTATTGGATAATTCAGTCTTAATCTGATCCACTTGAGATTCTAGTGCCTTTGCAGCTTCGGGACTGTTTGTTCTCAATGAAACTTCGTAACGTCCATCAGACTGGAATATTTTGACATGCATTAAACCCAGTGATTTTGGTGCCAGGCGAATTTGCATGGTTGTTGTGCCACCGTTCGATACTATCTTTGCACGTCCTTCTATCTTTTGCAATACCTCTTTCAGATTTTCAATGTCAGCAAACCGACTTTCCATCTGTTGTGCTTGATGTGAAGCAGTTTTATTGGAATGAGTCACATTTGTCGTTTGAGGCGAATTTGAAGTTTGTTGCGAAAATCCTTTTAACTCTTTAGAGCTCAATACTTTTTCAGTAGTGTCATCGGTGAGTACTTCAGTGGATTCTTCGTTTATTGATGAATTCGACTGGGAGTTTGATAATTTTACAGTTGAAGTGGATGAATCTTTCTTACCATTCACATTTTTTGCTTTTGCTTTTTTGGAAACTTGAACACGCTCATCTGTTTCTAAATCTTTACTTGAAGTGATGGGTGTATGAATTCGCCAGCCTCTTTTCTTCAGTGATTCAACCTTTGCGTTGGCGGACTGCGGTTTAACTGGTGGATCATTTGCAGGTATACTTGAAGTATTACTTTCAGTTTTAGCAGTAGCCGCCTGCTCTGAACCTTTCGCGCTTCCGGAATTTACCTTTCTACTTGAGTGCTGGGTAGATTTTGAATCTGAACTTTCCTCTTCCACTTTTGCTTTTACAACTTTTGCCTGAGAAGTGTTCGCACGCTCTTCGCTAACACTCTCATATTCAATGCGCTCAAAGGATGTTTTCTTTTCCGAAACTTTAGTGAAAGAAGCGTGATCGCCACCGATTGGTTGATTTTCGAGGGACGATCTCTTCTCGGCAATTGGATCGGCGATATTGCTGGATGGACGTATCTTTGACGAACTGGCTTTTGGATCAATATCAGGTATGGTTTCCTTCTTCACTTGATCTTCAGAGTGCTTGTTTTTCCTCAGCAATTCAGGATTGATTGGAAATTCTCCATCACCGGATTTGCCATTTCGGCCTGGATGGTGGTTACCAGTATGCTTCTCGCCAGCTAAAACCCTGGACGAATGCGTTGAATCACTTTTATTTACATTTATACTTTTATTTCCTGATTCAGTCAGAGTTTCATCATGCTTGATATTTTCAGTTTTACCAGAATTCTTTGTTGCTTTTTCTGTTTTTTCACTCATAGAGGGAGTGATCAATTTGCTGTCATTTGCACTGAAGGGTGTTAACTGCGCTGGTTTACTACTACCATACCTGGTAGCACGGTTATCACCCAATATCATTCCGGGGTCTATTCCTTTGCCCCGTACTTCCTGTCTTATGTCTTTTTGGCTTGCCGAAGCTGGTTTGGAGAAATTTTGTTTCGTTCGGCTTATCTCTGACCCACTATTATCTACATTTGGTGGGGCGAAGGGACGCACACGTGGATCGCTCTGCAGATTTAGTGTTTTACGCACCTGATCAAGGCTTGCGTCAATTTCCTCTTGTGATACTTCATTCAATTTATTAGAGAATTTTCCACCCTCACGAACGATCTGCCGTCTAGTCAATTCTCGCGCTGAGGTGATCAGATGTGCGATAGCTGAATTGTCGTTAGTTTTGTCGCCAGAATGTAATGCGTCAGTTTTTTCGCCATTCTGACCTGGAGTTTTTACTTTTCCTGTGAGAATTCCATGCCGAAGTTTTCTTGTTGCCTTCAGATGTTCATTAGCGAGGAACTTAAAATTATGGTGAACCAGATTGGCTTTCCCAGGTTCGCTCAGACGATGTTCTCGCCAGATTTCATAAGGCGGTACAAGGTTTGAAGTAGTAGAATTGTGAGAAATTGGTTTGGTTTTGATCTGAATTCGCTGATTCTTGCCCTTATGAACACTTTGCAGTTGAATGGGGTTTCCGTGCTCATCTACAAATGGCACCCCCTTGAAGGTGACAAGTTTTCCACGCTGTACTAAAGCCAGCGGTTTTTCCTCGGATTTACGAGTAACCAGTCCCATCAGTTTATCAAATCCACCAGAACCTTTGCTAGTGGTATTGTTCCCATTGGATTTTAGAACTGATTCACCTTGCGATATTTGTGGTGTAAGTTTCATCAGATCGAACTCTTCGTAAAGCCTTTTGAGAGGTGTTTTGCAATGGTTGCCGCTCTCTCTTCAGGAAGCTCAGCCATAATTTTTGCAGCACTTTTTTGCCGCATCATCAATAACAATTGAGCATTTACATCGCTGTTAAGCCGTTTAAGAATCGCCGCCGCGGATGCCGGTTTCATATCCTCCAGCATTTTAGACAGACGTTTGGCTTGTGCTTGATCGAGGCTGTCTGACTGACCGGAAACCATTGCAAGAAGATTTTGAAATTCATTTACCTGCTCTTTAGATTCTTTTAAGTCGTTTTGTAATCTATTCACTTCTTCCAGAAGAGGTGCTGTTTGCAGGGACACAATGCTGTCAACAATGGATCGAACACTCTCTAAGTCCTTTTTCGACGAAGTCTTCTTCTCTTCTGCTTTTTTTATTGCATCTTCCTTAACAACCTCAGAGATATTTCTTGTTAAGCCGAGGTCGTTGATGCTCTTTGGTGCTGGTTGATTTTGAATCTCTTCAGCCTGTTGTTGCTGAATCGCAGGCATTGTCGCCTGAAGAAACATGTAGTTTCCTGCAAAACAAATCAACCAGGAAATCAGGAAGAAGGCTATCATTGCCGGTATCGAGCCCTTCATCGCTACTCTCCAATTTTATAAATCCAGTTAAGGATAATATACTACTCTTGCAACCCATATTTACGTGACCTGCCACCAATTTCATCGATAATTTTCTGCTCTTCATGGAGCACTGCTGTTTGGTGTTCTATTTTTCTTTTGTCACGCAATTTTTCCAAAATCTGACGTTCCCTGCTAATTTCCACAAGTTTTTGGTGCTCAACATCCGCTTTTTCACGTCTTCTCGCTATCTCACTATTTTGTGCAATGATGCATCTACGCAGGTAAGCTTTCCATTGTGTACCCATCATTGCATCTGAGACCCTCACTGCGGATGAAGCATTTGCCAGCTCTTGTTGTATCTGTTCTTCAAGTTGACGCTGTAGTTCTTCCAGTTCCAACTCTGCCTGTACTACTCTCTGTTGTGCCATGCCGAAGATACGTTGCTGCTGTTTCTCCTCATTCTCCTTCGCATCCATCACACGTTGCAAGCGGAATTTGAATTTTTTCATAGTTCAATATTATTCCAGAAATTCTATCAATTCGATATAGCGATAATCTCTTCCCATGTTTCAGGAAGGGGGGTGCTCTCATTCATATCCTGAATAAGGATATTTTTTATTGCTTCCCTTTTTTCAATCGCACGATCTATCCGTGGATTCGTGCCTTTTTTGTAGGCACCTATATTTATAAGGTCTTCATTTTCAGCGTACACTGCCATATCTTCGAGAACTCGATTCGCAGCGTGTTTCAACTCATCAGGTGTAACCTCAGTCATTACTCTGCTGACACTCTGAAGGACATCAACCGCTGGATAGTGATTCTCTGCTGCCAATTTCCTCGAGAGAACAATATGACCATCCAGGATGGATCGCACTGCATCCGCCACTGGTTCATTCATATCATCACCCTCAACTAATACCGTATATAGTGCAGTGATAGAACCAAATTCACCTTTTCCTGAACGTTCCAGTAATTTTGGTAACAGGGCGAAAACGCTGGGTGTATATCCACGAGTTGTTGGTGGTTCACCAACAGCAAGACCGATTTCACGTTGCGCCATTGCGATACGAGTCACCGAATCCATCATCAGCATTACATTTTCACCTTTTTCTCTGAAGTATTCTGCAATGGCAGTAGTGAGCATCGCTCCTTTGATCCTTATCAATGCTGGTTGATCGCTCGTCACCGCAACAACTACAGACTTTTTCAACCCTTCCGGACCAAGGTCACGCTCGATAAAATCCCGTACTTCTCGACCACGTTCCCCGATCAACCCGATAACATTGACACTCGCCTCAGTGTTCCGTGCTACCATCCCCATCAAGACACTCTTCCCAACACCGGAACCGGCAAAAATGCCGAATCGTTGACCATTTCCACAGGTAAGTAACCCATCTATAGATCGTATTCCAAGCTCAAGGGGTTCAGTTATTCTCGACCGTTTCAGGGGATGAGGCGGTTGAGCCGTTATAGGTACAAATTTTTCAGTCGCAACCGGCCCCTTGTCGTCTAACGGTCGTCCCAGACCATCCAAGACGCGCCCCAATATCTCAGGACCTACTCCGATCCGAAACGGTCTTCTCAGGCTTCGAACCGTACTGCCTGGATGAATTCCCTCAACGTCGCCTAAAGGCATCAGCAAAACAAGGTGATCTCTGAAACCTACCACTTCTGCATAACCGCAATGTTCATCTTTACGATCGATAATTTCACATATCTCACCCACCGAAGCGTCAGGACCACTCGACTCAATAACCAAACCAACAACTCGTGTCACCTTTCCGCGAGGCACCAGGGGAAGCGAATCCAGTAACCTTTCTGTGTGGATAGCAAAGGTCTGTTCTAGTTCTGGCTTAAAGAGAGTCACTCGTCCTCTTTTTCCGGCTGGATTACCTGAACGTGATCCGGGAGAATGGATTTATGCACTTCATCCAGCATGGATTCAATCGATGCATCAATAGAACCGCCAGGGGTTTCCAATAGAATTCCACCTGGTTCAATTCTCGGGTTTGATTCCACTTCAATAGCCTTGATACCCTCAGAAATAGATTTCAGATCAGCTCGTGCTGCTCTGAGGGTTTCGTAGTCTACAGGATTAACCTGAATTGTCAAAGAGCTTTTGTCGATCGCCTGACGAATGGCAGTTTTAGCCAATTCTACCGCTACGTCACGATGAGCATTTGCTGCATCTCCAACGACTTTTCGCGCGATCATCATGGCGAAATCCGCTAAACGATCTTCAAGTTTACGATAATAATCTACTGTATCTTCGTGAATGGAACCGATCAATTCATTCATCAGGTTCAACTGGGAGGATATCTCATTTTTACCCTCTTCAACCCCTTCACGTTTACCTGCTTTATAACCCTCATCAAACGAACTTTTTGACTTATTCTCAATCTTCTGTTTCAGATTTTCTTGTTGCTGTTGCAACTTTACGATAGTCTCTTCCTGCACACGGAGTTTTCCCTCCAGAGTCTCACGGTGTGCTATTCCATAGCGGGTCGGATTGTAACTTAATGAAATCCTCTCGCTCGGTTGCTTCTCCATTTTGAGATGACCGGTGATAACCGCTTTCGGAATTTCACCCTCACGCTGGTCAAATTCCTGAATACCCGTGTTGTCAACATACTGATAAGAACTCTTGATAACTTTTGAGCCTATGGGTTTGAATTCAACACTTGGTTGTCTGACTTTTTTGGGTTTCATCGTTCAATTACACCATTTGTTCATCTGCTGAGCCAGCGGAAACCACGATCTGACCTTCCTCTTCAAGACGTCTAATCACATCAATAATCCGTTGCTGAACCTCTTCAACCTCCCGCAACCTGACTGGTCCCATATACTGTAATTCTTCGTCAATCGTTTCAGCTGCACGTTTTGAGATATTTCCGAGAATCTTGGTTTTGAGTTCCTGGCTTGATGCTTTGAGTGCCATTGCCAGTTCTTTATTGTCAACCTCGCGCAGAACCTTCTGAATCGAACGGTCATCGAGGTTGATAACATCTTCAAAGACGAACATGAGGTTTTTAATCTCGCTGGCGAGGTCGGGATTTTCTTTCGCAATTCCTGCCAGAATATTTTTCTCAAATCGTTGCCCAACCAGATTAAGGATATCCGCAGTCTGTTTTACGCCGCCAAGTTTGGAAGCACTGGCACTGAAGTCGATACGGCTTTCCAGCACTTTAGCAATCGCATTAATAGTTTCAGGACTCACCCTTTCCATTTGAGCAAGCCTGTGCATAACATCCACCTGGCTGGCGGGTGGGAGTTCGGTGAGCACATTGGCTGATTGCACTGGATTCAACTGCGTTAGCACCAGGGCGATGGTTTGAGGATGCTCTTTCTGTAGAAATGCAAGAAGCTGATTTGTGTCGACGTTGTGGAGAACATTAAATCCTTTCACCTGCAGAGACATCTGAACACGACGGATGATTTCCATCGCCTTGGATTCTCCCATCGCTTCTTCGAGCACTTCATGAGCGTACGCCATTCCCCCTTCAGCGATATATTGTTGAGCGAGAACCATCTGAAAAAAATCTTCATTCACACCATGCAGTAAATTGCTGGGAATGCTTTCCAGTTTTGCAATTTCAGTGGTAATTCGTTCAACATCCCGTTCAGAAAGATACCGATAGATGTCCGCAGATGCCTTGGTGCCCAGAGCAACCATAAAAATTGCAGCTTTACGAACACCTGATATTTCTTTTTTCTCTTCTTTTTTTTCAGGGGGATTGTTCATGATATCTTACCTGTGAACTTAAAATTATTCATCTGTCAACCAGGTTCTCAATAATTTAGCAGCGACTTCTGGTTTCTCTTCCACATAGTCTAGGATCTGTTTTTGTAAGCGACTTGCTTTTACAGCGGTTTCTGATACTTCCGCTTCTGGATCTGGCAATGCTAGTGATTCTTCAGGTTCGGGAAGTGCCCCGGCTGAGGGTTGGGGTTTTGGCAGTTGGGATAGTTCACGACGATATGTTATTCTAGTCGCTTCTGCGGATTTGCTCAGTAGACGTCTGATATACATAAGCAGTCCTATTATCGCCAACCCAAACAAAAGTTTTTGCACAAGTGAATACCAGTCATCCTGAAGGAAGCGCAGCCAATCAGCCTTTTGTTCCTCAAGTTGATCTGACTGGAATGGTATATTTACTATTGATACCTCGTCACCACGTACTTCAGAGTATCCTAATGCATTCCGGACAGCCTGGGTTATCTTCTGCAACTCGTCAGCAGATCTGGGAACGTATTGTACTGTGGTTTCTCCGTCGGCGTTTTCAACCTTTTCGTATGTTCCATCGATCATCACAGATGCAGAAAGACGTTCAATTCCACCTGTTTGAGTCACACGATGGCTCAACGTTTTACTAACTTCGTAATTTGTAATCGTATTGGTTTCATTCTGGCTGGTGCTGCTGGCGACTGGCGGTTGAACATTAGGATCTGCATTGGGATCAACATCCTGGTCTGATGATTGCGATGTTGATTCTATTACCTCTTCACTTCTCACTACAGACCCATCAGGGTTGTACAGTTCTTCTGTAACTTCACTTCTGCTGAAATCAAGATCAGCAGATACGCTTACAATTGCCTTCCCGCTACCCAAAAGATTCGCAAGCATGGACTCAATCTTTTTGGTGAGCTTCTGCTCAACGTTTTCCTTTAGCTGCAATTGTGTTGAGGAAACTGACATGAGGGGGTCTGAGTCCTGCAGGTTCGAGAGTAGATTTCCTTTGTTATCAAGAATCGAAACGTGCTCCACTTCCAACCCTTCTACTGCGGAAGAGATCAGGTGCGCCACCCCAGAAACCTGTGATTCTGTAATTCCTCTTTTTAATTCGAGAACCACCGAAGCTGTCGGCGGTTTTTCCTTTTCACGAAATAGCGCACGTTCGGGTATAACAATATGGACACGAGCACGATCAACCTCATTCATGATCTCAATGGTACGAGATAATTCACCCTCAAGAGCTCGACGAAAGTTCAATTTTTGAACAAATTCACTCATCCCCAAGTTGGTGGCATCAAATATCTCATATCCGGTCGAACTGGGGCTGGGCAATCCCTCCTGGGCGAGTTTTATTCGAGCATCATACACCTCTTCTCGTTTGAGAAGAATACGACTACCATTTTGTTCGAGCTGATACTCGATATTATTCTGACCTAACCAGTCGGCGACCTTCCCGGCTTCCTCCGCAGGAAGGTTGGAAAAGAGAGGAACCATATCGGGTGTGCTCGCCCATCTTACCAGAACCACAACGCCAATAAGAGCAGCGAGAGAAATCCCGATAACGAGGATACGTTGAGCGACTGTCAATTGTGAATAAACGGAGCGAAAATAGGAACCGACCTGTTCCGTGATCGTTGCCATAGGCTACACCTGCATTCTCATAACTTCTTTATATGCATCAACAATTTTATTTCGAATTTCCATCATAAGCTGAAAGGAAGTCTGTGCCTCTTCCATCGCGATCATAACCTGGTGAACATCTTCAATCTGTCCAGTCATCAAACGCCTGGAACTCTCCTCGGCGGTTTTCTGCATCCGGTCAACATCATTAACTAAACCTTCAAGGGTATCCTTGAATCCAGAGTTATTCTCC
>JAIOHU010000009.1 GCA_019912845.1 bacterium
AAATCTAGCCATTGACTCCATTAAGCTATCCCCTGCTAACTTCCTCCAGCTACTGCGCATGATCCAACAACAAATTATCAGTGCTACAGCAGCAAAAGAGATTCTCGAAGAGATGGTGATATCAGGAAATTCACCCGAAAATGTCATGATTCGGTTAGGTCTTAAGCAGGAAAGCGACAGAGATCAATTGGAAAAACTGGCGAAAGATATTCTCGATGATTTTACCAAAGAAGTTTATCGTTATAAAGCAGGAAAATCGAATGTTCTCGGGGTTTTTATCGGTGAAGGAATGAAACGGAGTAATGGTAAAATTAATCCTTCTCTCTTCCGCGAAATCATTATTTCGATGCTGGATGAGGGTTAGGTTTTTCGCTTCTTGCGGTGGTGAACAACAGTCTGACCGGGAATGAAAAAATTCAGATATTTATGGAATATCGCGTATGTTTTGAATTTTAACATCAATAGTATCAATAGCTTCCTAGATTCCGGTTTAACTCATCACCGGAATGACGCAGGGTGGGGATGCCAGCTAACACCGTCGCTACTTACATCCGCTCCTTAAAAGTCGTACTTATCTCTGAACCAGCACCCTCTTCCGTAGATGCCTGAAGTGGTCTTGCGTGAAGACGAGATTTTACCTCGGCAAGTTCAGCATGTACCTCTTCAAGTTCCGCGTCCAGTTTTTTCTTTTGTTTCTTTACTTTTCCCAGTTCGCTGAGCACTTGCAGATGACTGAAGACAGAGATCAATAAGAAGGTCACCATCCCGAAAGCAAACGCTGCGAAAAGTGCCAGGTAAAGGGGTATCTCACCGGTTGACCATTTTAAAAATTGAATCTCAACTTCACCCTGTTGATTTTGAAGGGCAAAACCAAGCACTGCAACAATCGCCAAAACCAGCAACACCCATCGTACGATCCACATAACCATCTCCTCTTAGACAACTCTACCGCGCAAAGTAAATCCGGAGAGCTTTACCATTTTAACCTGCACTTCTTCACCTGGTTCCATTTTTTCGGGTATAACCACTACATGCCCCGCAGGAGTACGTCCCATGCTCTCTTGGTCACTCTTCGCACTCAGCCCTTCAATGATCACCGGATACGTTTTGCCAATCATTAATGTACGGTTAAATGCGCCACTTTCGCGAACGAGATCATTTAGAATCATAAGACGTCGTACTTTATCCTCGTTGGCAACATCATCATTCATATTTGCAGCAGGAGTGCCGGGACGTTCTGAATAACGGTAAATATACGCATCGTCATACCCTACCTTACGAACTAAATCCGCAGTCTCCTCAAACTCTTTTTCGCTTTCACCGGGAAATCCAACTATGATATCAGTGCTCAAAAGTAATCCAGGAACTGTCGATCGCGCTTTTTCAACCAGTGAAAGATAATGCTCACGAGTGTACCCACGACCCATGCGTTTTAAGGTATGATTGCTCCCAGCCTGTACAGGTAGATGTAACTCAGGGCAAAATGGTAGTCCACTCCCCAATATCTCCAACAGATTGTCCGAGCAATCTTTCGGGTGTGAAGTCATGAAACGGATTCTCTTCAATCCTTCTATCTTTCCCACCTTTTCCAATAAATCCGCAAACATATCACTGTTATGCTGATAACTATTCACATTCTGACCGAGGAGAGTTACTTGAGGGAAGCCGTCACTCACCGCTTTCTCAATTTCTCGCAATATTGAAATAGCAGGACGGTTTCGCTCTTCCCCGCGTGCGCCAGGAACTACACAATATGTGCAATGATTGTTGCAACCACGAGAAATTGTCACCCAGGCATTTATGCCCTCACGTCTGGCGGGGAGAATCTCATCGTACAACTCCAGCCCTTTGCCATCGAGAACAATTTTTGGAAGCTTTGTGCGTTCCTGCTGCAACAACCCTGGCAGGGCACGATAGGCATCCGGCCCCATCACCCAATCGAGGAAGGGAAGACGTTCTGCCAGCTCATCACCAAGATGTTTAGACAAGCATCCGATCACGCCGATACGGATATCCTTGTTTCTCTCCTTAAATGCTCGAAAATGTGCGATATTGGAGATCGCTTTTTCCTGCGCATGCTCACGTACCGCGCAAGTATTGATCAGGATGATTCCCGCATCATCAATACTGTTCGCTCTTTCATACCCATGCTCCTCCAAAAGCGTGGTAACAATTTCCGAATCCACACGGTTCATCTGGCAACCGTATGTTTCGATAAAAACACTCCCCCTTGTTGTTGTCTTTTGTCCTGGATCAGTTAACATGTATGCTTTCTATTTTTTGAGGAAATGTACTTAAACCCGAAATAGTACGTTCTCTTTCTGGAATACCTTCATGGTCACAAAGATTCCGAAAAACGCATATATCGTTGTTGCCAACAGTACTATCATTATATTTCCGAAATCCGGTTGACCGGCGAGAATATCTTTCATCGCCAGCGCGATATTCACAATGGGAATCCAAACTTCTTTAGACGTTAAAGTTGCGCCTGGCAGCATTGACATCATCGCTGGCAGTATGGTAACAACAAGCAGTGGGCTACTGTAGCTTTGCGCTTCACGTGTGCTCTTCGCAAAAACACTCACCGTAAGCAGAAGTGATGAAAACAAGGCTGCCAAAGGAATCATCATCGCCAATGCAAGCAGGAGATAGAGCGGATTAATGGAAAAACTCATCCCCGTCGCTTCACTGGACATTATACTGGTCAGTCCAAAACCAATGACTAACGCCATCGATAGCAATGACATCATCGCAGTGACCAGAGAAGTGGTTAGAACGGTAAAAAATTTCCCGAGTACAATTTCCATTCTTCCTACCGGTGTGACCAGTAGGGTCTCTAATGTGGAACGTTCCTTTTCACCCGCTGCCAGATCCATCGCAGGATACATCCCACCGGTTAGAGTGAGAATAATCATCATATAGGGGAGTAGCATTCCGAGAATCATTCCCGTCATCTGCTCTTCAGTGGCAACATTTTCTTCGCTTAATGCAAAGGGTGTCAGAATTGACTCAGAAACATTTATCTCACGGAGGGAACGTGAAATGAGCGTATCTTTCATCTCTCGTAGTTTTTCTCGAATCTTTCGTGCAACAATCTGAGATTCCTCGCTTGACTCATCGAGGTACATGATAATTTCCGGTGACTCGTGTCCATCCCCGGAACGCATTCGCGCATCTGGAAAGATCACCGCAGCTTTCAGGATCCCATCTGCTACTCTGCTTCTCAGTGTATCAACAGGTTCACCAACCTCAAGAATGGTCAATTGCTCCATATCCTTCAAGGGACTGGAAATTTCAATCCAGTTCTCAGCGTTTTTGACCCCGACAGCATAATTTTTGCTCTCAAGTTTTTCCATTTGTTTCATCGCCAGGGAGCTGAACCCCATGAAAATGATCGGAAAGATCAAAAGAGGAATAAGTATCATTGAAACCAGGGTTCTACGGTCTCGAACAATATCCAATAGTTCCTTACGGTAGATCAATCCAACTGATGCCGACCTGAATTTTTTCATTATTTTCTTCCCCGTCGCGAAGTAATTTGCTTACCCATCAATCCGCTTGTACATACTCGCCGATGCCTCATTCGCTTTTGCGATAATTTCTTCTTCACCCTCAATTGTACGATGTCGCATCAACAGTTTTCCATCACAAACAACAGAATCCACTACTTGAGAGTTTGCGGCATAAACCAAATGACTATTCAAATCAAACATCGGGTTCATCTCCGCATGCCCCGAGTTGATCAGAATAAAATCAGCCAACCCACCCTTATGAATTGTTCCACAATCCAGGTTAAAAAACCCCGCGGGATGAATAGTAGCCATTTCAACCGCTTCTTTCGCACTCAAAGATGTAGGATCATTATCATGATGCTTCTGCAATAATGCTGCGATTTTCATCTCCTCAAGAATATCAAGATTATTGTTTGACCCAGCTCCATCTGTGGCAATAGACGGAATAGCACCAGCAGCTTTCAATTTACGGTATGGATAGACCCCACCGACCGCGAGCTTCATATTACTGACTGGATTATGCATGCACATAACCCGGTTTTCGCCCAGAATACGGATATCTTTTTCAGTCAAATGCACTGTATGCGCTGCCATGAAACGGTTGCTGATACATCCCAGACTTTCAAGATATTCCACCGGTGTACAGCCATGTTTTTCAAGGCATTCCTTTACTTCATGTCCTGTTTCTGAAAGATGAGTATGTAAAATGAGATCATGCTCTCGTGTAAATTCCGCCGCCCATCTAAAAGAATCTTGATTCACTGTATAAATTGCATGGGGTCCGACCGCGAAACTTATACAGTTGGAATACTCCTTCGATTCATGTAAAAGACGTTCATTCGCTTCCTTCTGCTGCCTCGCCACTTCAGCATTATCAAAGTCGATAAAAACAGCGGAGAGGCAGGCACGCATGCCCATCTCTTCAACACCCTTTGCGACTGCATGAAAATTCCAATACATATCAGCGAAGAAAGTAATCCCGCTACGGATCATTTCCACCATTGCCAGCTTGCCACCCCAATAAATCTCATCAAAGGATATCTGCTTTTCGTACGGCCACACTCGAGTCTGCAACCATTCCATCAAGGGCAAATCATCACCGTTCCCACGAAATAATGTCATGGACGCATGGGTATGGCTGTTCAGGAATGGGGGATGTGCAATACAACCTTGACCATCGAACACTTCATCCGCATCTTTTTCAACACCAATTTCAGCAATATGTCCATCTTCACAATAGATGGAACTCAGCTTTCCATCGACAATGATATTTTTTACAAGCAATGAATTCATGATTTTCTCTCTTCTGTCGCAAATACTGCTCCCTGTTATTCGTAGGGAACCGGATGATCGTCATTGCGAACGTAGTGAAACAATCTCCTTTGGGTGGGGATTAGATTGCCACATCACTTCGTTCTTCGCAATAATAATGGAATTGCCTGAGATTTAGAATCTACCAAAACACCTGTTTACAGACCATTTATTTTATCAACGATGAGTTCAAGCTACCTTTTTCCATTCGCCTATTCGATTTCCCGGATACAACTTGCGCAACAATATTACCGCAACCAGCAAATAATTAACAGTCAGCACTGAGGCATCCATAAAATGGGAATACAATTCTTTACCCAGGACATCATAAATCGTCAGACCGATCAAAATTGAATTGAGAATTATAACGACTCGAATCAACTTTGAGTAGCCATCCCATTGTGAATAGAGCAGCATCATGGAAAAGGTCGCAATCAGAAAGGTATAATCCCACCCTAAAGGCGCGAAAAGTGGAATGAAGATAAGCAATATCCCAAAAGCAATTAAATCCTGATCTTTCAAGTTTCTTGACCTGTTCCTCCAAAGCCCATAAAAAAGAACGACCATCAGCCCCGATGAAATAAACAACCACAACAATTTGCTTGCAGTAAGGGAATCGTCACCAAGCCATTTCACCCAGAAGCCAATTAAAGAAGTATTGTCAATGTTTCCAAATAAACGTGGCGTTGAACCAGCCAGAGTGCCAACCCAGGCACTATACAATCCAATTGCTCCGGAAACACCAAAACGTAAGACCGGCAACAAAATCCCGATGATCATCGAAACTACAAATATCAGCACAACCTTTAACTCTCTTCGCCAGATGAAAAAAGGTAAGAACACCAGTGCGTATGGTTTAATGAAGCATGCCAGCGCTAAAAGTATCCCCACCCAACGTGTTTTATCCCTCCAGTGGAAATAAATCAATCCAGTCAGACACAATCCCAGAAGAGCATTTGCCTGACCCAGGTCCAGCTCACGTCCATAAAACTTCGCCATCACCAGAATAGTAGGTAGAAGTGCAGATTTCCATCCAACTCCATAGGATTTCAGGATCGCGAATGAAGCCCAAACCATTCCAGTCAGTGACCCTACAACAATAAATGCCCAAATCGCCTTTGCCGCCTCAAACCCCACTGCCGCAATCGGCGACATAAATAGTGCAAAGAATGGTGGATACTTAAATTGGTAGTGACCATCACTGGCAAGATAAAGTTGCTCACTGTGAAGAAAACGCTCCCCAGCACGGTAAAATACCTTAAAATCCGTCATACCGTGACGGATTTTATAATAGTAGAGAAGAGAAAACAGGAGTAACGACAGGAGTATCCAGGAAGCTGTTTTTATCCTGATAGTCATCAGCAGCTTCCTTTATTCTTGAGCGGCTTCTTTCAGGAGTAATTCAATCGATTCACGAGTATAGGTTTCTTGCAGCTTATCTTTAGGAACTCGGTTGGAAGATAGAAATTCAGTAATCGCAGCCGATGGCAGAAGGCAAAGAGCTTCGCTGACACATCTGAAAATTTCAGGTTCACGGGTCGGGAACGCATGACTTAAAACTCGTATCGTTTCATCAACATGTTTTTTATCGCCGTTATTTAGTTGCAGTGTTGCCAGAATCCCCAACATTTTTTTCCAGACTGTCTCGCCTTTAGTCTCCCATGCAACCAGATACCCCAAACGGCTCATATCCTGCAACACCCATTGACCTGCAATTGCAGCCATCATTGAGGTAATTTCAGGTTCGGTCAGCTCACGCGCCCAACCGCTTATCTTTTCGCCGAAGAGATCATCGAACTCCTCAATGTGACTTTCAATTGCATATAAACCCAGCAGAATCTCTTCACGGATATGATGCGGAAAAACAACGGTCAGATATTGAAACCAAAGCGTAGGATCCAACTCCTCTATCGCTTCAATATCAGCTACTTCCTCACGAAGTGTTGGTGTATCAATACCAAGAACTGTTAACATTTCGCCGGTAACTGAGGACTCAGTCCGGTAGTCTGGATCTGAGATAGATTGTAAACGTTCTCTTATTCGTTTACGCATCGGTGATATCTCATACACCATAGAATTTATACCTGCCAATATGGATAAGTATCCTGAACATCAGAAAACGATCGGGATATTAAATTATTATTATTTAATGACTTTAACATCGTATTGATCAAAAAACTACAATTGACAAATATGGAGATATTTTGTTGATATATCAAGAGCGCAGTTAAACAGGTTTCCCTTTGGATATCGGAAGAGCTGCTTGACTACACAGTCTGTCGGAAAATAAACAATATCGACCATTCTGAGAGATTGCTCTTCTATATTTTATCCTGACACATATATCATCAAATCCTTCGTGGACTCCAGCTAAAACTATGCTGGCAAGACGAATATTGGAACCCTGTTCTCAAGAAGTCAGAAAAAACAGACTCAGTCGCACACAACATTTATCCGTCTGTGATTTCAAAGGTTAAGTGGTTCTCTCATGCCTCCACTTTTTTTGCCTTGAATTTTAAAATAGCATTGCGATCAGATTTATTAAGGATTAGGTTACCCTAACATTTAATCTTAACTCATTGAAAAAGTTCATTTTCAATCACCTATTGTTCTTTCATGCATGGAAATACTTTTAATGAAATCCATGCAATTCTTTCTATTTAACGACTCCGACGGTACACGCACGGAGAATCTTAACGTTTAAAAGGAGTAGTATGATGAAAAGAGTAAGTCTGTTTATCTTGTTCACAATGTTAGCCGTTTCCTCTGCTTTTGCTTATTCAGGTGGACCACCCAACGACAGAGCTGGCAATCCTCCAGCTTTTGCCAACTGTACACAATGCCATTCATCTTTCCCTGTCAACAGTGGGAATGGAGCATTGGATATTACAGAGCTGTTCGAGTACACACCGGGTGAGACCTACACACTGGAAGTCAATCTCAGCGATCCAGGTCAGCAACGGTGGGGTTTTGAGTTGACCATCTATGATGATGGTAATGATTTTGCTGGTGAAATTGATGTCACCGATAATACGAATACACAGTTGAATGGTGACTTCCTCAAGCACACTGGTAATGGCACATACTTCGGTGAGCAACAGGGAACGTGGAGCTTTGACTGGACTGCACCGGCTGAAGGAACTGGCGAAGTAACGATTTACCTTGCAGGAAATGCTGCAAATGGTAATTTCAGCACTTCAGGCGACTACATTTATACCACAACCAGTACGATTTCAGAAGCAGCCCCTGTAATGGAAATGCAAACCATTCCGTTGGCTGCCAATTTTCTCGAATTAACTTCACTCTATATTGAACCCATGGATCCGAATGCTGCGAGCGTATTCGGAATGATTGAGAATTTGGGTATTGTGTACATGGATAATGGAGGAATTTTCCTCCCACCAGACCTCAATACCATCGGCGAAGTAGATATGACTGAAGGCTATCGTATTTTTGTCAGCGAAGATGCGGAACTGGTCGTTGAAGGAACTCCATTGGCACCTGATACGGAATACATGGTCGAAGCAGGTCCCTGGAACTGGATTGGTTATCCACACGCCGATCCGATGCCGATCGAAAGTGTGATGGGCGAAATAGCCGATGATGTCGTAATCGTGATTACTGATGACGGCGATCTTTGGATTCCGCCGATTCTTAATACAATCAACAATATGGTCGCTGGTCAGGGCTACATGATCATCGTTGAGAATGATGTCAATTTTACCTATGAACCAACAGTCGGACTCGCATCAGCCGATGTAACTCCGGTTTCAACTCTTCCAACAGCACTTGACGCACCTGCTGCAACTGGACTTCCCTACGCTGTTCTGGTCAATATCGATGAAACACTGCGTAACTTCAACCCTGCAGCCATCGAACTTTATGACAATAGCACATTGGTTGGAAAGTCGATTGTTGATGATAACTTTGAAAACATCCCGGTTATCGCATGGGAATCTGCCCCGAAATATGGTTTGGATGGTTTTACAAAGGGCAACAGCATTGATATTCGTCTGCTTGATGTTGCTGGAAATGAAATCGCAGTAGTTGCAAATGGCGACCTTCAGTTTGGTGCCGGAGCTTATGCCATAGCGACACTGGAAGCTGATGCTCTACCGACCAGCTTTGTTGTTGGCAACAGCTATCCGAATCCCTTTAACCCGAGTACAATTATTCCGGTAGTCGCCCCTGTCAGTGGTGATCTTGGTTTGAAGGTGTATGATGTTCTCGGCAGAACAATCTATCAGCAGAATGATCGAGTTGATGCCGGTCGTCACGAGCTTCTTTTTGACGCGAATAATGCTGGTAAAGAGTTGGTGAGTGGTGTCTATTTTGTTGAAGTTTCATTCCAGAATCAGAGACACATGCAGAAGATAACCCTGCTAAAATAAGATATCGGTGTATTGGATTAGATTCTTTTTTTGTTATTCAATCGAGTCGTATGAGTTGGAGTTGCTCACTTCATACGACTCGATTCATTTATTTTAAGTCCTTCAAGTATTTACGCGAAGCAGGCTGTCCCAATTCAGCATATTCAGGGTCATTTTAATCTATTGCATTTCTCTAAAGAAGTGTCCGATCGCGTCATGCCAGCGCGGGGTTAGCTGGCATCCAGGAAGGTAATAATTTTAGTGATTTCAGGACTGATAGAGTGGTGGTAATCAGAATAACACGAACATATAGCCGTTTCGAATGAGACAATAATGCCAAAAATCAGTATAAACGCTAATGAAAACGATTGGAAGCGACGGAAAGAAGAAAAGATTTGGTTAGAGGTAAACACGATATTTCTTTGCAGTCCTATAGTTTCTAAAAATACTTCGAGAGTTGATTCTCCCGGAGCTTTCCAAATCTAATTGACTAAGTATTGTAGATACAATTGCTTCCGATCAATACTTAAAGTAGAAGGTGAAAGTTTGCTTTAAGCATGAGAAACAATCCTGAATGTTTCTAAAGAAATCGCTCACAATGCCGATAAAACAAGTGAGAAGGATAACAACCATCCTTTGGATGTTTCAACCGGACGGTTATTCCGGCGCAGGATCCGTTTGGTGAAAACGCTTCGCCTCGACCCCTTTGGCAGGGGTCACCCCAACAGGGGGCTCTAGGTGAAGCGTTTTTGTGTTTGAAGCTACTCAGTATTCCCATACAAAGAGACTGGCTGGTAATCCTGACCCAGATTTTCGCTCAAATCCTGCAGGTAACGTTCCAAGGTCATGGCAGGATCCATAAAAAAATGCCAGATACAACGGACAAATGGATTTGAAATGGTGCCATCCTCAGTAACTTTGAGAAGAACACCTTCTTTCTCCTCCTGCAATTCGTAGGTCCAACCGCCAGAAAATGGCAGATTCTCCGAAGCGATCACAACCTCCAACCTTCGAGGTGGATAAGATGCCTGAATACGATAAATAATACTTCCACCTTTTTTGTCGATCTCTTCCCAGGTCATTGGCCAGGTTTCGCTGTGCATCTTGACTGATTCAATATCACTTCGCCAAATCGGAAAGTCTTGAGGGGTAGTCAACATAGCCCAAATGGTGCTTCCTGATGTGTTGTAACGAGCGATGCGTACAGTCTTGTGAGATGCGGGCAACGAATTACCCCATACTCCAACGCCCAGTAGAACGACTGCCAGTAGCAGAAGGGTAATAAGAATAAACTTTATATGCCGAGGGACTCCTCGCCTTTCGGAGGGGGAGGTATAATAGCGTATGAAATTAATTGTATAGCGCTGGTTATTCATTTTCTTACATTGATTCTAAAAATTAGGGTGTCTGCTGTTTGATTTCCAAACATACAAAAGCCAAGACTGATTGTACAGAGTGACAACGTTTTCATCTTATCAACCATGGTCTATTTCTGTGGTATATCAACCTCCCATATTTGATATACGCCACTTTGAGGATACTACGATCTTATCAGCTACTTGTTTGCACCAATTTTCACACGTACCATATAAGGTGTTCAAATATCTTTCCTGACTGGAGTGGGGAATGTTAGGGCGGTCGAAAAAACAATCAATCGAAGCAGTGCATCCGGATGCTCTCCTTCAAGTAAGGAAGAAGTTTGATGACTTTCTCGCTCTCCTTGCGCATAACAATGCAGCATTGCGACTTATTAGCGATATGGAGGAAAAATCTCAGGGTGACTACCTCTTTGATCAAACCTATATACACGAGAGTCTTCGAAATCTTCAGCAGGAAGTAAAAGATATCATTCATCTCATGATTGAGTTGGGTGGTGAGAAATATGAACTACTCAATCGCCGTTATGATATCATTACCACCCAGATCAACAACACACTCCCTGGTGAAATCTCCATTATCAAAGATAATTTTGTAATTCCCCTCTCAGAAATATCCCAGGAACGAATGAACAGCGTTGGGTCAAAAGCAGCTCGCTTGGGAGAACTGAAAAAGATCGGCATGCCAGTACCTGAGGGGTTCGCTATCAGTGCGTGGGCATATAAGCACTTTCTTGATCACAACAATCTTCAGGAACGTATCAGCGAATTACTCGAACAGGTTGATATTAAGAAATACTCTGACTTGACGGCTGTAAGCCGAAAAATCCAGCAAATGGTTAATGAGGCAAGTGTACCAGACGATCTGGCATCAGCCATTGTTCAAAGCCATGACGAGTTACGAAACAGAATTTCTCCAAAACGAATTGCCTTGCGTTCAAGTGCTATCGGCGAGGATACACGTCACAGTTTCGCGGGGCAGTATGCGACTTACTTGAATGTCCGTCGCGAAGATATTGTATCCACGTACAGACGAATTCTGGCTTCCAAGTTTACTCCCAAAGCAATTTACTATTATCTCAGCCATTCACTTCAGGAATCGATGTTGTTGATGGGTGTAGTCTGTATGGAAATGGTTGATGCTTTCTCAAGTGGCGTTGTCTATACCAGGAACCCGGTAAATCCTGAGGATGGTTCTATGCTTATCCATGCAATATTCGGTTTGGGGAAATACCTGGTGGATGGCATGGTCAGCCCGGATGTTTTTACTGTATCACACGAAACGGGTGCAATTCTAAAAAGTCAGATTTCCAAAAAAACTTCTAAATTATCAATAAAAGCAGATGGGGGCATAGAACAGGTATTTCCTGACCACGCCGAGAAAAACAGACGGACTCTTGAGTTTGATCAGATTGCGAAGCTGACGAAATATTCCCAAAAGTTGGAAGCACACTTCGATCACCCGCAGGATATAGAATGGGCGATTGATCAAGAAGGTGAATTGATGTTGCTGCAGAGTCGTCCACTAAGAGTGATGGCATTGGAGACTTCAGATTATTCCCCTGATCCTGCAATTATGGAGAGGATTTTTGAAGGTGGGTTGGTTGTCTGTCCGGGAGTAGGTGGCGGTGAGGTACATTTTGCATCATCCAGCCGTGATTTACAGGATATGCCGAACAATGTTGTGCTGGTTGCAAGGCATCCCTTCCCAGGGCTGGTTGCAGTGATGGAAAAAGTCAGCGCGATTATAACAGAAGTAGGTAGTGTTGCCAGCCACATGGCGACCATCGCACGAGAATACCGTACGCCTGTTTTATCCGAAGTTCCCATTGCGATGAGTTTGAAAGCTGGACAGCTCATTACTGTGGATGCAACCAATTGCGCAATATACGTTGGAATGGATGAGAAGTTTGTTCAAGCACGTCAACCTGAAAAGGAGTTGTTCGACGATCTGGAAGTAATGCAGCTCCTCTCAGCTATCCTGAAGAAAATATCCCCTCTGCGACTGATCAATCCGACAGACGCACATTTTATTCCACAGAACTGCCTGACGTACCATGATCTCACACGTTTTTGCCACCAGAAGTCCATCGAAGAACTATTTAATAGTGTCAGTGAAACTGAAGAACAGCAAAATCTAGGTTGTACCCTCAAGACTGATCTCCCTTTAACTGTAGATATCATCCAGCTTGATCAGTTGCAAAAAAGGCGAAAAAAATGTGTGATACCTGATGATTCGATCCCTTCCATTCCCATGCAGGCGTTCTGGAACGGGTTGAAGAAACAGGGATTTCCAAAAGCACCACGTTCTCCAGTTGCGCCATCAAAAAAATTCAGTTCAAAAGCACCTCGTCATTTCAGAAACGAATACTCCATCAAGAGTTTCGCTTTTATGAGTAGTGACTATATGCTGATCAGTTTGAGGATGGGTTATCACTTTATGACCATTGAGTCATTGTGTACCGATCGTCCACATGACAATTACATTAAACTCAAGCACAAGGGGGGTGGTGCGGCAAGAGAACGACGTATTCGACGGATTGGTCTGCTCATGGATATCCTTAGTAGAATGGGGTTCGAGCACTTCAGCAGTGGCGACCATCTGGACAGCATGCTTTCCTATATCGATGCTGAGGAGACTCAGAAAAAGCTTTTACTCATGGGTAGGCTGACAGTGATGACCAAACAACTCGATATGGCACTAAGCTCTGATCGCATCAGCGAATGGTACACGAAAGATTTCATCAAACAACTGGGGTTGGCTCATTTCCATGAAGAGGAAACAGAGGCATGAGCGGGGATGTTGCTAATAATATCACACGTCGGGAATTGCTTTTCACCTCTCGAAAATTCATCCCTCGGCTTTCACTCTTCTTCTCACTCCTGTTAGCTGGCGCTATTGTGCTTATCTATTTGAACATGAATCAACTGGAAGTTGAACTAACAGATTCCTACAACAAACAACAGTTAATTCTCGCACGTCAGCTTGGAAAACAGATTGAACTTGCCCTGAATGACATTGAAAATGAACTCCAGACCTTTGTACGAATTACTCCGGATTTACTCAAAACCACTGAAACAGTTACACCGCAAAATAACGAGCGTGCTGATTCACTACTTTCTGGACTACGATGGGAAAACCTGCGCGGTGTTATCGGGTATGGTTCTGCAGCGAAAGCGTACCTTGATGAAGATCGAGGGTTTACTTCCAAATCACCAGCGATCGCTCTTTCAAGCAGACTCCTTGCTCTGGCAAATGAGCGGAAACGTAGTGTTTCCTATTTGGACAGTATGCAATTGGAAGCATTTCCAACTGGAAAACGTAGAATAACTTCAGCAATTGGAGCAACCTCACAGCTTCGCAGCTCTCCAGCAAGCGTTGTCTACCTGAAATTGGATATTACTCAACTGCTTGCGAGCTTTCTCGAAGATGTTCGGTTCGGTGAAACTGGTTTTGTTTGGATACTCGATAGCGATGGCAGAATCTTATATCACCCGCAGAACAGATTTACAGGCAGATTTCCTCTGCAAAAGGATAATAATGAAAACGAATTAATCTGTCTGGATCATGAAAATGAAACACAACCGTCGGAATTTTTATCAGGCAATGAAGGGATAGGGGTTTATCATGGGATATGGGAGAATCCCCAGGGTGCATATTCGGAGCTGGTAGCCTATGCACCAGTACAGCATGGAGTATTGAAGGAGGGAGAGCATTGGATTGTCGCTGTTTCTGCACCTCAAAGTGAGGTTGCCAGTAGCATCCGCAAGCTGAATATGCGTGGCTACATCGTAATGATCGCGTTGTTAATCGGTTTTTTGTTGCTCCTCTTATTGGTCAGTTCGCATCAGCAACGTCTTTCAAAAACCCTGCGGAGACGAGTAGGCGAACAGGAAAAAATCATTACAAGCATTTTACAGAATACAGTCGATGCCATCATATTCATTGATATTGAAAACCGTGTGAAATCATGGAATAAGGGTGCAGAAGTAATTTTTGGTTTCAAAGCGGACGAGATGATCGGGCAAACATTACATCGTCTCATTCCACCCGATCAGGATGCCGAGGAAGAGCTCAGTCAGATCGGTGAAGCTGTCCTGCACAGAGGATCCATCGAACACTACACCGCGACTCGAATTACAAAAGAAGGTAAACGGATCATAGTCAATATCTCACGTTCCCTGGTGCATGACAGTGATGGTACAATTCAAGGCAGTACAGCAATCATCCAGGATGTGACTGACAAAGTGGACATGGATCAACGGATTTACCAGACTGAAAAACTGGCATCCATTGGTATGCTTGCCGCAGGAGTCGCTCATGAGATCAACAATCCGCTTACCGTAATCCTGGGTTTTACTGATTTATTGCTCGAGGATGTCGAAAAGGGCTCAGGTATCCACAAAGACCTGAAAACCATCGAGGAAAACGCCCAACATGCGCAGGGGATCGTAAAACAGTTGCTGGGTTTCGCACGTGTGCAGGAGAGTAAATCAGACCGTTGCGATGTAGCTGAGAGCGTAGAAACAGTAATCTCAGTTGTAGACTTCTCCCTGGAAAAGAAAAACATCAAACTTAACCTTGAAGTGGAGCCTGGACTGCCCGAAGCACGCGGTGATTCACGCGAATGCCAGCAGGTCTTCCTTAACCTTATCAACAATGCGGTTGCCGCGATGGGTAAAAAGGGTGGAACACTCAGGATCAAAGCCTGGCGTGAAAAAGACTGGGTAAAGGTCAGCGTGAGCGATACTGGTCATGGGATTCCCCGGGATATTCAATCGCGTATTTACGATCCGTTCTTCACGACAAAGACCGTCGGCGAAGGAACCGGGCTTGGGCTATCCCTCTGCTATGGTATGATTAAAAAACATGGTGGCAATATCACTTTTACAAGTAACTCGATTGAGGATGACCCGGATCAACCAAGCGGGACAACATTTACTGTGGAACTTCCAATTTCGACAGTGAAAAAGTAGTCCTATTCGGGTGCACTGCTTAGAATGTATGTCCGATGGTCAGATTCTCGATCGGGGCTAATACACTGTAGATTCGAAACTGTTTTGAGGGGAAAATGATACAGAAAATACTCGCCATTGATGATGAACCCGATATGTTACGTCTGTTGGAACGTATCGTAACCGCAAAATCTGATTACAAGATCATCATCACCAACAATCCCCTCGAACTCCCTGAACTACTGGAAAAGGAAGAGTTCGATCTCATCCTCACTGATCTGAAAATGCCCGGAATGGATGGTTTGGAGGTGCTGAATTATGTGAAGGAAAATGACCGTTTCGAGGAGGTGGTCATGCTCACCGCATTTGGCACCATCGATACCGCAAAAGAGGCAATGAACAAAGGAGCGGCGGATTTTATCACCAAACCCTTCAAAAAGGAACAATTGCTGTTCACCATCGAACGTGTTATGCGTTGGCAACGGAAACACAAACGTCTTCGAGCATTTGAGGATGTGCTGAAAATGGAACCGCTAGATAAGGCATTGCAACAGTTTGAATCCTGCTGGTTCCGTGGATTGGTGAGACGAGTTGGTGAGGATCATCCACTATTGGCAGAAAAGTCAGGACGGTCAGTCGACTGGGTTGAAGACCGGCTGAAACAGATTGGTGAGCAGGAAAATTCCTGAGTTATTTGCTCCAGGTATTACATTTTAATGGAGCGCCACACTCCAGTGTGGCATCACCACCTCGCGTCATGCCGGCATGGTGTTAGCTGGCATCCAGGAAGTATGTGATCAAACCTGCACTGTAAGCGATTCAGTTCCGCCCCTGCAGGGCTGGTTGGGATGGGTTGGGTTCCATTCTCCCCCAGTTCCTCTTCGTTCCATTGGGGGCTACCCAAATACAACCGCGCTGCGGTTGAATAAGTCAGTCATTGCGAGCGAAGCAATCTGGTGTTGGAGCGCCACACTTCGATGTGGCATATCGCAGGGTTGTCAATGCTACTTTGGAGAGCGTCGTTTCCTAATTCTCCAGCAATGGCTTATTCGGTCAGATTGTTATGTTGGTGCTCGCGATGTTTCCTCTGCTGACAAGAGTAACTAGATGTTTCAGCATCGAATTTAAAATCGTTCCCAGTTCTATGTCTGATGTGTTGTCCTCATCGGGCTGAATGCGAGTAGTGCAAATGTTGTCCCGTGGCTTGCGCCACGCGCTATGTACATACCTCCCCAACTGGGGCTTTTAACCATTCACACTTGGCAATACGAGTAAGAACTACTAAGAAACCTCATTTTCCTTTTCTAAAAATGCTTACATTTTAGTAATCGCAAACGATCTTAACATTTGTCCAGAAGTCGTTTTTGCCTTATCTTAATAACTGGCAAGTAATCACACTTCTCAAACATTCGGCGAAATATTAGTCTTCCTGGGGGAGAGATGAGAGTAAGTCAGAAGCTTTTCATTTTTCTAGTAGGTGTTTCCTTTCTCTATATAGCCCAGGATTCCCATGCTCAACGATTATGGGGAGAAAATGGAGTAAAAATTTTCCAGGCAGATTCGTTTGAGTTGACCGGTTCTGGATATTCCATTTCAGGTGGTGTTAAAGCATACCTGGCAAATATTGGGGCTCGTGGTTACATCGAAATCAGGTTAGACCGTCAGGGTAATTTTCTTGAAAGTGTGTCTTTGCCGGAATTGATTTCAGGGTGTGAAGTAACTGCACATCCGGTTGAAGATGGCAGGTTACTTCAAATAGTGCAAGATCATCAATTTAAGATTATGAAGGTTTCCCATGACATGCAAATTGTGTGGGAATATGAATTGGAAAATAATATTGAGTACTTAAATTCTTACCTCATACCAGTAGATGAAAAAACGATCGTCGTGATGGAAACAGATAATGGAGTTCGTAATACGACGATCAATTTCCTCGATGAGGAGGGAAATCTCTCAAGTTCTGAACTGTTGTTCGACAATAGTGGAATGACACAGACCTCGTATACAAATCTGGAAGATGGAGATATCCTCTTCAGTTTTAAAGATTGGTCTCGACCTCAGGAAGATGTTGTACAGGTGATATGCTCCTCTGAAAATGAAACGGTCGAAATTGTTCCAATTGATATTCCTAATGAATTTGTGAATAGGATATTGTGCGTCGGTAATCATACCGCCATAGTTTATGTAAACGATGAAAATGAATGTTTTATTTCGCTTTACTCGATGCAGGGTGATCAGGTATCTCAATTTTATCTGGGGATTCGACGTCAGCAATCGATAGGGCTAAGGAGCGCTGGGAATGATCGACTTTGGGTCACGGGTAATTTTTATGACTCTGGTGATATACTGATTCCTTTCGAATACACTGGTGAGTCTCTTATTCCATGTCTTGCAGATTTTGCAATTCCGTTGACAGTAAGTTTGATTGGTCTAGATGATGGAGGAATCCTTGGAATTGCAGGTCGAAGGTACCAGCGTTACTCCCGCGAGGGTGATTTGATTTGGAATATTGAAAACTATACCGACTTGAGTCTCAACCTAAATGGCATCCAGTCTGAAGACCTATATCTTAGTTTGGATTCTGAAAGACCCTTCCTCACGAAACTGAACCTGGAAGAGGGCAATATAATTGGTGAAGAACTTCTTCGGGTTCCAGTAAATATTCAAAGACCAGATACCGTACTTTGTGCGAGTAATCAAAATGGGAATACATGGGTTGTTTGGAGTACCAGTGATCAGAATAATCAACCGGAAGAGGATATGCAGAACTGGTTTGTCCAAAAGTTAGATTATTCTGGAAATTCTTTCTTCCAAAATCCGGTTCAACTGCCCCAGATAGCTGAATCAAAGCAATCTAAAATCAAATTAGAAAGCACTGATTCAGGAGGGTTATGGGTAGCTGGGGAAATGCTGGTTGAACTATCTGGTGAGGGTGAAATACTCGATCAGATCATACTGGATTTTGATGAGGGTTTTATAGCGGTTGATCATCTGGAATATTTTGGAGACAATTTACCGATGCCATTGATATACAAGAATTTAGAGGGTGATTCTCCTGGAAGTTTCATGGCATCAATTCAGACAGATCATACGGTTCAAATTCATGGTACCAGATCCTTTGATGAAATAATCACTCCTGTCAATTTAGAGGAAAATTTTTATGTCTGGAGTTATTCAAAAGCTTCATCATTACGCAGTAACTTCTTCTACTACAATCTTCAGGATAGTGGATATGTAAATGTTGGTGCTGCTGAAGATTGTCTGCCGTTGGACATGAAATTGATAGATGAGACGATATATACACTTTTTTATGAAATAGACGAAATTAACGATAGCTACACCTACTGCACTGGGTCCATTTACTTAAGAACGTACGGGTTTGACGGAAGCATGTTGAACGAGTATTTCCTGTTGAATGACATTCCATCTTACTGGTTCCCTCCCGATGGTTATAATCATTTACCACCTGTATTTATTGCTGCGAATGTATCAGGAACGATCAGAGAAAACGATCTGCTGATTGTCCCGGAAATCAATGATGATCCATATCAGATTTTCAACTATTCGCTTGACGGAGATCTTTTGAGAGATCCTGTTCAGATAGATGCAGATTCGATGCAAAGTATCCCCAGATTTGTAGAGAAGAGTGTAGAAGGGTACTTTTGGCTTCACGCAAAGTACGGATCCATTTTATATTCGGATGATATTCAAATAGTTGATCCATATTACATGGGAGGAAGCGAATATTTCCAGGATGGGATGTATAAATATACTGGAAAAACTCAATCCCCAAGGGGTGATTTGATTGTCACTGCAATTGATAATCGGCAGGTATTTGTGCAGAGAATGGCTGGGATTAATGAGTTTTCTGTTTCAGAGCACCAAATCAATCAACCAGTCTCCCTTCAAATTCAGACTCCCTATCCAAATCCGTTTAATAGCGAATGCCAAATTACATACAATCTTTTTAACTCAAGCAATGTTACTCTAACTGTGTTTGATCTCTTGGGTAGAGTTGTGATGAAAGTCGATCGAGGAAAACAAATCAGGGGTGAGTATCACTATGTTCTTGATTTTTCGAAGTATTCTTCCAATTCCTATTTCGTTGAGATTTCTGCTGGTTCTTCATCTGAGTGCAGAAAAGTCACGTTATTACGTTAAGAGCTCGAATCAAGTAAATCTACTTCAACCTCCTCAGTACCGCACTGCAATTGCGGGAACAACATCTGCGGATGTTGCGGAACGATTAATCAGCCACAACGGAGTGTGGCGCTCCATTGACAACAAATTGCTCAAAGGCGTCTTTTTGGCTATACTCGCGGAACAATTTCCAGTTTAAAAAGTGATGACCCTACCATGAATCAGGCAGAAAAAGAGTTAGTCTCCTCGGCATTAATACACCGTCTCGACCCATTAAGCCTCCGTGCCAAGGTGGTTGTGGAGGGCTTTCTCACTGGTTTGCACAAAAGCCCGTATCATGGTTTCTCCGTAGAATTTGCTGAACACCGTATGTACCAGCCCGGCGATCCTTTACGTCACGTAGACTGGAAAGTCTTTGGTAGAACCGACCGTTATTATATCAAGCAGTACCAGGAGGAGACCAATTTACGTGCGTCAATTCTTATCGACTTGAGCGCGTCAATGGATTTTCAATCTGGTGGTGAGATCAGCAAGGCGGTTTATGCGAAAAGTCTGGCTGCGGCATTGATTTATCTGTTACTTGGGCAACGAGATGCGGTAGGTCTTGGCATATTCGACGAAAAACTGCGGGAATACTATTCACCACGCAGTGCGTTGACCTGGAGAAATGTGCTCTGGGGGGCATTAGAGAGCAATAATGTCGAGGGAAAGACCCGTATCGGGGATGTTCTCCACGAAATGGCGGATCGCATCGGGAGACGTGGGCTTGTCATTATTATCTCTGATTTTCTCGATGATCCAGAACAACTGCTCCCCGGTTTACACCATTTCCGTCACAACGGGCACGATGTCCTGGTGTTCCAGATTCTAGACCCCCGTGAGCTGGATTTTGCCTTTGACCGCGAGGCGCGATTTGAAGAGCTGGAAAGTAAAGAGAGTATGATCGCCAGCCCGTGGCAGGTACGTGAATCCTACCGTGAAGAGATGCAGAATTTCCTTGAAGTAATTCGCACAGGTTGTTCTCGTCACCAGGTCAACCATCACCTGCTTACCACTGAAACACCCCTGGATGAAGCCCTCATCGCATTTCTTACCATGCGACAGAGACGGTTGTAGTTGATAGATTCAGATACTCTGAGTGTTTGCTTCGGACTTATAAAAAGTCTGATAAGTCTATTCTGATAAGTCTATTAAACCCTGGATAAATCCAATGCCAGAGAGTGATTGAAACTTGGATGAATTAAATTTTACTCTCCTTTTCCATTTGCAGAAATCGCCTCAAATCTGTTAGCTTTGTTTTTTATAGCCTTCGTGAATTAATGAGGTTGTAGAATCCGTCTCCCGTGAGACTTCAGCATGTTTTCTAAGACACTCCCACACAATCTTCCGGGCAATTCACGAAGGATTTATCATTGTTTCACAATCAATCCTGAAGCCAGGCAGGTAGTGTGCCAATTCTACCAGGGACATTAAAAGCAAAGTTTCTTTCCCTCCACATTCTCTTGATTGTCGGAGTAAGTGCTGTTCTCTATTTTTATCTACCCTCCCATTTCAAGCAACAGTCCCTCGAAGTAATGAAATTGAACAGCAATAGTTATGCTGAGATGGTCGGTACCAGCCTGGGCTCAATGAATATTCTCCATGATAAAGAGAGAACTGCCGACCTTTTCCAACGTCTCATTTCTACTGAAAACCTACTCTATGCAGTTGTGATTGATTCATCACGTGATACACTCTACACCCATAATTTTGATCTCGCCCGACGTACTGGTGACCTGAAAAGTTTCGACCCAATGCTGGTACGTGAAGCGCAAAATACTCTTCAGACCTATCAGGCAATTACTCGCGATGGTGTGGAAATCGGCAGGCTATACCTCGGCTTTTCAATGCAACCGATCGAGCTGGTCAGCAGGAATGGCAAACGGATGATCGGTATCGTCAGTCTAGTTGTTCTTGTGATCGGTGGAATTGGTGCATGGTTGATCAGCCTGGTGGTTACAGTTCCACTCTCACGAATGGTCACCACAGCCGAACGTATCACCAAAGGTGATTTTCAAGAGCGGATGGAAGTTGACAACAGGGATGAAGTAGGACAGCTTGCGCAAGCGATGAACCGTATGCTGGACGAACTGAATCACATTTACAGCGCGGTAGAAAAGGCGAATGAGCTGCTGCAAGCCAAAGCAGAAGAACGTACCGCAGCATGGCAGGCAAGCGAGGAGAAGTACAAGAGCATTGTCGAGAACTCACTCGAAGGGATTTTTGTAATTCAGGATGGAATTATTCAATTTTGCAATCGACGTTTTGCTGAAATCTTCGGTTATGATACACATGAATCTATCGAGGGGAAAAACTTTGAGAATATTATCGATGAACCATCTTTGCAGGAGGTAAACCGTCAACTGGCACAACTTGAATCTGGACATTCGGACGATGCCTTTTTCCATTTCATCGGTTTGAAGAACGATGAAAAACATATAGAAATTGAAACCCGTTGTCATAAAACCACTTTCAGACAACTGCCTGCGATACAAGGATTCCTGCTTGATGTAACTGAGCAGAAAGACCTCGAACGTCAGCTCCTTCATGCCCAGAAGATGGATGCAATTGGTCAGCTTGCTGCTGGAGCTGCCCATGACTTTAACAACTCATTGACCGTCATCACTGGTAATGCCCAGATTGCCATGATGGAATTGCCAGAAGATGATCCCGTTCGTGGCTATACGGAAGAAATCCTTAGCGCATCGCATCGAGCTTCAATCCTGACACGTCAACTTCTTGTATTCAGCAGAAACCACTCCACCGAGCCGAAGATTCTCCAGGTCAACAGTGTTCTTGAAGAAATGTCCAAAATGTTGAAGCGGATTATCGGCGAGAACATTATTTTTAACCTTATCCCCGGGCATGATCTATGGCATATCCACATGGACCCGGCAAAATTTGAGCAGGTTATCTTCAATCTGGTTATAAACGCCCGAGATGCCATGGCTGCTGGTGGTAGATTGACCATCGAAACCGGAAATACGATCGTGGAAGATGCCGATGAGAAAACCGGACAGAAGAATTCAGAACGAGAATTTATTGCGATTCGTATCAAAGATGATGGAATAGGGATGAGTGAAAAGGTACGGCAGCAAATATTCGATCCCTATTTCACAACAAAACGTGCAGAAAACGCCCGTGGACTGGGGCTGTCAACAACATTCACGATCGTCCGTCAGATGGATGGTTTTGTTGAAGTTGAATCGGTGGAAGGTGAAGGAACTACTTTCAGCGTTTTTCTGCCACGGGTACGTGAGGATCTACCTCGTTACGATAAAGAACGTCTTCCAAAGGACCTGCCTCGTGGCAATGAAACGGTATTGGTGGTCGAGGATGAAGATAGTGTACGATTGCTGATCACACGTATCCTGCAGGGTCAGGGGTACAATGTGATTCAAGCTGCCTCGGGTATTGAAGCATACTCGCTCTGCCATGGCAACCGTCAAAATATCGAACTGCTGATAACCGATATGATTATGCCGCAATTGGATGGGCTGGAGCTTTCGGATCGCTTGCAACGGCTTTACCCAAAGTTGCGAGTCGTTTTCATGTCCGGGTATGCGCTTCAGACCTTGCAGGATAAAGGTTTTCCCGAACTTGAAATTGATTTCCTGAAAAAACCCTTCGAACCGATTGACCTGATTTATCTTGTGCGGAACGCTTTAGACTCATCAACTTGAGGATCTATCTACACATGTTAACTATAGAGCTATTCTCGAAATTAATGCCTGATCGCGCCATTCAAGCATGCTTTTAGCTGGATCCGCAGAACCCTGCCGAAGACAGAGCATCGAGGAAGCATTTATCTCCATTTTCATCGTACCTCCCAGTTACTCTTCCTTCCGCGACTACTCTTCGTTCCGCAACATCCGTACTGTTGCGGTGTGTAGTTCACCACAGCGTGGTGATATTTGTGTAGCCCCGTGGTGCAGCGAAGCGAAACCCGGGGAGCAGAAGACTACACCACCCCGTCCTGGAGCGCCATACTCCAGTGTGGCATTTATTCTGGCTTGGGATTTATCCCAAGTCTAATAATTCCCTTGAAATTCTAAGCAGATCTATTAGACCCTGGATAAATCCAGGGCCAAGCTCTACTTCAACAAAATCACCTTCTGCACAGCATTTTTGCTACCCGTCTGCACCTTCAAGAAGTACACTCCGCTCACCAATTCTTCGCCAGCGTCAACAGTAAACCGTTGCTGACCCGATGGATACATCCCTACCTGCTCAAACTGCAACTGACCGAGGGTGTTGTAGAGTTGAAAACGTACCTCGCTCTGTTCTGGCAAGGTAAATGGGACAGTTAAGGTCGAATTGAACGGATTCGGATAGACTGTTCCAAGCGTAAATCCACCCGGTAAAGACGCTTCGGCTGTCGTGCTGGCGGAAACTGTGATCTCAGCGTATGGTCCCTCACCGAACTGTGAACCCGGTTTAACCACAGAGGACACAGAGAACACAGAGGAAACCTGAGATTCCGCAACATCTTCGGATGTCGCGGAACGATTGTATTCATCAACTTCTTCCCCACGTTCATTAACACTCTCACCTTGTTCATCAACATCCGAAGATGTTGATGCAGGTTGATTGTTTCCGACAAATCTACTATCAGAATCAACGACCTTCACTATGATCTTATTCCCCGGCCTAAACCCTTCCAGCCCATGCTCCGCATCACCCTGCCATGCGATCACAGGAACTCTTTCAGATTGATTGTCAACAGTCGCAACACCAACCAGCAACTCACCATCATAGATTTCAATGACCGATGGGTTCAAGTTGTGCAATTCTTCTGTAAGTGAAATCAGGATCAAATAAGGTTTACCTGTTTTCTGTACTGTTGATTGTGTGGGAAGTAGAGGTACTCTGGCTGATGAAGTGGTCAGGCGGTGATTTCCGACAACTACGCCCTCTTCATCCGGTTCATCAGGATAGGGGAAGGTGAAATCCCAGTCAAAATAACTGAAGAGATAATAACCATTGCCAGGTCGGAGTGAATCAAGAGTGCTCAATTCATAGGGGATGTTGAAGTTGCCTTCATCATCCATGATAATCGCGATTTCATCATACAGGAAATTCAGGACTGTTTCTACAGGAAGCGCTTCCCAATAAGGATACCCAAGCCATGACCATTGGTTTTCTGGAATATACGTTGTGATGGGTCCTTCGTAACGCTGACCATTCTGAGAGAAAACCTCATCGTCCTGGTTGAAAAGCAGATATCCCTGCCCGGGGTTGATAGCGTCAATGGTGTTTATGTAACCCGGAATATAGATATCACCATTATTCTGATAAGCGAACACCAAGCTGGAAAGCCCACCGAAGACCGCTTCTGGTGAAGGAACGTCTGCCTGCAAGGTACTGGAAACAAGTTCAAAACGGTTGCCATGAAGATCAAAGCTGAAGGTGTAGCCAACGGCTTCTATGCAGTCAAAAACAATGAGAATATCATCGCCTCCTCTACGTAAAACACAATAAACATACCTTCCTGATTCATCTGGCACAATGTCCGCATAAAGACCTCCTCCAGCAAGATAATGAGCTATCTCCTCTGTATTGGTAGGGTTACTGACATCATATAACCAAAACCAGGATGTGCCACCAGCTGTCATATAAAGATGTTCGTTCTTTATTGCTAGGTGCTGTACTGGCTCGGCTTCTGTTGTTGAGAGATACTCAATATTATCAATGTCTGAAATATCTAGAATTTGTACTCCATCACCTGTAATAAATGCAATCGTATCTTTCACAACCATGCTGTGTGACGAGATGTTTCTGTCTGGATGCTCCCAGGTGCCTCTAGGTTCAAAAGTTGTAGGATCAATCATGGAGAATATTGCGATATCTACGTCACGCAGTCCGCTTACAAGTAAAATGCTATCTTGAAGAACAACTGTTGTGGGGTTCATCGGTGTTGTGATAGACCCCGCTTCTGTTATGTTGGCAGGGTCGGCAATATTAAAAATTAGAATTTCGCTGTCCCTAAAACTAGCGATATATAAATAGTCATCTCTGATTTGTGATGATCGAAACTGATTATCTCCATCTTCATTGTGAAATTCCTCAACGATCGAGGGATTTTCAGGATCAGAAACATTAAAAACATACAAATCTTGCCTACCTGCTGCATAGAGATAGTTCTCAAATAGGTTTAGGTTGGCAATCCCTGTACCTTCTGGAACAGGGGTGTTGCTTAAAACAACTGGTTCAATTGGATTGGATATGTCGAATATCGTCAATCCATCATAACCTTGCGTTGCATACAACAATTCGTCCTTGACTAATAGCTCATAATAATTGTCTTGCCCCCCCCCGCCATGCATTTCGAACATTCAGTGAGTCCTGGGCAAAACCGACACCTACCGAACATAGCAGTAATATAATAAACGTTGTTGAGTGCGTTCTCATGCCAACCTCTTGTGATGTATATTTACGTATTAGCGCATCGCCCTTATTTCATCACCACAATTTTTTCCGTTTGCACACCAACCGGTGTCTGCATCCTCACAAAATAGACGCCTGAAGAAACCGAACTCCCGGCATCAGAATTACCAGACCACTGAAGCTGGTGACGCCCCGCTTCAAGATTCCCCCGATATAGTACCGCAACTTCAGAACCCAGGATATCGTATACTTTAACGGAAATCTCCGCTGTTTCGGGCAATGCAATCGTGATAGAGGTTGTTGCATTAAAAGGGTTCGGATAGGGAGTTGCCAACAAATACGTTTCCGGAAGCGGTTGGGAATCTATATCGAAAGCATCTATCTGGATTTCAGCAAAGGGTCCCTTTCCGAAGAGCTGGGGACCCCTAGCCCTACCTATTTCCTCAGATTGTTCATCAAATATAACAATAGCAATTGGAGTCCCTGGTGTAAATCCTGCCAACCCATGCTCCGTGTCACCCTGCCATGCAATCACAGGAATTTTTGGGTTTTGATTGTCAACAATCGCATCCCCCACCAGCAAATCACCGTCATAAACTTTAACGCCCGAAGGGTTCAAGTTGCGCAACTCTTCCGAAAGTGAAACCAGAATCAAATAGGGTTTGCCTGTCTTCTGCACAGTTGATTGTGTGGGAGGTAAAGTTACTCCGACCGATGAAGCGGGAAGGTATTGGTTTCCAACAACAACACCCTCTTCGTCGGGTTCAGCAGGGTACGGGAAGGTGAAATCCCAGTCAAAATAGCTGAAGAGATAATAACCATCGCCGGGACGAAGTGAGTCAAGTGTGCTTATTTCATACGGGATGTTGAAGTTGCCTTCATCATCCAGGATAATGGCAATTTCATCGAACAGGAAATTCAGGGCTGTTTCGACATCTAATGGTTCCCAGTACGGGTACCCCAACCAGAACCAGCGATTCGCAGGAATATGGGTCGTGACCGGACCTTCGTAATGCTGTCCACGTTGGCTGAATATTTCATCATTCTGGTTGAATACAAGATAGCCTTGCCCTGGATCAATCGTTTCGATAGTGTTGACAAAATCTGGAATATAGATATCACCATTATTCTGGTAGGCAATTACAAGGCTGTTCAAACCCCCAAAGAGAAACTCGGGTGTTGGAAAACGGGGCTGCAAACTGCTTGAAACCAGTTGAAACCGGTTCCCTCGTTCTTCAAAATTGAAAGTGTAGCCAACAGCTTCAGTGCAATCATAAACTAGTATTTGCCCTATTGGCATAGTTGTGGTTACGAATATATATCTACCTGTTTCATCAGTATCTAAACTTTCATATATTCCTGGACCACGGTATATACCTACCATTTCAGGACTATCAGGAAATTGTAAATCTGTCACCCATACTTCATGAGGTGGTCCCAAAACTATAGAATACAATACGTCATTTTTCAAAATAATATCTGAAGTGGGTGAATGGTCATAAATATTTAAAAATGATATATCTTCGGGGTTCGATATATCTAATATATGTAACTCGCTAGCACGAGCATATAAATAATGTTTATACAATATTAAATCAATAACAGCAAGATTATCTCTTGGTGGTGGTGTTTGCCATGTGGAAATTAATTCATAGCTAAATGGAGTTGTTTCTCTAAATATTGCCAAATCATCACCATCTCTCCCACAGGCTATCAAAAGTGAATCATTAACTTGTACCTCTTTACATAGAAATGGTACGGGAATTTGAGTAACCAAAAACATGTTTTCTGGATCATTTACATCAAAAATGACAACCTCCCGATCCCAATAATTAGCCATGTAAAGATAATTTTCTCGCAACCAACTATCTTTCATCATAAACATATATTCCCTATGCTCACCGATGTATTCAGGGTTAACAGGGTCACTTATGTCCAAAGCAAAAATATCATGAACACTCGTAACAAATAATATTTCGTCCTTAACCAAGAGGTGATGAGATATTCCATTAAGTTCGACCTCATTTACCAACGTCGGATTGGTAGGGTCGTGAACATCAAGTATTGATAATCCTGCCCTCCCGTGTGCAACATATAAATATCCCTGATAATAAAGGACTTCACCGAAATCCTCCCCAAACGTCAATTGTCCGACCTGATGCATATTAAGTGAGTCCTGAGACAAAGTCGCAATTGTGCAGAACAAAAGTCCGACAATAATAAGTGTTATGTGCTTGAGCATAAAGACCTCCAGATACACCAATTAGCTAGATGAATACCACTAACAGCAAGTGTAGCAAGCGTAAACCATGATCTTGAAGCGGGGCAAAGAAAGCAACCCAAAAAGCTGTTCCTAAAGTTTGTGAATTACTTGAATTCCAAATGGTTATTCATATTTTTCTGCGCAAAGAAATTCTCCTGCATCCCCTCTCCACAAAGACTACTGCCCCTGGGCTTTTTCCTATCCATCGCATTATTACTGGCTTTTAGTGCTTTCTTCGCTTGCTTGACCTATTTCATCAAAATCAGTTTCTGAGAACTTACCAGACTATTATACTGCACGCTTAAGAAGTACATCCCGCTCGAAACATTATTCATATTACTAAAGTCGAGAAGTAGACTGTGAGTTCCAGCTTGGTATTCCTCAACCTTAGAATATACCTTTTGACCACCTAAATTATAAACTGCTACACCAACAATACCATTTTGAGGTACATTGATTTGAACTGTTGTCAAAGGATTGAATGGATTCGGGTACGCTGTGGAAACGCTGAATTTATTGGGTAATTGTGGGTCTTGTGACCCATTTGATATATTTATCTCAGCATAGGGACCAAATCCAAAATGATGAATTTTAGTTTTACTATCGGTAAATCCATTGACATTATCGTCTGACTGATAAAGTTTGTGGTTGGATCCTACAATATTTCCAGATTCATCCAAAACTGTGATGAGAATTGGATTTCCTTTTTTGAAGCCATCCAGTTTTTTCTTTGGAAATCCTTCCCAGCATATCACTGGATACACTATATCGGTATCATTGATATCTGAAATACCCACAAGTGTTTTTCCATCATAAATCTGAATTAATGCAGGATTTTGTGCATTGATTTCGTCTTCCAAGTGTACCAATACGATATATGGTTGTCCAGTCGGGCGAATAATTGATGTATACTGAGTCTTTATCGAAAAGTCTTGCACAACCTCAATGTCATCATCGCCATTTTCTGCATATTGAAAAGTGATCTCTTCTGTGGCAAAGACAAAATACCCCTCACCGGGATGCATATTGCCCAAGGTGTTAATCGGATCAGGTTCATAATTTGGCAGCCAGAATCTACCTTCATCATTCATCACAATGGATATTGCTTGTTCAGCCTCTTCCAGTGCAACACCAACTGGAACTTCATATTGAAATGGATAGCCTAACCAATTCCAACGATCAGGTTCAAGTAAATAAGTTGTGTTTTCACTAATTGGATCACCATATACCACAACTGTGTCTAGTTCACTGCTGAGCAGAAGATAACCCTGCGTAACATCCAGATTACCTATCCCATCAATATCAAGTTCGGGGATGAAAACGCTTCCATCATTGGCATACGCGATTATTAAATTTTGTAAAGTACCAAATACTGCACCTGCGGTAAGATTAGCAGATGTACGATTTAAGGATATCAATTCAAAATAATTGTCCTGTAAGGGGATTATCTGTGGAGTCCCATATTCTGATTCAAAACGTACCACCCAGGGGGAACATTCACCTACACCATAAGAGTGTGTTCCTCCCGAAAATAGCAGGTCACCAGTATGACCCATCAGAAGACTTCCGGCATACTCATCCTCATCACCGCCGAAGATGTACTCCCATTCAAGCAGACCATCATTGCTAACCTTTTTCAATATGATGTCAATCTGTGCCGGATTATCAATCTCAATTTCATCAATCAGGTAATATCCGCCATGCGGCGAGGGTGTAATACTGTGTCCTGAAATATCGCTCAACCAGATAATATTCCCATGCTCATCCATCTTGACTAAATGGCTGCCAGCAAGCAGGAAATTACCATTTTCTACAGGGTAAATACATCTCGCAAATGCACCGCCGATATCCTCACCATAAAATTTAGTCCATAGGCTGTCACCTTGAGGGCTGAACTTGTAGACAAAGGCATTCATCTCATCAAACCCGAAGGAATTGGTTTTTCCTGCAGCAAGATAATTTCCATCAGAAGTTGGACTTACCCAATAGATCTCTTCCCAGTCGTCCCAGAGTAGCAGATCAGTCCAAAGTTCCTCACCTTCACTATCAACACAAACGATCATCCCATCACGTTCCTCTTGCAGATAAACCCGACTCCAACCAACCAGCATATATCCACCTGTACCGGTTCGGCACATGTGCACACCAACATCATCACGAAATGGATCGCCTATAAAAATCCGAGTACCAACATCGAAGTCATCAGCGATTTTAAAGATGAACTGATAAGGATCATTTATAAAAGGAATATCATACCCAATAGCAGCAAATTGGTTGTTTTCTAGTGGTACAAACCAACGGTAGTAGCCTGTCGATAATCTTCTGGCCCATATTAACTCACCATCAGATGTAATGGTATTCACATAAGAGATATGATCCGGAAGGTTCCTTCTTGTTGTTAATACACAGTAATTACCATCAGATTTTCTTTGAATGCAATCGGATAAGTCGAAATCTGCTGTTCCATAAGTCTGAGTCCATAGGGTATCTGGCGGTTGGCTGTGGGATAATTGAGGGGAAAACATGCTTAGAGATAAGCTCAACATAAGTAACAATGACGTTTTCATGAGAAGCTCCTTTGTATGCGGTGCTTGATGTTGTTCAGTTTAATATAAGCAATAAATCTCCATCAATCCTATAATATACAAAGAAAAGCCAGCCCGTGATCTTGCTTTGCGGGGCGCAGTCGGGTGGCATGTAGCTTGTCACATGTTCCATGCTTTGATTGAGTCTCCTCATAATAAACTCACCTGATGGATTAAGGGGGGATTGAAAGGGGGCGTGTCAGCCACCCTTTCACAGAAGACAAAGAAGATTTCCCCCAAACAGCTAGTTTTACTCGTATAGTAATCTAAAAGCATCAAACGAGTTTGTGCCTGCACTGAAATATACCACTACTATTGTGACAAATTCAATTGATTTGAGCAGAAATTGAAATTGTTGGACGTATGGATGTGTGTCATGGAGGGGTACGGATGCAAATAATTTCTGGATCCCTGCCCAACTCATCACCGGGATGACGATAGCAATGACCTCCTGAATGCTCTGCCTGCGGCAGGGTTCTGCGAATCCAGCTCACATCATGCTGGAATGACGCGGGGAATAAGCCTCGATTAATTTGGGCACACTATGTTCGCATAAGGAGTTAGAGGAATTGGTTGAAAATGAATTTATTAAACTTGGGATAAATCCCAAACCAGAAACAAATTGCTAACCTGGAGTTTGGCGCTCCATGCCACATCGGAGTGTGGCGTTCCATGACACATCGGAGCGTCGTGCTCCAAAAACAGATTGCTTCGCTTCGCTCGCAATGACTATAAACAACCGCATAAAAATTCAATCTCAACAAATCTCAACGGATAATGCTGAAGAGGGTATTAACCATACACCAACCTACCGGTACAGCGTGAGATTGATTCTTCTAAGCTGTTGGTTGAACTGTTGAGTTCATTCCTACTCTTTTGCATATTAGTAAAGTCGCATCCACTTTCCCACCATTTTTTTGGAAGATATCATGAGTGATACACCACGGATTCTCGTTGTAGATGACGATCCGAAGGTTTTACATATTCTGACCCATTTCCTGAAATCGAAAGGGTATGAAGTTTTCAACGCAAGTAATGGACGTGAAGCCCTTGATCGTATGGAACAGGACAAGCCCGACCTCGCCTTTCTCGATATTGATATGCCAATCATGGATGGACGTGAGGTTCTGGCTGCCATGAAAGAACGGGCTATTCAGCTTCCAGTGATTGTGATAACTGCTTTCAGTTCCATGGATGTTGCCATCGAGGCGATACGTTTTGGTGCGTACGAATACCTCACCAAACCTTTCGACCTGGGCAATGTTGAAAAACTCGCGAAACGTTGCCTGGAAGAAGAGTCCCTCAAACCCGCTTTGAAACAACCAGCGCCTTCCGATCCTGAGACGTTGAACCGTTATACTATTGTTGGTTCCAGTCCTTCAATGGTAGAAGTTTATAAAAAGATCGGGGCGGCGTCCAAAACCGATAATAGTACAAATGTGCTGATCCTGGGTGAAAGTGGAACGGGTAAAGAACTGGTGGCGCGTCAGATTCACATCTGGAGCGAAAATGCCAAATCGCCTTTTGTTCCTGTGAACATGACAGCACTACCAGATCAGTTGATTGAGAGTGAGCTGTTCGGTCATGAAAAAGGAGCATTTACCGGCGCATTACAGAAAAAGCAGGGTAAATTTGAGCAGGCGGGCATGGGAACGATCTTCCTCGATGAAATCGGCAGTCTATCCTATGATCTTCAGCTCAAACTTCTGCGTGTATTGCAGGAACGGGAATTTTACCGTGTAGGTGGGCATGAAGTAGTTAAGGTGAACTGCCGTATCATCGCAGCAACGAACGAAAATCTCGAGGGCAAAATTGAGAATGGCAGTTTTCGCAATGATCTCTACTACCGTCTCCGTGTACTGGCAATCACATTACCACCATTGCGTAATCGCCTCGAAGACATTAAACCGCTGGCAGAACACTTTTTCAATAAACATGCTGCCCGACTGGGACGTCCCCTGCCAGAGCTACCGGAAGAGACGCTTACCTGGTTGAAAAATCAGACCTGGCCTGGCAATGTACGGGAATTGGAGAATACCATCTCACGTGTCATGGCGGTCAATCCACGCAACCGTGTGCTCCCTGAAGATTTCTACGAAGTCACCCTCGACCGTGACACACTTGATCTGCCAATTCCCGATGATAACCTCGAACAGGCGCGTCAGCTTGTTAATGACGCATTTGAACGAAAGTTTATCGAAAAGGGATTGATGCAGGCAGGGGGGAACATCTCAAAAGCCGCAGAACGTGCGGGAATCAGTCGTCAACGTTTCCATCAGCTCATGAAAAAACATGAGATCAGCGGGGAAAATTTCCGTTGAGTTGATATTAGTTAGTCAAAAATAAATGCCATAAGCAGTGAGCAGATCGCTTTAACCTTCCAAGCCTTTAACTGGGAATGAGAAGGTAAAAGTAGAACCTGTCCCCGGTTCTGAATCGACTGTAATTTTCCCTTTATGTTTTTCTGCGATTTGATAGCAGATTGCCAATCCCAGTCCGGTACCAACTTTAAGATTCCAGGCGGTAAAGCCGGGATCAAATATGTTTCCGAGAATTTCCTCATCAATTCCTTTTCCAGAATCACGAACGCTGAAGTACACGATTTCATCCTTGAGTCGAGTGGTCAGTTGAATCTCACCACTCTCCTCAATCGCATGGTTGGCGTTGGTCAGCAACTGTAGACAAAGTTGATTGATTTCGGCGGGAAAGCATGTTATTAGGGGTAGATCAGAAAGCGTAGTGTTAATCTTGATATCCGGTTTAAGATGGTATTGGAATACTTCTATGGTATTTTGAATTGCCTCATTAAAATCGATAACTTGCAGATCTGCTTCATCCAATCTTGCAAAGGACTTTAATCTGCCTACAATTCCAGTTATCCGTTCGCTGCTGCTGTGTATGACCTCATTTACGCCGTTAAGGGAGCGAAAAATTCTGCTGAGTTTAGGTGAACTTGAGGTGTCGATTTCATATTCAGTTTCAATCGTGTTTTTAAGTTTATCTACTGCTGCAGAAAGAGTCCCCTGAACACTATAAACCGCCCCAACCGGTGAGTTCATTTCGTGCGCCACACCTGCAACCAGACGTCCCAATGATGCCATTTTTTCGCTCTGAACCAGTTGCATCTGTGTCTCTTTCAAGTGACGAGTACGTTCCACAACCTTGTTCTCGAGATTTTTGTTCAACTCACTCACCTTGTCGGATTGATAATTCAGAATTGCCACAAAGTAAAAGATTGCCATCAACGTTGTGCCACTGTAAATGAGTGCCTGCCAGATAAGACTCCTTGTCGGGAGAATTGCAGCACCGATATATCCAGTAACCAGCCATATTGCTGTTCCAATTGTGAGCAGAAGGATAAATCGCTTTTGTGGAAGATTTTCTGTGGTTTTATAAGCACGGACTGCCACGGTGAATAGATAGGTAAAGATAACCGCGAAAAGAGGAAGCATGAAAATTCCCAGTGCTCCGGACTCACTGTCCCACACGTTCTCAGAATTATTTGAGAATTTTTGGATGAGATTTGTAAATTGGGCGAGAAAAATACAGAGTATCATTACAATAACAGCAACAATTCTAAAATTTCCTGCTCGAATCCTGTAAATCTTCTCATCCAAGCGTTTATCAAAACCAGTAAACGCATAAAAGAAAAAGATAAGTCCAATAGGCACCAGAAATCCTGCTGCAGTTGTAAAATGCCCCCAGAACTTAGCATTTTCAACACTTCCAAAATGATACCAGAAAAAGAACACAAAGCTGTCTGCAGAGAGAATCAGGGTAAAAAGTGAAAAAATCCGATTAATACTCTCATGTCTTCGGTAGAGCCATGTGATAATTGCCAGTAAGGCGCAAAGAATCCCCGCTATGAGCATGGGGAGGAAATGAACATTTACCATATTTTATTCTCTTAAGGATGATTCGATCCGCTGGATATGCAAACAGTATAAAAA
>JAIOHU010000126.1 GCA_019912845.1 bacterium
TACTGGAACTTTGCAGTTGGCGGCTGCGACAAAAGCAAAACCGCTGGGTCTATTTTTCAGCGGTGCAAATCCAGTCGAAACAGGCCCTTTCAAAAGTGGCAGCGTCGCGATTGCTGAAGAGGATTTTGAAGGGATTAAAAAAGACGATAGGATTGTCAGAAATCTTGAAATCCCCGCTGAAAAAATAGCTGAACTAGCCTGGAATATGGCGAACAACAAAACCATTGATGGATGGAACGATGAGACAACCTTTTCTTTATACGTGGCCGGATCTTCACCTCTGGGTCCAAACTATCGACCAGAGCGAAAAAGCGGCGAGAAGTCCTTACAAACGAGCGAACGATGGAGCAATCTCACGAGGCAACTCATCTGGTCAGGAAATGATCATGAACTACCTGAGAAGTATGCCAGTTTCTCAGAACCAACAATCAATGGTCGCATTGGCAACAGCAGCAAACGCTTAATTCTTAAAGCGTTAGCATATCAACACAATAAACTTAACTCATCTTATGATGAATTTCAAAGTGTGGAAGAAACGTGGATTCGAAGTCTGATAGATACATTTCCAACTCAGAAGAATTTGATAGAAAAAATCCTGGTAGAGATGCTTCAGGAGAAAAGGGTGGAGGTACCTGGTGAACGCATTTTCGCTTAGAAAAGATGGTGGTCATGTGTTAGAAAACTCGAGCGGTGAAACCATTGTACCGCTGGATTCAAGTCGAAGAACCATGACTACGACGCCTTATTCTATTTTCATACGCTCTTCACCAGTATATGGTACAAGCAGCACACCAAGACCTAGCATCGGGCGGACGATCAATCGTTATCGTACTAAATACCATCGCAGACTCTCATTTCGACCAGACCCGTATCCCTATGCTGATGCTCGATGGACAGATTTCCTGTTACGTGGAAGAAAAGCGGACTGAGACCGTAAACGAGAAACGGTAATCTCGCTGGAGAAAACAATGAAAATCCTACTCCTCAACGACACCTACTTTGCATCTGCCTTTCGAAAATTGGGACATGAAGTCCTGACCGTGGGGCCGGGATTTAACTCGGATGTACGATTCGACCCTGCAAGCGCAACAATTCCAGACCTGGTGAGCAGACTTGATTTCTCGCCAGACCTTGCAATGCAGATTGATTCAATAGATAGCCGCGTGTTTTTTCAGGATATCCATCAACTGAAGATTCCAACTGCATACTATGCTATTGATGCACCCATAAACGAATTCTGGCAGCAGCATTATATACACGCTTTTGATCGTGTTTATATCGATCAGCATCAACAATGGAGAAAGTGGAGTCGCAATGGTGTCGACTGGCTTCGTTGGCTTCCACTGGCTGCCGATTCGGATTTATATCATCCACCCTTAGAAAATGCTGATCGTGATATTCAACTTCTCTTCGTGGGGACGATTAACGGACAATTGAGACCAAAACGATCCGCGATAATTTATCGGCTTAAACAGATCGTTGATGTCAAGGTTGTGGATGGTGGCGGCAATCGCTCGACCTCACCTCAGGAAGTCGCTGATCTCTATCGTCGCTCTAATATTGTACTCAACGAACTTTTATTCGACGGTATCAATCTAAGAACCATGGAAGCGATGGCTTGTGGAACAGTAGTTCTGACCGAACGTCAAAGAGGTGAAGACCGTCTTTTTGAAGACTTGACTCATTTGGTTACTTACGAACAGAACGATCTGGAAAAAACTGTACGTTCCCTTCTTTTAGCACCCGACCGAATAAAAGAAATAGGGAATACCGGCTCAGAACTGATAAGAAAAAATCATGTAATCTCAGTTCGAGCGAAACAGGTACTAAAAGACCTGGCAAATTTAAGTGTCCGACCAGCAAGATTTGATGATGCTAGTATCGCCAATGTCTTATGGGGTCAGTGGCACGCAAGCTGGAAGTGGCATGAGCAGCTGAATTGGATTAGAACTACTTCAGAAAAACAACTTGTTGAACGTCTGTCGAATCTAGACCCTCAGAAAAAGGCTACATTGCACTTCGCATTGGGAAATTTTCAGGAATCGTTCAATGAACTGGCTGCCATTATACGAGCCAACCCTGAAGACTTGAAAAGTCGTGCTTCTGCAGCTTCCATTGCCTTGGCAGCGGGACAACTTCAACAAGCAGTTAAGATAATCGGGAATGGGACTCCAGAAACACGTGTTGGTGTTCATATTGCAATCGGCGATCTACTCCGCACCTGCGGACATGACCTTGTGCCTGGCTACAACCAGGTAAATGCCCCAATTACAACCTGGTCAGCATTTGAACATTACCTCAATGCTTACCAACTGGATGAATCAAATCGATCCGCGCTCGAAAGAATTGAAGCGGTTCTTTCGGACAACAAGGCAATCGAATTTGTGGTGCCGATGTGGCAACGTTTTCATGCCAACAATCCCACTGATATAGAATCGATGGTACGTTTACGAGAGACCGCTAATCTTGGATACTACATGCCTTCCAATGATCCCCCTTCCTCGAGGCGTGACTTGAACAGATCATCGCAATCACGCAGCATGCGGTACACATTGTCAAGTGGGGTGTGAAAATGGTGAGTGGTTATACGCCAAATGAAGGCACTATTCTGCCGCAAAACCTGCAAATATGGTCTAGAAAACTTCAGCAGGATATTGAGTTGCCTGAACCTTCAGGCGAGATGGTCGTATATGCTGAACCTGCCAAACGAACTGGTACCACTCTATTTGTAAACGGCAATGCGATACATAGCCGATATGACCCCAGAAAGGAAGCGAGTGGTTTAGTAGAAAAATTGCTTCGAGGAAAAAACAATAAAAATATTATCCTGATTGGTTTTGGAAATGGTGATCTTGCAAGGGCGATAAGCGAGCAGCATCCGGGTGGAAACCTGATTGTAATTGAACCCTCTGGTGATGTACTTGCATGCAGTCTGAGGGAAATAGATCAGCGAGAACTACTGGAAAAGATAACCCTACTTACAAATTCCAGTACCGACAATAGCTTGGATGAACTAACTGCTGTGATCGGTGGAAAAAATGAGATAGAGAAGGCTGATGTGATTGTTGCTCCGTTTGTCAGGAAGTATGCTCCACAAGAAACCGAAGAATTGGAAAGAAGGCTAAGGAATTTAACCCGTAACCAAAACCAACGTTACCGTATTCTAGTTGTTGGTCCTGTTTATGGCGGATCACTACCAATAGCCGGGTATGTGGTGAATGCTCTGAATAAACTGGGGCACCGAGTTGAATATCTTGATAATTCTGTATTTGCGGAAGGACTGAATCATCTTGAAGCGATAACTCCTAACCGTCAACACGAATCACAACTAAAGAGTGGATTTACAAATCTACTGGCAGAAACGGTTACTGCTAAAGCCTTGGCGATGCGTGCCCAGATTGTCTTTTTCATGGCACAATCACCTGCAACACCTGAAGTTCTGAAAGAGCTGAAATTTATCGGAATCCCTTCAGCGTTCTGGTTCGTTGAGGATGGACGGCTTATGGAGTATGGGTTGAAGATCGCTCCCTATTTCGATGTGTTTTTCCATATCCAGAAGGGGTGGTTTGAAGAGGAATTAAAACGTGCTGGTGCAAATGTCGTACACTATCTCCCCCTCGCTGCAGACCCTGACGTTCATAAGCCAATCGATCTTTCAGAAATTGAGAAGAGAGAATTTGGATCTGATCTGAGTCATCTTGGCGCAGGATACTTCAACAGGCGTCATTTTTTCTTGAGTCTACTCGATTACAATTTCAAACTCTGGGGGAATGATTGGCAGGAGGTTGGTGCGTTACGTCAGGTGCTTCAAAGAAAGGGCGAACGCATAGCTACTGAAGAGGTTGTTAAAATCTTCAATGCGACAAAAATAAACATTAACCTGCACTCTTCAACTTATGTAGAGGGTGTTGATCCCAACGGTGATTTTGTCAACCCGCGTACATTTGAACTGGCAGCATCAGGAGCATTCCAATTAGTGGATGAACGTCTCCTATTATCAGAAATGTTCGATACCACTTCCGAGTTGGCAACTTTTCGAGATGTGCGAAGCTGCCGTGATCAGATAAACTACTTCCTCAATCACCCAGAGGAGCGTCAACGATTTACACAAGCCGCACAGCAACGAGTACTTGAAGAACATACCTATGTGCATCGTATGGTTGAAGCGATAAAGGTTATCACTGAACACGTTACACCAGCCTTTCCTGAAACACAACTAAATACCATTGGTGCCCTCCTTGAAGAAGCTGCGGATGAACCAGAACTGGCAACTTTTCTGGAATCGCTTGGACCTCACGATCAAGTGGTAACACTGGAAGGAATAGTAACTGCAATTGAAGAAGATGAAGGGGAGCTGGACGATCAAAAAGCAATCTTCCTCATGATGAAAGAATTAAATGACTGGGCTGCTGAGAAAGGTATCACAACCGCATAGGAAAAACGTCATGGGGAACAAAAGAGAAAAAATAGCGATTATCAATTTGACTCGAATGGGCGATCTTCTAATGACCGCTCCAATGATCGCGCATCTACGTAAAAAGAATCCCCAGGCTGAGATTCATCTATTCGCAGTCACAAGTTATCTGCCGATTGCAAAAGGATTGGATGTCGATAAAGTGTACGATGTGCCATTCAGCCGCTTGACAGAATTATCGCTTGAAACAACCCGTGAGCATCCAAAAATATCGTTGTTGACAGCAACGAATGAGATGAAAAAACACCTCAACAAGCTACGCACAGAAACGTACTCCGCAATCTATAATGTCAGCTTTACTAGAATTAGTGCCCTTCTTGCCTGGTGGCTTCAAGGCACAGTAAAAGGCGGCATGCATTTCGATGAGAAGGGGATACGCCTGATTGAAGGTGACTGGGCGCAGTATTTTTTCGCTGGAAACCTGAACCGTTCACTCAATCCATTTCACCTCGTTGATGTGATGAGAGGGGTTGCAGGGATAACTGCAGATGACATGCAAACTCGTCATCCCATGCACTACTCACTAAATGGCGACAGTGTCCCAGAATCACAGTTAGAGGCAATGTGCCCTGGAATTAACAAGTTTCAGGGACCTCGCATCGTTATCCAATGCGGAGCGTCTTCTCCGGATAAAAGGTGGGAAGCAGAGAAATTTGGTCAGGTAGGCAAGCGTCTTCAACAGGAAAAACAGGCAGTAATTATTTTTGTCGGAACCGAAGATGAACGTCCCCTAGCGGATATCGCCATGAAGCGAATGGACCATAAAGGATATAATCTAGCTGGGAAAACCGATCTACCCACGTTGGCTGCAGTATTGAAAAACGCAGTGTTGCTTATAACAAATGATACAGGGACAATGCACCTGGCACAATCGGTGGGAACAAGATCAATTGTGATAACACTGGGTGCTGCGCTATCCGATGAAACTGGTCCCTATGGTGAAGGAAATCTAATTCTCGAGCCAACAATTAATTGTTTCCCCTGTAACTTCAGGGTGAACTGCCCCCATTTCAATTGTCATTCCGAGATTGACCCTGAGAGTGTAACAA
>JAIOHU010000127.1 GCA_019912845.1 bacterium
TTAACGACCAGGGGCAAACGTGGAGTATTCCCCTTCGTGTGGGATTCCGAGATATTAAGTTTCAGAATAACGGAATTCTTTTAAACGGCAAACCGGTAATAATCAGAGGTATAGATTTACGTCAGGAATCGTTGGTAAACGGTGTGGCGCAAAGCGTAGAAGATGTTGAAGCCGATCTACAGGCGATTAAAGGAATTGGATTGAATCTGGTTCGTGTTATCGGAATGGCTCCTCATCCTGCGACAGCGCAGCTCTGTGATGAACTAGGTCTCTTTCTCGTTCCCCATAGCGGGTTGAATGGTGTTCCCGCATCCCTACTGAACGTGGAGTCATTGCAAAGTCATCTTGGGCACACCATGCGGTCCCTGATGAAAAGAGATGGTGTACACCCCTCCATTATTGCCTGGGCGGTTGGAGATGGGTTATCGCCTGATCCGTTGACTATTGATGCTCTGACATCACTTCAGGAAGAGCTAAGGCCAGTAAATGATCGTCCGCTAATAGCTGGTTTTTACACGACCTCTCCTATAAATCTTCCCCCGGGATTGATCGGCATATTGCAGCGACCGCCATATGATATTTTTGAACCATTGCCATCAGTTACACCCGAGTCGCCCTGGTTGTATGGTGGAATTGGTGCTTTTAACGTAAAGCTTTCCCCTGAAGAAGAGCAGAGCGCTGGTCAGGTTCGACAAGCAGATGCAATGCTCCATCAACTCAAATCCCTGAGTGAGATGGAGATAAGTGGCTATCTCATTGACAGCTTCGCAGATAGACGTGGTGTGATGCCAATGCTCTTCATGGGTGCTACTTCAAATCCTTCAAGAATCACACGCGGACTATACACCTTGGATCGTAACGAACGTATTGTCGGGCAAAAGGTAGCAGATGCTTTTGGGCAAATGCGAATCAACGCACCTGCGGTTCGAGTCGAATCATCTGAATTTCCAGTTGAATTCCCAATCGCAACCCTCATCATTGCAGCGATTCTGCTTCTTGGAAGACGTCAGAACAATGTTTTTCGTCAGAATGTGCAAAGAGTATTCGCCCACACCCACGGTTTCTTTATCGATATCCGAGATAGACGCTATTTCCAGATTGGTCAGAGCATCGTGATAGCATTGCTGGTATCAGCGACATTGGGTGTATTACTGGAGTGCTGGCTGTTTATTGCTCGGATGAACTTTGACCTTGACTATATGCTAACACTCCTTGTACCCTGGGTGGAACTAAAATCATACCTGGTTGTTCTGGCATGGAATCCACTCTTCGGAATGGCAATTCTCACCAGTCTGGCATTGCTTTATATTCTTGGTCATTCTGTGGTACTTGTTCTCTTGACACTCCCCTCAAAAGGAAATCTGGGGCTGCGTCAATCGTTCAGCATGGTTTCATGGGGCATGACACATTTTCTATTACTATTGCCTTTTGGACTGTTTCAGTTCAGACTGCTTGGTTATGAATGGTTCAGGATCAGCGTAGCGACGCTTTTCGGTTTATTTGTGCTCTGGTTCGTTTTCAGGTATGTCAACATGGTGAGGATCGCTCTGCGAATCAGCATGAGGCTATCGTGGCTACTCTTGATCGTTGTAACTATCATCGTTTTAGGTACAATATTTTCGCTCTATGAAAGCGGATATGCATTGTTTGAATACTTCAATCACTTCAGAACGGTTATCCTGCCCTGGCTTGCTGGATAACGAGGAAAGATATAATGGGAAAACTCAAAAAAGATATCGCGCTCACATTTGATGATGTTTTACTCGTACCAGGTGCATCGGAAGTATTGCCTCGAGACGTTGACATTCGTGCACGTCTGACTGATACGATCAGCCTGAATGTTCCACTGGTCAGCGCCGCCATGGATACCGTAACCGAGTCTGATATGGCAGTTGCTCTGGCACGAGAAGGTGGAATCGGGATAATTCACAAAAACCTTAGCCCTGATCAGCAGGCAAGAGAAGTAGATAAGGTAAAACGATCTGAATCAGCCATCATCGAGAATCCCATTACGCTTCCACCACATGTCTCGCTCTCGAAAGCACGTGCAACAATGAGACGTTATGGTATCTCAGGAATTCCCATCATTGACGGTAACAAGTTGGTCGGTATCCTCACCAACCGTGATTACCACCTCGAAACCAATATGGAAAGGCTCGTCTCCCAGGTAATGACCACAGAGTTGATTACTGCTCCTGAAGGTACATCAATGGAGGATGCTCAGAATCTGCTCAGGAGAAATCGCATCGAAAAACTTCCGATCGTAAATGAGAAGGGCGAACTCAAAGGATTAATCACGGTAAAAGATATTCAGAAACGTTTACAGAATCCATATTCATGTAAAGATGAACGTGGGCGATTACGTGTAGGTGCTGCAATTGGTGCTGGGGGAGATTGGGAAGCACGAGCCGCAGCACTTGTATCTACAAAAGTGGACGTAATTGTTGTTGATTCTGCGCACGGTCATAGTATCGGCGTTGTAAATACAGTCCGCAAATTGCGAGAAAAATATCCTGACCTGCCCATCATCGCAGGAAATGTTGTCACCGCTCATGCAACCAGAGATTTGATCAATGCGGGAGCGAATTGTGTGAAAGTGGGTGTTGGACCTGGCAGTATCTGTACAACCAGAGTTGTTACAGGTGTTGGAGTTCCACAGATTTCTGCTGTTATGGAGTGTGCCGCCGAAGCTGATAAGAACAACATCCCAGTCATCGCTGATGGCGGTATCAAATACTCTGGTGATATCGCAAAGGCTATTGCAGCAGGCGCATCGACGGTTATGATCGGTTCTCTCTTTGCGGGTATGAAAGAGAGTCCGGGTGAAGTTCATCTCTACGAAGGCAGAACTTATAAGGTCTTCCATGGTATGGGAAGCCTTGCCGCAATGAAAAAAGGCTCTAGTGACCGATACTTTCAGGCAGATGAGCATGACCCGGGAAAATTGGTCCCTGAAGGTATTGAAGGGAGAGTCCCTTACCGTGGCATGTTGACAGATTCAGTCTCGCAGATGGTAGGTGGGATTCGAGCTTCCATGGGTTATTGTGGAGCACCAGACCTCGAAACATTCAGGACGAAAACGACGCTGATTCGTATCACGAATGCAGGATTGAGGGAGTCTCATCCACATGATGTTACGATTACTAAAGAAGCTCCCAACTACGAAGTGAATCGTAAATGATGTCTGCACGGTAAGAAAAAGTAAGTTTCGCGCGAGTATTGCCCTATCGCGTCATCCTGGCGTGGAGTAAGCGGGAATCCAGGAAAATTTTGATATTATAGATGTTAGATAACTTCCCAGTGAACAAATCTGTAAGAGTTACTATTCCGCCCGCGTCATCCCGGTGATGAGTTGGACTGGATT
>JAIOHU010000010.1 GCA_019912845.1 bacterium
AATTGTGGTCACCCTCTTCACAGGAACGGCCAATATTGTCCATGCTGTAATGCCGAACTCTTTTCCGCTACACAAACTTGTATAAATTGTGGTTGGTTTGATGAGAGCGAGTTGCCGGATATGCTTACTATGCCAGAACCACAGCTAGATACTGAAGTGAAATCTGACGCACCTTTGAGAAAACACACATTTCCAGAAAGATCGGCTATTCTAATAGGAAAGCAGAAGTACATTATGGCTGGGTTTGGTTCTGCAATTTTGTGCGCTGTCCTCATTTTTTTAATAGCACCACATGGTACTAGAACGAACAATTCAGTATCCAAAAAGGGAATTGTAACTTCGCAATTACCTTATACAAATCAAATTGCCTCATTCCGAGACGAAAAACGAGCTATATATTTAATACAAGAGTTAAGAAATCAAGGGTTTGAAGCATATCTTGTGGACTATAAAGGGGAGAAAAGTCGATGGTACCGTGTACGCTTGGGGCAATACAATGATATTGCATCTGCTCGGCATCAAGCGGATTCCCTAATATTATCAAGAAAGATATCAGAATATTTTGTTACTCGATTTGAAGATGGTTATTATTACCTGAATAAATAAAGATCCATGGGATAGATTTGCTTAGATTATGTTCAGATTATTAGTTAATAATATTGGATTACTGTATTATATCATAGGGCCCTCAAGTGGTTGATTTGTTCTGAATGCAAAAATACTAGCTGAGGATGCTATACTCAGTTATTTATGGTTTTTAGACCAATCTGAACATAAATTATTGCTCGCTACAGAAAAAATATCGGATAATATTGTGAGCGGATCTAAAACAGTTAATATCCAAACTGAGTGTCCGGTTTGCGGATTTGGCTTAGAACTTTATCCCTCCATCCAAAGGAAATGCGCAAATTGCGAATTCGACGTAGACGGAGAAACCGTTTCAGATAATTTACTAAAGTCGGTGGATAAAGCTGAGAGTAGTAAGGATTTAAACCTCTGTTTACATTTTATTGAATATCTTGAAAAAGAAGGTTTAGCAGGAAAAAAGGAACAATTAAGAAAGAAAAACCTCAGCAATCTAATTAAGAGCATTGATACTAATGTCGTACTCCCAATCACTAAAAAGAATCTATACGATGCAGATCGAAGAATTAGGGATGCCCTTTCAGTCGCATCTAACACTGAATTCTCGGGAAAACTATTATCTGAATGGAGCAAGTATCTTACATCCACATTGAATGAGATTTCAGTAAAATTAGCTCGGGCAAGTAAAGTTGAATCGGTCAATCCTGATGAAGCATTCGACCTATATAGCACTATCCTTAGTATCTGCATTGATTGTAAGGATGCAAAAAATGGTCTTAAGAGGTGCCCGCCAAATCCCCCTTCAGATGTTACCCCTGTACGGATCACCGATGAGGAATTCGAAGTTTCCTGGTTGGCATCACACTCAATTGGAGAAATTTCCTATCACATCGTCAGAAAGGAAGGAAGCCCACCAACGAGTGAGAAAGATGGCAGAGTTATTGCGAAAACAAAATCACTTCGAGTTCGAGATACAGTCGGACTTATTGCAGGAGTATCCTATTATTATTCAGTGATAGCGATCCGAGAATCAGTTCCAAGTGCGCCAGCAACAACTACGGAAGCTATAGTTCCAATCAGGGAGATTAAAAACATTGAGATTAAGGGTAGCGACGGAAAAGTAGAAGCTACCTGGAGCGCACCTGATAAGTGTACAGGGATCAAAGTTGTTCGAAATACACGTAAACCTTTGCACATAGCTGATGGCGTCAATGTCCCTGCAGCAAAACAAAAGTTCAGCGATTCAAAGGTTATCAACGGGGCAGTGTACTACTACCTGATTGTATGTGAATATACTGATTGTTCTGGTAGAATAATCTTATCGAATGGTGTATCAGCTTCTGCAAAGCCAAATTACCTTCCCTCGATTACTGATAAACTCTCACTGGATGTGTCTGATAATAAAGTATTGCTTCGCTGGAACGAAATAGATCGGGGAAAATTATACTTAATACAAAGTGATTCAGGTTTTCCTTATCGAAAGGATGAACTATTTCCAAGTTCCTTAATATCCTCAATTGGGAAGCAATTAGGAGATACTAGATTGCGTAATTGGGCAAGTCTCAAAAATCTTGAGCCTGGTCTATATTACATTGGAATAGTGACGGAATATGATGGTTTCGCTAGAATGGGACCCTTTGTTGCCTTTGAAAAAATTGGTGATATAAAGGACGTTTCAACATCCGAAACCGACAAAGATTTGTATATTCGTTGGGAATGGCCAACCGGCTGCAAAAGAGTTAGTGTCAGGTTTAGTGAATTTGACCTTTCCGAAACGTACGATACTGCTACTCGCCACTTGGTAATTTCAAATCGAGAATATCACATGAAAGGTGGTTTGAAACTACCTTTGAAGGGTTTTAAGGAGTTGTTCATCGAACTTAGACAAGGCTCCGCTATTGACAATCCTGACGTAAAAAGCTTGAACGATTTACTGCCCACTAAAATCCACTGGATATCGGAAAGCAAGATAAAAACGATTCTATTCTGGCGAGTTTTTGTTAAACAAAAACTATTTAGTAATAAATTTGAATATCAAATAATTATTCATAGCAAAAATATTACGTATATTCCTGATATACTGGTCGTCTGTAGAAACAAATATATGCCAACAAAAATCAGTGACGGAAAAATTATTGGAACTATTTGTGCCACACATCTTGGTGCCAGTCAGAAAATAAAATATGAAATAGAACCGACCTTTAGTCACACTAATCAGCAAATAGCTTTATTCTTTAGTGACCCTGTTGACTATACTAAGTTTGAATTGTTACAAGAAGAATAAATACACAAGTTTTTTTTGCGGGAATCTGAAAGGAGATAAAAATGGCTGATGTCGTTTGTCCATGGTGTTTTGAGAAGTACCGAGATATTGCTATCCAGTTCAGGTGTATCAATCCGTCCTGTACACCAACGGAAGACAAAGAATACAGTGAATATCACAACATTGCTACACCGATTTATCTTCAGCAAAGAATTGACCCTGATGAAGGTTTCTGGGGAAACATGATGGGTCTGGAGTTTGACGCAGTTGCCTGCACAGAGTGTAAAACCGAAACAACAAAAAAAATATGCCCCAAATGTCACAATGAATTACCAGCGACTATTGGAAAATTTAAACATTATAACTTTGCTATTGTCGGTTCCAAAGAGTCAGGCAAAAGCCATTATATTGCAGTATTACTTAATAGCCTGCAAAAGGAGATCGGGGAAAAGCTGGATTCCTCTCTTTTACCTGTAAATGATGATACTATCAATCGCTATAACAAAGAGTTTTACGATCCTATCTATAACGATCGCGTAGTTCTAAATGCGACTCGATCAGTACGAAAACATTCGGGATCAAAAGCACCACTGATATTTTGCCTGCAAATAAGAAAACCGACACCACTAGGGGATAAGTTCGAAGTAGTAAGCCTGGTCTTCTTTGATTCTGCTGGTGAAGATTTGGATCATGTTGATCTGATGACATTGGAATCTAAGTATATTGCTCAAGCCGATGGTATAATTTACCTGATGGATCCACTCCAGGCACCAGCTGTACGTGATAAAATATCAGGTATACCTCTACCCTCTGAAAACACTAATCCTACACAGGTGGTAAATAACATTCTGCGCGTAATTAGAGGGGTTCACAGGTTGAAGATGAATAGAAAAGTCACTATTCCGCTTGCATTCGCTGTTTCAAAATTTGATGCAGTCGGGTCTATGCTACCTGTGGGAAGTGTTCTTTCTTCACCTTCAAGGCATGGTCGTGAATTTGATAAAGATGACTTCAATCGAGTAAGCAATGAGGTACGTTCACATTTACGTGACTGGTTGGGTGATAGCGGAGCGATGGTCAGAGAAGTTGAACATAATTTCAAGAATTTTGGGTTTTTTGCGGTTTCAGCACTTGGATCAACTCCAGATGCTTCGGGAACGCTCAAACTTGGTGTCAATCCTTATCGAATTGCTGATCCATTGCTATGGTTGCTTTGGAAACTCAAGGTTATAACAACTGTTCGAAAATAATCTGGGGGAAACCATGGGACTGAAACAGTATTACTATACCTCTTGTGATATTGGATTATCTGGAAACCGGGGCTTTCAGGTAAATGCAATGACCAGTGGAATCAGCTCAGAAGTATTGGCTGTTCTTGATACTATTGCAGACTATACTTCGCCTGACAATGCACCCAGACAGCCCACTGAAGAGGAAATTCACTCAAGTTATCCGGTTACTCTTCTGTATCTTCCACTCAAATCTGGAGATTATCTCCTTGCAAATATTCAATATGTTGGAAAAGAATTTGTTTCTGGGGATCGAGTTCGTGGAGGAAATCATTTTTGCCATGCTTTGATTGGATCATTTGCACAATTGGAGAGCAATAAATTATTGCCGATAAACACTTGGAGATCGAGATTTTGGGTAAACCGACCGTCTCCTGATACTGAAATTCCTGAATTACCACACCTGGAAGCCGGGACTCTCACAGAATCTGCGATATTGAATCAGATATTACTTATACCTGATGGTATAAGGTTTCTTGGTGACATGCTGACTTTTATCATTGATTCAATAGATGTGCGCCCTCCTCGAAAAATTGTTCTTCTCACGACCGATGATGAACAGGCAGTTTCCTGGATTGCAGCCGCAACCTCTTTGCTACCTCGCAGGTTATCACTGAAAGTTTCTTTCAGCTCTTATGAATATGATCCTCAACGAAATTCAGCCTTGTTAATTGCAACACGCGTGAATACCGTTTTCCGATATTCTGATCCTGATATAAATCCCAGTTTGAAAATATTTGATTTTATTTCTGAAAGATTTGCACGTCCTTTAAAATCACATCCCCTGGCAGAGGTAATGGTCGGTGTCCTTGAGGAAAATGGGTGGTCAGGTGTAAACGGATTTCTTGAGCTGGAGAAAGGTGTACATGATGTAGTACCACACCATACAATTGAACCAACAGACCTCATCTTAATGAATTCTCTGCTAAGTGGTGAATATGGACGTGGCTATTTTTATCGTGTTGCTTCTTTCTTGATAGATTATCCGGAAATCTTACACCGATACCCATCCCTGTTCAAGCATGCTTTAAATTCTTTTGCTGAGTACAAAGAATATCTTATAAAAGAAGCTATTGAAAAAATTGTTCAATTCATCAAGATCGCTTTATCAGTCAGTTCACTCTATTCAGAAGCCCATAAAGTTCTACTTAATGATTTGCTCTTGGCTTGGATTCCACTATCAAGGCAAGTAGATGTTGATAAATTAAAATCACGATTGGGTGAAGAAGTTCGATGTGAGAAGCCGGCTGAAAAAGAGATAGCACTCTTGGGATTTGACAGGTTTAAGGCGATAATTGATCCTTGCCAAAAAGTAAAATATGCGCTTTTTTTGCTGGAATTAGATGCAATCGATCTTGAATCAGAGTGTGGTGTTGATCTATTGCAGAGTGTAATATTCCCAGACATCCAACAAACGAATAACTCCGATCGTGCCATTTTGTTCATGGGCTCCAATAAGAAATACACTTGGAACGCATTGCGAGACTTCCTAACTACCCTGGAACAGAGTGAACTCGAAGAGATGAGTGAGCGTCTGATCACCGTTCCTGAGTTTGTGTCAATAGTTCATGATTGGATTACAGTGTCTGCCACACCTCAACAGATTCAAAAATTTCTAAAATTCCCTGAAGATATATCTCCCAAAGATGTTATTGAAATTGTTTCTGGCATTGATAAAAAAGATGTAACCGGATTTAACAACATTTGGTCTGCTTTGTGGATTAAAAAGGAATTATCATTTGAAGATGCTGAATATCTGTTTCGTGCAGAATTGCCTGTGGCAGATTGGAAAGGTATTTGGTTAGCTAAAATTGTTGATCGGCTTCTTGAAAATGAAAATTTAAGCGATAGTCAGATTTCTAATATTCTTGTAAGGCAATCGGAATTTGGTGACTCAATCATTGCTTTCCATCTACAAGAATTTCGAAACAATATTGAAAAAATTGAAAAAAATAAAATTGGAGCAATTGAAATACAAAATATCATTAAGAACTCCAAAGCTGCTTTGCGTGGAAGACTTATTGAAGCTGCATTCATTTGGTGGCTTAATGTGAAGCAATCAGAAGATTTGTTGCCTCCCATTCCCGTGTATTTGCAACAAGCAAATATCAATAAAATTGAGTCCATCCTTCATTCGACCACAAAAAGACTGGTTTCAAATAGTGATAGCTTTGATCAACAGTTATTTATGTTGGTGGAGTTCACCTTCAGATATGAGGAGATGAAAGGCATATTTAGTTTACGTGAGCAGATAAAAAAATACCTTAAACAATTTCCTCCGCAGAAACTATCAGATATAAGGATAGATTTAGCTTTACGCTATGCACATCACGATCGACTGGATAGGATACAATTAGTATACTCACTTATCCAATCAAAAAATAAAATTCAATCTTTCAAACAGTTTACAGAAAAAGTTCTACCCAATCTCAAAACTTCAAAAACAGAACAAAACATTCTTGACCGAACACTGACTCTATTTGGTGAAAACTTTCCTTCAAATCCTGAAGAATTTTTGGAGGTGTTGAGATGCGTCGAACTAAAACATCTTACTGATTCAGGATTTTTGAGTCGGATGATACAAGGAATAGTAGGAAAAAGAGAATACTCGCACTACGTCTACGCCTTTTCCGAGATACTTTTAAAAGTACCGCTACAGGAAGAAAATCACGGGAATAACAAGGCAGCAAAATATGTGTTTTTATTGGCAACGAATATATCAAAATTATCTGTAGTAAGTGATCCGGAAGAATTTAGTGCGATTGCAGAAAATCTTTCCGTTTGCCAGAAGAAATTTAGTAAACTGGTCGTGATTGAAAAATTGACAACTGATTTCTGGGACAAGGTTATAAGTGCAAAGAATCAAAGAGAGGTGATTAGAAAGCTACCACCTTCATTTTTCCAATTTTCAGCAGCAACTGAAGGATTAATTTCGGCGACACAATCTGAAATTGCAAAGGTAGATTCAAATGATCGAAATTTGATGAACGTATATGTAGAGTTAGTTCAGTACCTTCTGGGTTCAAAAAAGATTATCAAACCCTTCATCGCCAAAGTTCTGATTGGATTGGAAGAACGCGATAAACTATTATCGAGACAATTATTTAAACGACTTCAAAACCATAAGGCATTCCAGAATAACTGGGAAGATATTCAAGATGAATTAGAATTACCTAAAAGTAGTATTCTAAGTAAATTTTCTGATATTCGAAATCACATCACAAATTTATTTCAGCGAGATGAGGAGGATTAACTATGCCTTTTCTTGTGATACTTGCAATAATAGTATATCTTATTTGCATATACCTGTTTTTTAGTTTTCTTTTTATTCCGATACTCCTCGGATTGCAAATAGTATCGCTATTTTGGGCTGGTTTTATTCTCATTCGTGCAACACTGGATACATTTAAAATAAGTTTTCCTTCCAATTGGTTTCGTAGCCTTATAGTAACCCTCTCAATGGGCACCATCACGCTAATCAGTGGAGGCCAATTCTTCCGTATATTACATAATGAAATTGAGACCAAATGGTTTGAAGCTATAACCGATTTTATTTTTAGCTGCACTCAATATGTCCTTGTTTTCTCGCCTGAAAATTTTATTGCATCGTCATTGTACCATCAATTGCTTGTATCATCCAGTGTTGGTTTATACATCTCAGATACTCCATTTTGGGAAATAAGCCTTTTTGTTGTATTTCTTGGAATTGCCCGTGTATTTCTCTTTGTGTTTGTTCTTGGACTCCACAAAAATCACTGGAAGACTCATCCGCGAAACTTATCTTCAAACCAGCCTGCATATATAAATTACTTTTTTCGAGATGCATTTTTTGACCTGAAGGGATTTATTTCCAGTTGCTGGGAATGGATAAGCAATTCGGTCCTGTATTTCTGTATAGGTCCAATTGTCGCTATGGCAGAGGGCTGGATACTGACCTGGCCTCTTATGTTAACTCTAGCTGTTTCCTCTCTACTGCCAATTCTATTTATGGGAAGTACCGTGCTTTTGGTTGCTCTAGGTTTCAGTCTTTCGTTCGCACTTGTTTCCTTTGTCGCAGTCATTATTGCCATGATTCTGAGAGGAATTGAATGGTTCCTTCTATTAATTCGTGGTATTCAGTTAGTTTGTCCTTCTTGTTACAAACACATTGCCATTCCAACTTATTCATGTGATTCCTGTGCTATCGAACATTCCGAATTGATACCCGGAAAATATGGTATATTTGTCAGACGTTGTGAATGTTCAAAATTACTTCCTACGTTATTTATTCTGGGACGATCAAAACTGAATGCAAGTTGTCCTTTTTGCAATTATTCCCTTTCTAAATCAATTGGTCAGACCCAGAATGTACACGTACCTCTTTTTGGAGGAGCTTCAGCGGGTAAAAGTTCTTTTTTGATCGGATCCTATATTGCAATTAGAAAACAGATGTTGGATCTAGGTGGAAAAGCTTTTTTGGCTGATAGTCCCAGAAATGAACGCATTCGTAGGTTCATTGACGATTACGAAGCTGGAGTCCCAATCCTGAAAACTCGTGTCGCTCCGCCAGAAGCTGTGCTTATACAAGTACATCGAAAGTATGATTTGGATATGACAGACGGGTTAGTTTATCTATATGATCCTGGAGGTGAAGTTTTTGAAAACAGTACTGATTTGCGCAGACATAATTATCTGAATGACACTAGTGGGCTACTTTTTCTTATTGATCCCTTTTCACTGCCAAAAATATATGAGAAATATGAATCACAGTTAGCACTGGTGAGTGGTGAAGTTTCACCAAGTACCGTTCACCCCCAAGATTTGTTCGCCAGGATGGTCAGCGTGTTGAAAGGCTTCATGAAAACTGGAAGCAATAGACAATTCAAAGTTCCATTAGCAGTAGTACTTACAAAATGGGATGTCTTTGATTTAGATGATCATATTCCAATCTCGAGAAACTTAGGAAATCAATCAGCCATGGTTCGTAACTGGATGATAAGTCAAGCAGACGAGAGAAATCTTGTAAAGGGAATTGAAAACACATTTGCAAATGTTAAATACTTTGTTTGTAGTGCCCTGGGCAACATGCCGGGATTCGGCTCTTTTCATCCGCAGGGTGTGTTTGCTCCGATCGAATGGACGATTCGAAGAAAAAGAGTATTTAAATAAGGTTCATCCGAGTCTTGCATACTTCTGAAAGAACAGAGCTTATAACGGGTTAAAAAAAAGAAAGATAGGTTGTCGGTGGAGTTTGTGGTCTTTACAGTTATTCGTTGGATTTGACGAAAGTGTGATCTCAACCACTTTATTTTCAACCCGTCTATTCACAAGCTGTTTCGCGACTTTTCCCTGTCAAGGATTTTCCACTGTGTGTTCCTCCTTTACTGGGGATCAGTCGCTGAAAACCTGTACTGGCAACATCTACAGAAGACTCGATCCGAAAGTACACAAAAACCGGATTAACCTTAAATAATAGCTTGAAAAGTTTCAGTTAACCTGGGACACATTTTCAGTTTGAATAAATACCGAACTGAAGTTCCAATTCTGAGTTGATTGTCTCTCGTTTGTATTACCTCTTCTCCTCTCTTGCATTCTTCTGTTTGATTCCTTACTGAAAACGATTCGGCTTCTCAACCTCGGATCGGGCTATGAACAATGCATTCACCACCCAGTTTGGCGATCATCTTCACGGCATTTACAGTTGTTTTGACCGTGTAATTGTGCGCGGGTATATCCACCATCTATTCTGTGAAGGCGGGCTGATCCGGTTTCTTCGTGCTGCCGGTTTCCGCAAATTCACCAATGGTGTGATGCGTATTTTCACAGATCAGTTGAACGCTTATGTTGAAAAGATTGCGAAGCGCGAAGGGATAGACATCCTGTGGTGGCCATCGGTGGATGGCGGTCGGAACGGCGCGCGAAGCAGGAGTATGTGGAAAAGCAATTTGTGCGGAAGAATGACAGGCGGAAAGGCAACTTCATCTACAGCATCATCGCGGACATGGAACGGTCACAATCATTTGCTACACGCACGTTGGCGAAGAAGAACGGCGATCGTTTGACAAGTTGTACAAATGCAGCAAACTAGTGAAGCATTATTACATTTATTTTCACGATCAGTTGCTCGGTGGCCCTTGTTATCTGAAGCTTTGCACCTACTTTCCCTTCAATGCCGAATTCTATTTCAACGGCCACAATGCGGTACGTTTGCAGCTTGACAGACAGGGCATCGTGTACCGGATGCAGAAGAACTCTTTCACTTGGGTCGATGATCTAGACGCAGTCCAGAAGATCGCCTTTTCATTAAGCGGAAAAGATGTGTTGTCCCGGATCCATTTCTGGATGGGTCAGTTGTTCCGTTTTGCGAAGGGAACCTATTCGACCCGTCCATCGCAACTTCAACATGACTGGTACTTGAGTCAGACAGAGATTTGCAGTAACATTCTTTTCAAGTCGTCCCGATTCGGGACCAGTGTTTTTGAACGCATCCTGGACAAGTATTCGCGCGTCGAACAGCCCGACAGCCTGGTTCAGATTTTCAAGAAGCGGTCAACCCGCAAGGAGACCAGGAGCGTTCAACGGAACTACGATCATCATGCCTGTGTCAAGCATTGGCTCTGTGGCAACTCGATCAAAACGTACAACAAGTGCAGCTTTCTGCTCCGGATTGAGAGTACATTCAACAGCCCCAAATTGCTGGGGTTACATAAACACCTGCTCTATATTGTTTCTTTGAAATAATGTCTCATGCTACTCTGCATATTGAAGCAACTTCTGGTTCATTTTTCATCATTTTCTTTAGTGCTGTACATACTCGTTCTTCTAGTGTTTCATAGTTG
>JAIOHU010000128.1 GCA_019912845.1 bacterium
GCATCGTACTTTCCAGGCATTCCACCCAGCTGTTTTGAACGAATTGATTGTTTGAAAGCAACCCAGTACTACCATCTTCAAGAATTACTCGAGATTCATTTGATAGTTTGCTGTTAAGTAATTCCAGCTGCGAATTCTCACTGGTAATCCTGAAACCATCAAATTCACAGTTAACGAACTCCACGTTACAATCATTTTCGATATCAATCTTACCAAAGGATACATCATCTAAATAAAAAAAACGGGAATTTGTTGCAATCAGGCTGGAACTGTCCTCAACGCTAATAATGGGGTAACCACTGCGATTCTCATAAAACGAACAACTATCAACTTTTACAAAGCTATTTGACTTTACCAGAACACAAATTCTAGAATCAAGGAATCTAATATCCGAATTTCTTACAATAGCAGCCGAACCAGAATCGGCAAAAATTCCTGTACCATTAACAATGCTGAAATCAACATATTCGAAGAATGAGGTGTCGTTCTCAGATAGAATATGGAAACTGTAAGGGTCATTGTTGGAGTGTTCTTCTTCACATGCTACGGAAATGCTATCTTCTACAGTTCCAATTGCATTGAGTTTACCGTATACTTTGATTTGGAACGGTAAAGTCTCTAATCCAGAATACCTGAAGTAGATATCAACTCCAGGTTCGATAAGAAGGCTGTCATTCTCGGGAACGATTACATTGTCAACGACGATATAGGGCGATAGTTCTTTGTGGAGTGTGCCGGTAACTACCCCTGCCAGTGTTGAGACACCTTCCAACCCAACTTGAACCAGGCTGGTGTCAGTTAATCCCTGGTCATCCATGACAACAACGTTGAACTGGAACCCTCTTCTTACAGATGGAAAATGCAGTGTTGAAGCTCCAGACACCCAATCCAGCTCCCCACCCTGATGCTGGAACCAATCGGGTAAATCAAGAAACTGAAAGTTTAGTGCGCCTTCATCGTCAATTGCCGTTGCTCGATATGTCAAAGTGGAAGAATACGGTATGGTCATCCGAATCGGGCTGGTAAGTATCGGGGAGTTGTTCCTTGATTGGTCATAAAAAAATGCACCGATATCAGCTCGCGTACCATCAGGATCAAGGGGAAGATCGGGATCACCGACATCTATGCAAGGGGAGTTCGCAAGCAGATTAGCATTGAATTCTAATCTGTCACCGTAATTTTGATTGAATGGATCAACACTGGCAAAAAATGGATCTGCGCGAAAATTACCTTCACCCAAATACTGGTTATGCTCATCCCTTCTCATTATTGATTCACAACCGTAAAAGCTGTTATACTCAATAGGTCGCCAGTTTCCTTCACCGGGATCAAAAAATATTCCATTCATTGCATTGCGAGTGTAAATAATATTATTTTTTATTAGAAGGTTCCCACGCGCATGAAATATGCTACCCAGAATTGTATTTGATACAATATCACAGTACTCTGCTTCACAATCTAAACTAGAGGTAATTAAGTTGTTTTTTACTAGATTATTCTCCCCTACTAGATCAAGCGAAACAAAATGCCTTGTGTATATTTCATTGTTTTCTATACGTGCTGAACAATTATATAGCTCAAAAAAGTTCGGAACTCGATCATGGGAATTAAAATAATTGTCGTGGATATCGACATCACAACCGTCTAAGGAAACTCTTTTCAGTCGGTTATCAAAAATATGCAGGTTGGAATTCGATGCAATGATGCTAAAATCGTCATTGTTATATATTTCGATTTCGATGCCGCCAACATGAACTCCACCACCCGAGTTTCCCGTGATTGGAAGAGCAAAATTAGAACCAGAAGCATCTATAAATGTTTCCAGGTTGTTTTGCATAATGATGCTGGGACAAAGAACTACATCAATTGAAATCGATGAATATGTTATAGAATCTTGAATACTATGGCTTGACCAACCTCTATTGGCTTTTACCCTTGTATGATGTAGAATCAACCTCCCGTAATAAGACCGGATTCCATTTCTTAATGAATCAAGCACACAATAGTGAAGCCTGATTGTGGGATGAGATTCCCGAGCCTGGTCAACATATCCGTGCGATTGCCCAAGCTGTGAAAAAAAACTGCCTTCAGAGGTGATCCTTATTGAATCATCTTCTGTTCCCAGGGCATTCAAGGTTCCAACCACAATAAATTCTGTCTCACGTTCATCCTGGTTCAGAAACCGAACCTCGACACCGGGATCAATCCAAAGAGTATCGTTAGCCTGAACAACGACAGTGTCTGTTACAAGATATGGACTGCCATCAATCGTCCATCGTCCGCTCACATCACCCGATACTTCAGTCTGGGAGTAAGTAGTGAATGACAAGAGCAGGAATGGGAAAAGCAGAAAAACATGTAATTTTGAAGGAGACACAATGCGAAGCAAACATTTAAGCATGAATTCGAAGCGTAAGTATTGGCAACTCATGGAAATCCCCCAGAGAGATTTGACTCCACACCTGGCGGGGATAGACCTCAAGTGTGGTGTTCTCACAAATGGTGGCTTTGATGGCACTGTAATATAGCACTAAGACTGTCAGGAGGCAACGTACGCTGATCCTGCAATTCAAATATGTTAATACGATTTCCGCAACATCTTACGATGTCGCGGAACGGTGGGAGGCAGGGAACTTGGTTGCTTATGCTCCCCGGGTTCCGTTTCGCTACACGCCGGGGCTACACAAATCTCACCACGCTGTGGTGAAATAATTTATGTAATTCTGAATGTATTGTAACTGCAATATCTACGGATAATGTAGACCGCGACGCTATGAGCAGTCATGTCTCCGAAAAGGTCTATCAATCAAAAGCCCTCGGGTTATCGACCAGAGGGCTTATATTTTTACTTGCTATATTGCCTATGTCGTCAGGTATCAATCCCCAAAATCGGGCAGAGGTCTGCGATGGAGGGGATAATGCCTTCTGGTTTGATGCCGGTACGTTTGACAAAATCAAGGTCATATTTACCCGTTTTTACCAGAACACTGCGAATCCCCAATCGTTGCGCACCCATAACATCCGATTCAATGTCATCACCCACCATGAGGGCGTTATCGGGACGGACACGGTAACGTGTGAGCAGCCCACGGAAGAAACCCGGAGAAGGTTTGCCAACCACATCTGCCATTTTACCAGTGGCATATTCTACAGCAGCAACATAAGGTCCGAGATCGAGACGTAAACCTTCAGCATCACGCCAGTACCGATTCTTCTGCAGAGCGATTAATTCACTGCCACTGAAGACGAGACGGAAGATATCATCCAGTACCGCTGGTGTAAACTGATCACCAAGATCACCCATCACCACCGCACCAGCACGAGTATTGCTGATCTTCAACCCCTCAAAATCCTCGAATACATCTTCGTTAAGAAACAGCGCTGCAGTCGGTTTTTTCATACGCATGATACGTTCACGTGCGATCACTGTCGGGCAAATGACATCGTTGATATCGACATCAAAACCGAGCTTGATCAATTGCTCATGGATCATACGACGTGGTTTACGAGTGGTGTTGGTAACGAAAACCACTCGTAACTTTAACGACCGAAGCCGTTTAACCGTTGCAGTACCTCCAGGAATCGGGAGTTCGCCAAGCATAAGAACACCATCGATATCGAGGAATACGGTGTTGATATTACGGATGGCGGTAGCATTGCTTTTCACTTGAGGTATGGTAGGACGCATGTATTTTCCCGTTGAATTTTTGCAGAACTGTAAATATATAGGAAATAGAATGAGAGAATCAAACAGATAGGTCACATTCTCTGAGCCCGAATGACTGAGCAATAGAAAAATAATTGCACGTCAATTTCATTGATGTTTCCATGCAAACTTGCTACCTTTTCATGCTCATCGATAAAGACCATTTCCACTGTACCAGTAGAGTAAAAGCTGTGAACTACTGAGAGAGTGGAAGGTTAACAAGATATCATTTTATTTCGATTTGTCAACTGGTAATTTGCAGAAAATTGTTGAATCGAATCTTAGTTTCAGGAGATCAACTCAGATGCTTTGACTGTTGGCATTGGACTTGTCCAATGTTTAATAATTCTATTAATGGACCTATTCGATTTGTCAACTGGTAATTTGCAGAAAATTGTTGAGTTGAATCTTAGTTGCAGTGGATCAACTCAGATGCTTTGACTGTTGGCATTGGACTTGTCCAATGTTTAATAATTCTATTAATGGACCTATTAAACCCTGGATAAATCCAGGGCCAATCTGTCATTCCTGGAGAATCTATTCAGTAGTATTTTTTTTAGCACTTTATAACAAATGAGTCAATCAATGTCCAAACGTCTATTCCTTATTGATGCCATGGCACAAATCTACCGTGCCCACTTCGCTATGGCACGTAATCCTCTCTTCACCTCCAAAGGCGAAAATGTCAGCGCAGTTTTTGGCTTTACATCGATCCTGCTCGGTTTGATCGAACGTGAAAAACCTGACCTTTTAGCCGTTGTCTATGATTCCAAAGAACCGACTTTTCGTCACCATATCCACGCTGAATACAAAGCCACACGTGAAAAAATGCCGGAAGAACTGGCTCTTCAGCTCCCACGTATGGATGAGGTCATTGACGCCCTCGGGCTGACAAAAGTGATTCTACCTGGCTATGAGGCGGATGATCTGGTCGGCACACTAGCGAAACAGGGCGAGGAAGAGGGATATGATGTTTTTCTGGTGACTGGAGATAAAGATTACTACCAGTTGGTTACCGATAAGGTGAAATTTTACAACATCAAACGTGGCCTTGATAATGTGGACTTGTTCGATCCCGCAGGTGTTGAGGAAGTGTTTGGAGTACGTCCTGAAAGAGTCATTGATGTTCTCGCACTGGCGGGTGACAGTTCGGACAACGTACCCGGTGTGCCAAAGGTTGGAATGAAAACTGCCATAAAATTCTTGAAAGAGTACGATACCGTCGAGGGTGTGTTAAATCATCATGCTGATATTGGTGGAAAAATCGGCGAGAATCTGGCGGAGTTTCGTGAACAGGCGATGTTGTCGAAAGACCTGGTGACCATTCGGACGGAAGTGCCCATCGATGCGGATGTGACCACAATGTCAATCGGGGAGTGGAAATCTGACAGATTACGCGATCTATTCCTCGAGCTAGAGTTCAAAACATTTTTCCGTTACCTCGATGTTGATCCTCAAACCATAGACAGCCAGTCCGGCAAGGTGAAATACACAGCCGTCACTACTGAGAATAGCTTGAAAAAGCTGATCAAAGAGATGGAAAAATGTTCTCGTTTCGCCATCGATACCGAAACCACTTCCAAAGACCCCATGCGAGCTACGCTGGTGGGGATTAGTATCTCCATCAATACTGGAAAAGCGTACTACATCCCGGTGAATTATTTCGCTTTCCCCGACCAGCTACCGAGTGATTTTGGACATCCGCTCGAGGAGTGTGTCGAAACAACCAATCGTATACTTGAGATGATGCGTCCCGTGCTGGAAGGTGGACCGGCAAAAATTGCTCAACATGCGAAGTATGATTTTATGGTGTTAAAACGTCATGGAGTAGAAGTAGCACCATTGAGTTTCGACACCATGCTGGCAGATTACCTGCTCAATCCTGGCGCACGTGCACATAACCTGGATGCGATGGCGCTAAACTATCTCAAAATCCAGAAAATCGAGACCTCAGAGTTAATCGGCACTGGAAAAAATCAGATTACCATGGATAAAGTCCCACTCGATCTGATCACCAAATATGCGTGCGAAGATGCAGATGTAACCTTGCGTCTCTGCCAGGAGATGGAACCAAAGGTGGAAAGTGCAGGCTTAAAGGATTTGCTGGAGGAAGTAGAACAGCCCATTTCAGATGTCCTACTCCAGATGGAGCATAACGGCATCAAGTTGGATGTCGACTATCTCAAGGAGTTGAGCGAAAAGCACCATATTCGTTTGAAAGAGATTGAAAAAGAGTGCCATGAATTAGCAGGTACTGCCTTCAATCTCAACAGCCCCAAACAGCTTTCTCATATCCTATTTGAGAAGTTGAACCTCCCAACCAAACTCGCGAAGAAGACCAAGACCGGATTTTCTACTGACCATAGTGTCCTCGAGAAACTTGCCCCTCTTGATCCACTGCCAGCCAAACTGGTGGAACATCGAATGCTGCAGAAATTGTTGGGAACCTATATCGATGCCCTCCCGCAGCTTGTTCATCCTGAAACTGGACGGATTCATACCAGCTACAACCAGGCAGTTGCTGCTACGGGCAGGCTCTCCTCAAATGATCCAAATTTGCAGAATATCCCGATACGCACTGAAGAGGGTTCCCAGGTACGTCGTGCATTTATCGCAGATGAAGGAAAAGTGCTGCTCAGTGCAGATTACAGCCAGGTTGAACTGCGTATGATGGCTCACCTTTCTGGTGACAAGGGGATGATTGAAGATTTTGTCGCTGGGCATGATATCCACCGTGCGACTGCAGCGAAGATATTTAATGTCGCCCCTGAAGAAGTTACCAAACAGCAGCGCAGTGCCTCGAAAGAAGTGAACTTCGGCGTGCTCTTCGGGATGCGTGAGTTTGGGTTATCCAGCCGTCTCGGGATCAGCCGAAATGAGGCACGCGAATTTATCGATGGCTACTTTGGTGCTTATCCACGTGTCAAAAAGTTCATCGATGAACTGATCGAGCGGGCAAGGGATGAGGGGTTTGTATCGACCATCCTCGGACGACGCCGTCCCATGCCGGAACTGCATTCGAGCAATTTTAATATCCGTCAGCAGTATGAACGGATGACCATCGCAACTGCCGTGCAGGGAAGCGCAGCAGATCTGATCAAGCTGGCAATGATCCAGATGCACCGTTCCCTGAAACGGGAGAAGCTACCATATAAAATACTCCTGCAGGTGCACGATGAACTTGTCATGGAAATGGATGAGGATAAAGTGGATGACGCAGCAGCTTGGGCAAAAGATAAAATGGAAAATGCAATGAAACTAAGCGTACCGTTAGTTGTTGAATCTGGATACGGCAAGAACTGGCTGGAGGCGCATTAGAAAGAATAGCTTGGGGCAATGCAACTATCCTTACTAAAGAGATTATCGAAAACCTTGTCTTATCGCATCATGTCAACGTGCTGCTAGCTGGTATCCAGAAAGGTATTGATATTAATCGTTCCAGGTCCGACTCCAAGGCAAGATTCGAGGAACTTGCCGTATATCGAAAATCCAGATAACAAAAACAGTAAACAGTTTAATATGCGACGATAATTCCAAGAACCAGTAAATATAAATTCCCTTTGTGTCTTTATCCTGTGAGTTTCAATATTTCCTGTGTTCCACTCGTTCTTAACGGCATTCAATTAACGCAATTCGTGGAAGACGGCAAAATAGCGGCAATCGAAAAACTAAAGGGTTACGAATCTATCGTAACCCTTTGATTTCTTTAGTGCGCCATCAGGGACTCGAACCCCGAACAAACGGATTAAGAGTCCGCTGTTCTACCAATTGAGCTAATGGCGCGAGTGCGCTAATAATAATAAGTTGAACTGCAAGGAGTCAACCAGAGTCTACGGGTTTGGGAGTTCACAAACCATTTAATTACAATAGTTCTAAGCAACTTTCTCGGACAGGGGATTCTTTGTGACAAGCTAACACCATATTTGCATACAGCGATTTTGCTACTAACCTCTTCCCTTCCAGCGAGCACCCATTCCAGTTGAGATGCCCAACATCATCATCAGAGTAAGGAGACTTGATCCACCATACGAAATTAGAGGTAGTGGCAAGCCTGTGACAGGCATGATACCAGTGGTCATGCCTATGTTTACGAAGACCTGGAAACCGAGAGTGGTAGCGACACCGAGTAAGACATAGCTCGAGAAGCCTGATTCAACCTTTAACGCCAGGTAAAGCAAACGTACCACCAGCAACCAGAACAAACCCACTACGATAATTGTCCCTGCGAATCCCCATTCTTCGCCGATGACTGAAAAAATAAAATCAGTATGCTGTTCAGGCAGGAAACCACCCTGTGTTTGTGAGCCCTCCATGAATCCTTTGCCCCAAAACCGTCCAGAACCAACAGCGATTTTTGACTGAATCAACTGGTACCCCGCACCGAGTGGATCGACTTCAGGGTTGATGAATGTTAGCAGACGTTGCCTCTGATAGTCATGGAGCTGGTTCCAGAGCACAGGTGTCAACCAGCCGAAGAACCCTGCAGCAATACCCCAGACAAGCGCAAGACTGATCCGTACCCCAGCCAGATAGGCATACAAGACAATCCCACCGATCACAGCAACCAGTGCATACGGATTGATGCTGGAGATCATTACAGTTGGAAGCGATAGTACGAGCACAACTGTCAGCATTGGAATGCCACCCCAGAACGCTATGGCAGCGGCTAGGAAGGGAATGACAAGTGAGGTGCCGAGGTCTGGTTCGATGAGAATCAATCCAAATGGTAACGCTGCAAGGAAAGCATACGCTGCCAGGTGACGAAATTGTTGTATATCATTGCGCGAATCTGAGAGAAAACGTGCCAACGCGAGAATGACCGCAAGTTTTGCCAGCTCGGAAGGTTGGATATGAAATGCACCAACTCCCAGCCATCTTCCCGTGGGTCCCGTTCCGACCAGCAATACCAGTACGAGCAACATCAGAACTATCGTATAGAAGATAAAGGAAAACGCGAAGATAATTCGATAAGGAATTAACGCCAGGAGGATGAAGAGAAAAGTACCGATGCCAAGATAGATAAACTGACGTTTAAAATAGTCAACACCAGCGGCATCAGACGCACTATAGAGCGCGACAAGACCGACTGCAAGAAGCAGGAGGGTAAGCAGGGGAAGCATCCATTCTATGTTGCGTTGACCAATTCTCATCTTTTGGTAGTGTAAGTTACAAGGTTGTCAGTTATTTTTCTTTAGACCCGACACAGAGCATCAGAGTATCATACAGTGTTTGTTCATTAGATCCGACGCAGAGCATCGGGAAATCTAATAGTGTTTGTGCTTTAGACCCGACGCAGAGCATCGGGCCATCTAGATTTTGTAAATCATTCCTGTGGTGTCTCTTCCAAGGCTTCACGCGCAGCTTGTTGCTCTCTGATGATTTTCCAACGGTACTGTTGCCATGTTTCCTCATCCAGACCAAGATGTTTACGTATGACTTTGTAAGCTATGGGTGCAGCGGCGGTGGAGCCATGTTCACCAAATTCAACTAATACTGCCACCGCGATTTTCGGATCATCATAAGGCGCAAATGCGACAAACCAAGCATGATCCTCGCCAGCATTTTGTGCGGTACCGGTTTTTCCTGCGACCTGAACTCGTGGGTCATAGAGCCATTTGGCAGTACCACGAGGACCTTCAGTCACTCGTAACATATCTCTCCTCAGAATATCGATAACTTCCGAGTCGAGGGAAACCTTATGAGTTTCAACTTCATCCACAGGGAAAATTGTTTCACCATGTTTTGTGCCCTTCACAAGATGAGGTGTTTTCCACCAGCCATTATTTGCAAGACACGCAGTGTAGACTGCTGCCTGGAGCGGGCTCACCAGCACTTCACCTTGTCCAATCGCAATGTTAAAAAGGTGACCCTCACTCCAGTTTTCACCATATCGTTTGCGAAAATATTGTCCACTGGGCAGGAGACCCTCCGATTCATGAGGAAGATCAATGCCAGTCTTCGATCCGAATCCGAATTGAGAAAGCTGAGTGTGGAATTTATCGATTCCCAACTTCAAACCGAGAAGGTAAAAATAGACATCACATGACGATTCAATGGCAGTACGATGTTTGACTTCACCATGACCGGCTTTATTCCAACACTTGAACCAACGTCTTCCGAGTTGATATCCGCCAACACACGTTACAGACCAGTTGGTATCAATTGTTGCTGTCTGCAATCCAGCACCTAAAACGCCCATTTTGAAAATAGAACCAGGCGGATAAACACCTTGAACTGCACGATGAATGAGGGGAGTATCTGGGTCTTCCTGTAATGCTTTCCATTGTTCCTGGGTCAGAACATTAGCGAAGGTTTCAGGTGGATAATCTGGTTTTGATGCAAGTACCAAGACTTCACCAGTTGCGGGTTCTATTGCGACCACAGAGCCGGGATTTTCGCCAAGTAGCTCTTCAGAATACCTCTGCAACTCCAGATCGATGGAGAGAATGATATCAGCACCTTCAACTGGTGGGATGGGAGCAACATTGGGGATATCGCCGATGATTCTACCGACAACATCAACTTCTTTATAAAGGTAACCCTTTTTCCCCATCAGAGAGTCATTCCAGACCTGTTCGATTCCACTGAGTCCGATGATATCCCCAGCTTCGAGACCCCTGCGTCTCTGCGAATCGGACTCCTTCAATTCGCCTATATGACCCAAAGTGTGTGTGAGCAGATTGTAGAGATATGCACGTTTGGGATGGACTTCAAAAGACACCCCCGGGAGATAAATTTTGCGTTCCTCTATAGCGGCATAAAGTGAAAAAGAGACATCATGCAGGATACGGACAGGCTTGTAGAGATTTTTTCTGATGCGACCGAGACGTCGATCAAATTCCTCTTCCTCCAATCCGATGAGAGCGAGGAGGGTGTCCTTGGCTGCTGGATTTTCATGTATCGCTTTAGGGACGACCATAAGTTCGTAAGAGGGATAATTATCTACGAGGAGGTTTTGATTCCTGTCGAACATCAGACCACGCAGTGGTGCGACTTCAACAATCCTCATACGATTCGTCTCAGATTGTTGCAGGTAGGTTTCTGACTGCATCACCTGCAGGCGTAGAAGACGATAGCTCAGTATGAGAAAGAACACAGTCATTATGAAGATGAGGAAGAATAAACGCAGTCTTGAGAATTGTGCTGTTTCACTCATGATCGGCTATCGTTTCTCGTAAATCGGACTGAGCCCCCAGAGAATAGCAATGCTCCAGGTGTAGAGCGCCATGGGGACGGTATGCTTGAAGAGAAGCTGCGTGAATGAAGGAGTGCTGTCCAGGGAATAAAAGAACGCAAAAAGGATCGAAAAGACAAAAGCACCCAGCCCTGAAACCTGAATCCAACGGGGGACAATCATAGCGATATCGTTGGTGTAAATTCTGCCGATAATGAAGGCGGTTATACTGTATGTGAGGCTTGAAAGTCCCATAAATTGAGTGTTAAATGCATCCACCAGAAGTCCGGCGATGAACCCGGCAATAATGCCATGCACAGTTGATTTTCTTACCGAAATCCAGATGATAACCAACAGTGTGATGTCCGGGCGAAACCAGCCTATTGTCATATATGGGACAATGGTTGCTTGAAGTATCACTGATGACAGCAGAATAAGGAAGAGGATACGATTTTTCATTGATCCTGCTCCTCACTTACTGTGACACTCATGCTATCAGTTTCTATCGGGACAAGAATAAAAAGCTCCTCAAGGGACGCAAATTTCACAAATGGTTTGATACGGATATTCTGGAAAATCTGACCGGAGCTTTTACTGATATAGTTTACCACACCAACCGGAATACCAGCGGGAATCACACCACCAAGACCGCTGGTTACAATTCGGTCACCTTCTTTGACATCAAGATTTTTGGGAACATCATCAAGCTCGAGGATATGACCGCTATGCCAACGTAAAATGCCGTTTGCACGTGTTCTCTCAACTCGTGCGCTGGCAGCAAAGCTGCGATCTGTAGCAAGCTGAACCGTGCTGGCAGACTTTCTCGTGTTAAATATCACCCCCGCCAATCCATCCGCGGTAACTGCAGCGAGTCCAGTAGTTACTCCATCTTTTTCGCCTTTATTCAGAACCAGCGCGCTCAGGTTTGGCGCAGGATCTCTTGCGATTACTTCTGTTGCGAGGTATTCATATTGAGTGCCCTGCTTGAATTCGAGTAGCTTCCGTAAACGTTGATTTTCAAGGGTTGCATCGCGCCATTTATCAGCTTCCCCTTGTAGGCGGATAACTTCTTCACGTAGCTGTTTATTTTCATTCCAGACAGTAATCGTACGAGGAACAAGCATGACTGGTGCGGTTACGACAGAAATAACCGCCTGCAGACCATCACGGAAACGATCTGCTGCTTTGTGTTCTGAGGAATTCATTAACACGAGAGAGAGGGCAATTGCCACGATCAGGGCAATTACATCCTGGAATCGTGAAAGCAGCCACAAAAAATTCATGGGAAGTTAAGGTTAGTGTTTTAATAATACGGATTCGTACTTCTCGAAATGGTCAAGTACAACACCAGTCCCACGTACCACACAGGTCAACGGGTCTTCCGCCAGGCTGATGGGAAGGCTTGTCTCTTCACGTAAACGTTGATCCAGTCCCTTGAGAAGCGCACCACCACCAGTAATAATAATTCCACGATCACGTATATCTGCAGCAAGCATGGGTGGAGTTTTTTCAAGGGAAAGCTTTACAGCGTCTACAATCTGGCTGACAGGTTCAGCGATAGCTTCGCGTATTTCCACCGAATTAATTTCAATTGATTTTGGGATACCGGCAACAAGATCACGTCCCTTGGCGATCATGGAAACTTCCTGCTCCAGCGGAACAGCGGAAGCCACCATTCTCTTTATTTCCTCAGCCATACGATCACCGATGAGAAGATTGTACGTTCTTCTCATGAATTGGAGAATGGTTTCATCCATCTCATCACCACCGACACGGATGCTTGTATCAGTGACAATCCCGGAGAGGCTGATAACTGCGATTTCTGTCGTACCACCACCAATATCAATGATCATACTTCCCACAGCTTCACCAACTGGTAGTCCAACACCCAGTGCAGCAGCCATCGGCTCTGCGATGAGATGAACCTCACGGCAGCCCGCATGTTCTGCGGCATCACGAATGATCCGTTTTTCCGATTTCGTAACTCCGGAAGGTACGCAGACAATCGCACGTGGACGCATGATTCGATTGGCAGTCACCTGGCGAAGAAGACTGCGAATCATGATTTCGGCAACTTCATCATCATCAATAACACCGTGACGCATGGGACGGATGACTTCGATGTTCGAGTGTGTCTTGCCCAGCATATCCCGTGCTTCTCGTCCAATTGCAACGACACGGTTATCGTCTTTTCGGATTGCTACAACAGAGGGTTCCCGTACAACGATTCCTCTTCCCTTAACATAGACTAGGGTATTCGCTGTGCCCAGGTCCATCGCAATATCACTGGCGAATATTTTACCGAAATTCAGGAACGCCATTCCTCTCCCGTATCTTCACTCACGAAATACGAAGAAATTTCAAAGGTAATCGTCGTAGATCGATTATGGTAAATTATGGAATTATTAAATTAAAAAAATAATGGAAATAACTGGTTTCATCAATGGATTTATTGAATTTTCCAAATTAGAAAACTATCCGATTGATTATACTACAGGATGTCGAAAAAGCCAAGCCATCCCTAGTTGAAATACCTCTTGAAGGTAGTTCATTCGTAATCAGAAGCACAATAAAGAAATCAAGAATGCCTGAAGTGTCGTCTCCCAGTCATGACCATCGCGACATTATGTTTATCCGCTGCCTTAATGACCTCTTCATCACGTACACTTCCACCCGGCTGAATAATGGCAACTGCTCCAGCCTCAACCGCCTGTTCCACACCATCGGCGAAGGGGAAAAAGGCATCAGATGCAACCACTGATCCACTCAGGTCAAACTTGACATCATCGGCTTTCATCCGTGCGATCCTGGCAGCATCCACACGACTCATTTGACCTGCACCAATCCCTAAAGTCTGACCATCTTTCGCAAACAGTATCGCATTGGATTTTACATATTTTACAACCTTCCAAGCAAAATGAAGCGCACGCCACTCTACATCAGATGGTTGTCTTGATGTTACCACTTTTGCCGATTCAAGCTCTGGGAAACGTTGATCTTTTTGCTGCACCAACAGACCACCATTTATTCTACGATAATCAAAACCTTTCTGATGTAAGCTGGTTTCAGGATAGCTGAGAATCCGAAGGTTCTTTTTCTTTTTCAATAATGCGAGGGCTTCATCGGTATATCCCGGTGCCACGACAACCTCTGTGAATGCTTTGTTGATCTGCTTTGCAGTCTCGGCGTCACAAATTCTATTCATGCCGACAATCCCGCCAAAAGCACTTAATGGGTCACATGCTCGAGCACGTGCTTCGGCTTCGGCGATATTCTCGCCAGTACCAACCCCACTCGGAGTTGTATGCTTCAGGATCGCAACACATGGGTCATCAAATTCGGAGGGTAATGCCAAAGCGATGTCCGCATCGATCAAGTTGTTGAATGATAACTCTTTGCCATGAAGCTGTTTACACGCCTGAACCCCTACAGTTTCTTCGCCAGCGAGTGTATAAAAAGCAGCGTTCTGATGAGGATTCTCACCGTAACGCATCGCTTGATTTTGTTTCAGATTAAGATGAATGGATTTCGGCATGGAATCGTCATCTTGAGTAGTGTTCTTTGAGAACCAGTGCGCAATCATGGCGTCATATTCGGCGGTGTGAGCGAATGCTTCTGATGCAAACTTTAATCGAGTTGCGGATGAAATGCCATCACTCTGTTTCAGTTCATCAATAAACTCAGCATATTGTGACGGTGAGGTCAGCACACAGACATCCTGCCAGTTTTTTGCAGCGGCGCGTATCAGACTCGGTCCACCGATATCAATTGATTCGATCACTTCCTGAGGTGTGACACCCTTTTCCGCCGCTTTTTTAGCAAACTGGTATAAGTTAACCACCACAAGATCAATCGCGGGGATTTTATGTTCTATTGCAGATTTACTATCGCCTTTGTCATTCCGTCTCTGGAGTATGCCACCGAAAATACGGGGATGAAGTGTTTTCAATCTTCCGCCCATCATTTCAGGAAAATCGGTCACCTCCTGTACTTCAATAACCTTGAAACCTTCTGTCTGAATGGCTTTCGCGGTTCCGCCGGTTGAGATCATTTCGATGCCTGCTTTGTTCAAGGCAGACGCCAATTCGGATATTCCGGTTTTATCAGTAACACTTAAAAGAGCACGTTTGATTCTTATGTTTTTCGGCATTGTGAAACCCTGATTTTAGTAAGAAATTAAAATGTAGTGATCTGTCAATAAATCTGTGTTGGTGGATACCTAATGAATAGTTTTGCTGTTGTCATTGCGAGGAACGTAGTGACGTGGCAATCTCATTCTAGCTAAACAAGAGATTGCTTCACTTCGTTCGCAATGACTGATATTCAAAACGAGTTATTCTACCCATACAAACAATGAGGGACCGAAATAACAATCACTTCTCGTCCGCATATTTGGCAATTCTACTTTCCAGAATACCTTTCAATCCAACGCGAGACAGCTTTTGTATATGCAAGATGTTCGACCTTGAGTACTTTTTCCGCAAGTGTTTCTGGAGTATCCGATTTTTCAACCATCACTCCACCATGTTGGAAAAGAATCGGACCACGGTCATACTCCTCATCGACAAAATGGATCGTTACTCCAGTTTCGCTGTCTCCGCAGTTTAGTACCGCTTCATGCACCTTCAACCCGTACATCCCCTTACCGCCATGCTTTGGTAAAAGTGCTGGATGAATGTTAAGCATTTTTCCTTGCCATGCACGAATTAACATTGGTGGTACTTTCCGCATATACCCAGCCAGTAGAATGAGATCAACATTGTTTTCCACAAAAGTGGAATGGAGTTTTGCAGCAAACGCATCTCCTGTTGAGAACTGATCTCTTGCAATATGCACACTCGGAACGTCGAAATCATCGGCGACCAGATGAACACCTGCATCGGCATGGTTTGAGATAATCACCCCACCCCGAGCATCAATGGTTCCATCGAGGCACTCACTTAGAATCGCATGTACATTCGAGCCTCTTCCTGATGCCATGAATCCCAGTTGGATCATTTACTGTCTCTTGCCTTTTATTAATGTCGATAACATAAACAAATTATGGAATTGTGGAATTATACAATTATATGGTATCGCTACCAAGATGACTCTTAGCTATTTTGTGTGGGTAGATACCAAATTAAAAGTATAAACGTCGTCATTGCGAATAAGCGTAGCGACGAAGCAATCTCATGCTGACCCAGGGAGAGATTGCTTCACTGCGTTCGCAATGACTGAAATTCAATCAACTTTTTTTGCCCACATGAAACAGCACGGCACTATAATATGAATATCTTCCTGGATCCCGGCCCAACTCATCACCGGGATGACGCGTCTATAGCCGCATTCTGGGACAGCCTGCTATATCCGGAATGATGCAGTGTCAGGCGAATGGAATAAGTTCGCCGTTACTCGCATCCAGTTTGCAATGAGCGCCTAATGGTAATGTCCAGATATCATCCACATGCCCGTAGGGAATGTTCGCCAGGATGGGAACTCCGGGCAGTATCGCTTTTATCAAACCAATTACCAGCTCCTGCCAGTGTTTAACACCCTCTTTTGTATGCTGGATGAAGCGTCCCAGTACAACCCCTTGAACCCCCTCAAATGCGCCAGCAAGATAGAGTTGTGTGATGGCACGGTCAATGCGATAATGAGGTTCATCTATCTCCTCAAGCACCACAATACTACCTGAGAATCGGGGCGAGAATGGTGACCCGCACATCGAAGCGAGCACATACAGATTTCCACCCAACAAAGGTCCTTCTGCGGTGCCGGGTTGTGCGGAACGCATATCAGGGAACTCTGGATGTTGAATAATCGGCAGTGGGATTCCCGATTGCCGTCCAGTTACCAATTCCAGCCAGCATTTCCGAGCGAATGTGGAGGAATTGTTCCCCCAGCCTCGTGCCAGTTGTAATCCAGAAAAGGTAACCAATTCCGTACGCTGCCAAATGGCGTGCTGGAGTGAAGTGATATCTGAAAATCCAATGAAACATTTTGGGTTCTGGGCGATCAGTTGGTAGTCAATCTGGTTGAGGATACGCAGTGTGCCATACCCTCCCCTGGTGCAAATAATGCCATTTACATCCTGGTCTGCGAACGCATCACTAATATCCTGGACACGTAAATGATCCTCGCCAGCCAGGTAGTTACCCTGCCGTAGAGCGTGTTGCCCACGTACAATGTGAAAGCCCTCATTTTCGAGGGCTTTTCTGCCACTTTCAAACTCATCCATACCAATCGGGCCGGCTGGTGAGAGAGCGAGGATGGTATCACCTTTTTGCAATGATGCTGGAATCAACGCCATAAATTTGTCACCAGTCTATATTCACCGAATCCCATTTCATCGACAAATACAAATTGCCGTTTCAGATCATAATATCGCCAAATTTCGTAAGGCTTTTGATTGATATCGAAGGGGTGACGTTCAATATCAGAAGGCGGACCGAATCGTATGTAAACTTCCCCCATATCAGTTTCCCAACCCTCACGGAAGGAGCCAAACATTTCATTCGCATGATGCACACGTCGGTAGTACTCTTCCATTTTTTCATTGGTTGGTGTGCCTGGTGAAGGGTCGAGGTTTTTCCAGAAATCACGGAAAAGCTTCTCTTTTCGTGATGGTTTGGAATCCAACATCACACGTAATTCCTTGCCACCTGTGATATATCTAGCCTGCCGGATCGCTTCATCAAGATCATTGACAGTTTTCGGAAGTCCTGCCAGGAGCACCTTAAAATTGGCACTCTGCATCGCTTTTTGACCATTTGCTGACACCTGAACTTCGACTACATAATGCCCATGATGATAATTTGAGATATCCAGCGGGAAATAGTCTCGTGTGATCGGCTTTACCACAGCGCTCTTAAACGTTGTCTCATTTACGATATTTCCCTGGTCGTTCAATACACGGTAGTAAATATCCAGTTCGTCAGCTTCATACGGATAGATTTCATAGTAGACAAAGAGGGGTTGCTTGACATTTCGTATGATACGGTCGGCGTTGGGCACGATCTCAAAATAGTCGTCAGTGGCTAACCGTATATCTTTCGCGAGCAGTATTTCGCCAAACTGAAGATTTGAAAGTGTGTAATTTGGTACTCGAATAAGGGTTTTCTCTTCGCTCTGTCTTTTACTTTCCAGATCGGTTAGGGTTGCGACTAAATAATATTCGCCCGGTGGTAGATCGAAGGCGGTATCGCTGACATCATAGATAGAACGAGAATTGGTCTCTTCGTACTCAGCGGAGAGCACTTTTGTACGCCAGACTGCGCTGGAATAACGTGGTGCCGAGATATCCTTGCCGGCTAACACCGAAAGATCAACTTCATATTCCGCTTCAAAACCACGTGTGGATTGGACAAACTGGAGGTTGTCGTGCATTATTTCGACGTAGATAATCACACGTGTTTTGAGGGGATTTTCTGAGAGGAAGGTCATGCCATCGAGATTGAAACGAGGCATCCCGATTTTTTCTTCATCATAAGCGCGGACATCCGGTTGCGCAACTGCCAGTGAAGTCAGCAGAACAAAAATGATGATTGAAAGTATCTGTTTTTTGATTTTCAAATGATATCTCTTCATTCAATGATGCTTCAATATACAAATAGTTGGGTGGATCTGGAACTAACTACTCGACATTTAATCATTCAACACAAACGTATGATATACCAAACTAAAAATTATCTCGGGCTGGTACGCTCAAACCACAATTACCCTATTTATGCTGGTACTACCGAGAGATGCCAGGGTTCTGCGGCGATAATCCGACCCTCAATAAGCTCTCCTTTTTTTCCAACACCGTCAAAAGTCACCTGCCAATCAATATCTGGAGCGTCCCAGATTGACCTTCCTGTCCAGACTTTCTCAGTTTCATTGTACTCCTCGAGAAGCACCTCAACCTGTTTATTGAGTAAACCTTCTGCACGCTCTTCCGCTTGATCATAAATGAGTTCCTGAAGCTGATCCTCACGTGCAGCACGTATTTCTTGTGGTATTTGCTTTAACGTTTCCGCGTGAGTTCCCTCTTCCGGGCTGTATTGGAATACACCGATATGATCGAATTTGGTTTCCTCTAATCGTTGCAACAGTGTCTCGAACTCGCCTTCCCCCTCTCCCGGATGTCCAACAATCACGCTGGTGCGGAGTGCAATCTCCGGGATATTTGTACGTAATTTATCAATCCAATCGCTCATTTTTTCCCAGGTGGTAGCTCGTCTCATGGCACGTAAAACTGAATTATCCGCATGCTCAATCGGGAAATCGATGTAGGGAACAAGGTGCGGTGTATTTCTAAGGGAGTCGATAAAAGCGTCATCGAAGAGGGGCGGATGAGTGTAGAGGATACGGAGCCACCCCTGTTTTCCCAGTTTATCGAATTGTTCGCCGATGAGAGGCAATAAGGAATTTATGGAATCTTTGCCATCCAGATCATTGCCATAACTGTTGATTTCCTGAGCGATGACAATGATTTCCGAAGTGCCGGATTCTATCAGGGTATGGCACTCGTTGATGATATCGCTTACAGAACGGCTTCGATATGCTCCTCGAATCGATGGTATGGCGCAATAGGAGCAGCGTCGATTGCAACCTTCAGCAATTTTGAGATATGCGTAGGGGCTACTTGTGGAACGTGGGAGACGGCTGAGTGTGGATTCTAGAGATGAAGGAATTTTAGTCTGATCAGATTGAGATTTCGAAGGAGTAATAGCAACTGAACTCAAAGAAGTTATGTGGTCGAGTGCCTGCTGCCATTTGCCGAATCCATACCAGCCATCAACTTCAGGGAGCTCGACAGCGAGTTCAGATTCATAACGAACTGGAAGACAACCTGAAACAAAAATGCGACGACCTGAAACCTCTTTTTTCCACTCAATGCCTTCAAGGATTGATTCGACCGCCTCTTTGCGGGCATCGCCAATAAAAGCACATGTGGAAACAATCAGAGTATCAGCCGCTTCGGGCTCTGTGACAAAAGTGATACCCCTGTTTTTCAAGCCATTGTTCAAGTATTCCTGATCGACATCAAGTTTCGGACAGCCGAGACGATGGACATAGACCATACGTGAACCTGAAACTTGCAATTTACTCCTCGTCGTCGTTGTATTCATCTTCATTTATATCCTGCTCGACCAGTGAATCCAGCTTGGCATCTGCAAAGATCGCACGTACGACAAATTCGGGTGCGTAAGGCACCAGGTCTTCCATTCCCTCACCCAAGCCGATCCATTTTACAGGAATTTTCAGCTCCCGTCCGATGGGAAGGATCACACCACCTTTTGCGGTACCATCCAGCTTGGTGACAATTAGACCAGTGATAGGCAGAGATTCCATGAACCGTTTCGCCTGGCTGATCCCATTCTGACCTGTGGTGCCATCAATAACGAGATAAACTTCATGTGGAGCATCCGGTACTATCTTTTTGGCAACACGATCCAGTTTTTCCAGCTCACGCATGAGGTTTACATTGGTATGTAATCGTCCGGCTGTATCCACAAAGACACGATCAATGCCACGTGATACAGCAGATTGAAGCCCATCGAAGACAACCGCACCAGGGTCAGCACCGGTAACACCACGAGTGATCTCTACATCTGCACGTTCAGCCCAGACTGAGAGTTGTTCTACAGCAGCGGAACGGAAAGTATCCGCAGCGACGATAAGGACTTTTTCGCCTTGCCGTGAATAATAGTTCGCGAGCTTTCCAATGGATGTGGTTTTACCGCTGCCATTTACGCCAATGATAAAGGTGACATGAGGAGTTGCTGGGCTATCACCTATTTCTCGTTCGTTCTCAGGATCATCCTCTTCATCCGTGTCAACTGGTCGACCTGAAGTATTTTCCTCCAGCATGTCCTCCAGAATTTCCTGAATCGCAATGAGGACTTCATCGCCAACCAGAGTTTTCACTTGCGATCGTTTCCGTAAACGCTCACAAAGCTCCATGGATGTTTCGACACCCAGATCAGCGGTGATCAGGATTTCCTCGATTTCTTCAAGAACATCTTCATCGAGTTTTCCAGCTCCGACGGCGGTACGTATGCTGGTAACAAGTTTATCACGAGTTTTAGAGAATCCGGATTTTATCTTTTTGAACAGGTTCATGATAGAGTCAATTTAAAGTTATTCGATTATTTGCCACAGAGACATTCAGAAATAAGGCTTTTCTTCAACATGAGGCAAGTGCTCTCATTCTATATCTACCCAGGATGAGCGATCATTGAAGTGATTCATCAGTTCTTTACGGAGTAGCTTGTGTATCGATGCAGTCCCGGTAGCGACCCAGTTTGTCGTCAAGGGGTTATCCCCCCAGAAATCGGTGATGATTCCTCCTGCCTCCTCGATTAAAACAATTCCCGCTGCAATGTCCCAGGGATGTAAATGCATTTCCCAGAAACCATCAAAGCTGCCATTTGCGACACAAGCGAGGTCGTACGCTGCAGACCCAATCCGTCTCACATTGCCAACCTGAGAAAAAATCGCCTGAAAAGCGTTCATATATGAGTCAAGGTTTTCTCTGACCGCAAAGGGAAAACCCGTAGCGAGAACAGCATTCTCTGAGTTCAGGGTTTCCCGTACATGAATACGATGCCCGTTTTGAAATGCCCCTTCCCCACGTACCGAATGAAATAGCTGATCTATCACCGGGACATAAATCGCTCCCAGGACAATTTCACCCCACTCATTTCCCTCACATTTTCTTCTATCTTCCAATGCAACAGAAATGGCGTAAATAGGCAACCCACGGACGTAATTGAGTGTGCCATCAATGGGATCAACTATCCAACGCCACTCACCACCACTCGCCCGAGGGCTCTCCTCCTCCGCCATGAATACCGAACTGGGAAGTAGTGCAGTCAATTTATCACGAAGCAACCCCTCTGACGCGACATCAATTTTGCTGACAGGATCTCCGCGATTCTTATCGCGAAAGTCAGCTTTGCTGAGTAGAGATTGCTCCTTTTTAATGAACTCACCAACCTCTTTAATGATCGAGTTGGTTTTTGTTGAAATAGATGCAAGATTCATATTTATTCGCTGTTTCCAATTGTTTTATGAGTGCGTACTTCACAGTCTGTCTGAGAATACGACCTCGGTCGCGTCATTCCGGTGATGAGTTGGACCGGAATCCAGGAAGCTAAATCCACCAGCGTCATTCCGGTGGTGAGTTGGGCCGGAATCCAGGAAGTTATTGATATTAATATTGAAAAAGACATCCCATACTTAGCTTTCCATGAATTTTGAAATTATTCATCCTCGGACAGTCCGTGAAGCTCGAACACTTCTAATGATTCAGGAGGATTTTGAACGCATTCTTTTTACGATAATGGTCAGAGGAAAGACAAGCAGGATAGCAAAAATTGCGATGTCTACTACCCAGACCGGGTTGTAGGCAATCGCCTCGATCACATACGTTGAATCAGCGAGTGAAGCACCAGATATGTTATAGAAAAGGGTATCACCAGCGGTACTGTCCGGTTGGGCATCAAGGAAGTATGCCGGAATAATCAGACTAAGGCTGAGATCGTCGTCTTGTATATCTTCCCAGGTATGCCACCTGTGATTTAGAGAATCAGCGATATGAGCAAACAGTGAAGCTCTTCCGCCGGTTGCATTCGCAGCAGCCATAACCATTCCATCTTTCAGCTCATGATACCAGTCAAGCGGCACTTCAAGTGGATCATCATACTTGAAACTCATCTCGTATGCATTGAGAATAGAAGAAAAGTTTGATTCGGCGACCTGTGCAGCACCTAGATTTGACGCTTTCTCCTCCAAAGTCTCTTGATTGCGCTCATAGAAAATGCGAACCATCTCCCGCACCTGCATCATATATCGTCTTGACGTTCCCTTCTGCAAACCGATAGCCTCTTGACGGCGTAAGCGGTTCTGCGTCTCACGGCTTAGAAGTGTATCATACCCTTCCTCTTGAAGGATTTCCGCTTCTTCCGGTACAAATTCCCTGAGGTTGCCATATCTCTCAGTTACACGCCAGGATGGAAAAACTGCAGTAAAATGCTGTCGTTTAACCAGAAGAAAATTATCCGAATTGACGTAGAAAAAACCATTCGAAGCGCTCGCTGCTATGGGATGAGGCAATGTATCTTCGAGTGAAGCACTGTACTTGAGCGTGTGGATTGTTTCATCATCGGTATCCTCACGTTCCTTCCCCACAAAAGTCCAGAATGTTGTGTCAGCAAGTGATACACGACCATCATACATGTCCAGGCTGTCACCCTGAATGAAATATTGGGCAGTTGATGTACCACTCAAATCGATAACGAAGATGTGGTTGATACACCCGATAAACAGGAGGCTCAATAGAAAGAGGAGCAATTGTATGTACGTTCTGATTTTCACGCTTGAAAGATATAGTTTTCTTTGAAAGAGGGCAAGGAGACGACAGGTGAGATTGAAGGAATACTTGCGGTGCTCCGGGATCAGAATTATGTTACTTGGTTAAGGGCTCAATGCATGAAGTATGAATATTGAACTACGGAACTTCGGTGAATTCAGAGATCAAGAAATTTGGAGATAATTTGAAGTCTGGAATGAATCTACGAGTATTGCTGGCAGGAATCGTAAGCATTGTGATGTTATTGACCGTTGGGTGTGCTTCGGATTTCAGTTTACGCAAGCTGTTTGACAGGGAATCAACACAGCAGGGGAATGCCGGACAGTCGGACAAAGATCGCGATGAACCGGGTAGCGAGGAACATGGCGATTCTCGGATCAACGGTAACAATGGTCATTCTACCGATAGTCTGGATGTAGATTTACAGAAGGCATTATTCTGGTATGCACAATCAGATTCTGATCTTGTACTTGGTGATACACTTGCGGCCGCTGAGAGCTTGGTTCTGGGAATTGAATTTATCTCGAAATCCCTCGACAAACTCCCTTTAACCGAACGTCTCGCCTGGGTTGACACCCTTGCCAACTGGTCAATGAATTATTCTCGTCTTTTAGGTGGTGAATTTGTCTCAATGGATCCTGGGGAATCCGGGCTGGCTGGTTTATCTACAGAGATTATGGCTACTGAAGCGGATACATTGCTTACTGAAATGGTCGAGGATACATTTTCTGTCCAGATAGATTCAACATTGGATTTCAAAAAGCGGTTACCTGAAATACCAGACACCTTAAACGCTACGGTTCAGTCGGTGATCGATTATTTTTCCGGGACGCCAAAAGGTCGTAAGGCGATGGAAACATGGATCGAACGTGCCGGGCATGTGATCCCTCGAATGGAAGCGGTATTAAAACATCATGGAATGCCGGAAGATTTGGTATTTCTTGCGATGATCGAATCTGGATTCCGAAATGATGCACACAGTTATGCACGAGCTGTAGGTCCCTGGCAATTCATTTATTCAACAGCGAAGACCTTCAACCTGGAAGCGGACTGGTGGTATGATGAACGTCGCGACTATGAACTTGCTACCGATGGAGCTTCTCGTTTCCTGCATCAACTCTATGACCACCTGGGCGATTGGTATCTTGCCATGGCGGCATATAATTGTGGTGAAGGCAGAGTAAAAAGAGAGATTCGCCGAAGCAGCTCTCGTAACTTCTGGGATTTAAGAAGACTACCACGACAGACCCGTCATTATGTGCCAACATTTTTAGCTGCCAGGAGAATCATCACGAACCCCGAAGAATACGGTTTCAATCCGATGGTATTTGAAGATCGTATGCTGCGAGACAGTGTGATAATAACAGAATGTGTTGATATGGCAGCGATTGCGGATGTTGCAAAGGTTGATCTTGAAGAACTTCATAAATTGAATCCTGCGATATTGCGTTGGTGTACTCCTCCAAACCGTGATAGTGTGGTTGTTTATCTCCCGGAAGGAAAAAGCGAAGGATTTTGGGATAAGTATGCTGAAATTCCCGATGATAAGAAGACCTCCTGGGCTCGCCATAAGATTCAGACTGGCGAAAGTCTATCGTTAATTGCAAACAAATATAAAACCACTGTTCGTGCGATAATGGATGTTCCTGCCAACAAATTGAGCAACCCCAATCGTATTACAGTTGGTCATCATATCCTGGTGCCAGTTGCACCGGTTGGGACAAGCGTTGATTACAGCCGTGTAATGGTAGCAGATTATGATTCACCGGATGGTATGGAAAAGCGGATTCATAAAGTCCGTCGTGGAGACACCTTATCTGAAATCGCAGAACAATACCACGTCGGATTATCAAAGTTGCTTCGCTGGAACAGCATGCACAAACGTAGTGTTATTCGTCCCGGACAAAAGCTGATCGTCTACCAACCAGCAGGAAGTTCACCAAAACCAGCAAAAATGCCAAGCAATGGTGAAAGTGTCAGTTATACTATAAAACGTGGCGATACGATGTGGGAGATTGCAAGAGATCATGGGGTGTTACTATCAGCCCTGCTTTCTGCAAACAATATGAATCGAGATCAGAAGATTCATGTTGGGGACAGAATCGTTGTCCCTGGCAAAGCTTCGAATGCAGTACACCTCGTGCAACAGGGGGACACATTAAGTGGAATCGCCAGCAATTTTAATGTCTCTGTGACTGATCTAATGAAATGGAATAACTTATCGGATGCTAATCACATTAAACCTGGTGACCGACTGGTTATACAACCTGGTGGAGGTTCTTGATGGGTGGACGTAAAACGGATGCCAGAGTTGCATTGATTCTCATTCTGGGGCTACTGGGTGTATTAGTGGTTTTTTCTATGATGAGTTTTCGCTCTTCCAATACAGCAGCCAGAGGCAGTTTTCGTGGTGGGTTAATGGAAGAGGGTGTGGGACTGGTTGAGATTCTGGGTCCGATCTATGATTCACGCAAGGTTGTGAAACAAATAGATAATTTCCGAACCAACGATAAAGTCAAAGCATTGATCGTACGTGTAGATTCGCCCGGTGGAGGTGTTGCCGCTTCACAGGAATTATATGAAGCGATAAAACGATGCCGTCACGAAAAACCGGTGGTTGTTTCTATGGGTAGTGTTGCCGCAAGTGGTGGCTACTACTGTGCATTGGGTGCGGATACCATCGTAGCAAATGCAGGTACGACGACCGGTTCAATTGGTGTGATTATTGAGCTTGCTCAGATGAAAAAGCTGATGGATAAAATTGGTGTTGGCTCTGAAGTCGTTAAAAGTGGTGAGTTTAAGGATACAGGCTCTCCGATGCGTGATCTGACACCAAATGAACGAAATTATCTGCAAAATTATGTAAATGATGCCTACGAGCAGTTTATTCAGGTTGTCTCAGAGGAGCGTCATTTAGATTTGGATGTGGTGCGTAAATACGCCGATGGACGTATCTTTACAGGACGTCAGGCATTTGAATATGGACTGATTGATGTGTTAGGTGATTATTACGCTGCGGTTCAGATAGCTGGGAACTTATGTGGATTAGGTGATGAGCCGCATATTATAAAACCGCCAAAACGTCTGGAAGAGTTGGACTGGCTTAGCTATTTTCTCGATGAAATGGAGGAAGCGGTCGCAAATCGTCTGGAGTCACGTCCCGGATTTCAGTACATTTGGCAGCCATAGGAGGGTATGGTGAATAAAGCGGATATGGTGCGCGAGATAGCAAGTGCCACGGGGATGACTCGTGAAGAGGTTCAGGTTGTCGTGAATGGGGTGTTTGAATCCATCCGTGAAGCACTACTAAAAAATGGTCATGTTGAAATCCGTGGATTTGGAACCTTTAAGGTCAGTGAACGTGCTGAAAGAAAGGCTGTTAATCCGCAGACCCTTGAAACAATGATGGTTCCAGCGAAAAAGGTACCGACATTTCACGCAGCCAAGTCGTTTAAGAACAAATTTTAGCTCATACTTTTAGTTTGTGTTTTCGAGCAGGAAAATCTTCAATTGCCTGGGAGGCAGTAGATAAGTTTTCTGAAGATATTTTCAGCGAATATTCATTTCAGTCTGCTTGAGGATGTATCACATAGATATTTCTGTAATTACGAAAAGATTGAATTTTTGACATGAATAAGATCAAGACCTTCCTGGATGCCAGCTAACACCATGCTGGCATGACGCATTGTAATACCGCGGTCTGGGAAAACCTTATTCGTCGGAACGATGCAAACGTACACTATTTACGCGACTTACTGAATATTTTGGAATAGATGCTGTTTTATTTATTAACTTGAGAGGAGAAGCTAGTGCCTTGCGGAAAAAAACGTAAGCGGTTAAAAATCGCTACTCATAAAAGAAAAAAACGTAGAAAAAGAGATCGTCACAAGAAGAAGAAGTAATTGTCGAGGTCGCCGTGCAGGAAATGGGTAAAATTTTAGTACTCGCAGGAATTGTACTTTTCCTACTCGGCGGCTTTATTTTTCTAGGTTCAAAATTGGGATTAGGAAGCCTTCCACTGGATTTCTCTTTTAAAAAAGGGAACTTGAAATTTTATATACCCCTGGGTAGCAGCATCCTGATCAGTATACTTCTGACCATCCTGCTAAGGATTTTTCGCAAATGAGTGTGCCCGACCGTGTATTCACGGTCAGTCAACTGACACGTGATATTAAACGCACCCTCGAATCGCAATTCCCTCCCCTCTGGATGAAAGCGGAAATCTCCGGCGTCGTCCTGCACCGTAGCGGACATCTCTATCTGACCTTCAAAGATGAAGGCGCGCAGATGAGTGGTGTGATGTGGCGATCACGTGTGACACGATTGGATTTTCACCCTGAAGACGGTATGGAAGTGCTCGTATTTGGTGGGATCAGTTTGTATGAAAAAGGCGGACGATACCAGTTCGATATCGAGGTTATGCAACGGGGAGGACGTGGTGCGTTATTCCTCGAGTTTGAGAAGTTGAAAAAACAGTTGCAGGCTGAGGGGTTGTTCGATCCTCAGAGAAAACGTCTTATTCCCAAATATCCCCGCAGAGTTGCTGTACTTACTTCGCCGAGTGGAGCTGCTGTTAAGGATATTCTGGTAACTCTAGCCCGACGTGGCTTCAACCTTGAAGTCATATTCGATCCCGTAAAAGTACAGGGAGATGGTTCTGCAGAAAGTATTGCAAATGGGCTTCGCCGTGTCGCTGCGATGAGACCTGCCCCCGATGTTATTATTGTGGGACGAGGTGGTGGCTCCATGGAAGACCTCTGGGCATTCAATGAAGAGATCGTGGTGCGCGCGATCAGTTCGTGTACCATCCCCGTTATTTCCGCAGTTGGTCATGAAACCGACACAACACTCACTGATTTTGTCGCTGATTTACGTGCTCCGACCCCTACCGCTGCCGCTGAACTAGCATGCGCAGACCGATTTGAACTAAGCGAAATAGTCCAGCAAAATGGATCACGCCTGCGTCGAGTGATGAATGATCAGTTGACACAATTGAAAATGCGCTTGGATAGCTTTGATGGAGCGTATGGATTGCGGATATTACCAGACCGTCTCGTACAATATGAACAGTTCCTCGATGATGCTCAGATACGGATGGGACGTTCCCTGAAAATCGGGCTGGATCGCAGAGTCGAAAAGATGAAGTCACTTGAAAATAATCTGCTGGCACTATCCCCCAAACAAGTGATGAAACGTGGCTATGCCGTGGTCATGAAAGATGGTCTGCCAGTGGTAACGAATGAAACTGTACAACCTGAAGATGTAGTAAATATCGTTTTCGCTGAGGGAAGAGCTGAGGCAGAAATACGTAAATCAATTAGGAATTAGGGCTGTACTTTTAGAATTGATTATAGTTTTTCAATTGGTTGGTAGAGGATAAAGATGAGTGAGAAGAAAGAAGATAGTGCGCCTTTTGAAGTGGATTTGAAACGTTTGGAAGAGATCGTCGCAAAACTCGAAAATGGCGGTATCAAATTGGAAGAGAGCCTGAAACTGTTTGAGGAGGGGCAAATTCTACTCAAACGTTGCAGAACCCGTCTAGAGGAAGCATCTGTAAAAGTGAGCAAACTTCTGGATGATGGTAGTACACAAGATATTGATCCTGCCACGCTTGGACGATAAGGAACTTGCAGATGCGATTAGGTCTGGTCGGAAACCTCACTAAGGAACTTCTCAAATCAGTGATCCCGGATTACGTAGCCTGGTTACGTGAACAGGGTATAGAATATCTGGTATCTGACCATTTCAGGGAAGTGCTTGAGTCGAAAGATGAGCCATACCTGCCACCGGAAGAAATCGCGAAAAAGGCTGACATAGTGCTCAGCTTTGGTGGTGATGGGACTTTGCTGAATACGGTCAACCTTCTCCAGGGGAGGGAAACCCCAGTGCTGGGTGTAAATCTGGGAGGTTTGGGGTATTTGACCGAAGCAGGTGCTGATGATATTCGCCCCCTTACATTGGATTTGCTGGAAAACCGCTGGGCGATAGAACGTCGCATGGTGCTGGAAGTCAGGATCGAGAATGAAAAAGAAGCCGGTCCCTGGTACGCATTGAACGATGTTGTGATCGACAAGGGTGGTTTCCCACGTATGATCCGTATCCGAACAACAATTGATGGGAAATTTCTCAATATCTATCGTGCAGATGGTCTCCTGTTGGCGACTCCGACAGGCTCAACTGGATACAGCCTCTCCGCAGGTGGTCCGATTGTAGAACCGAAACTTGACGCGATCATTGTTCACCCGCTTAATCCCCATTCCCTGAGCAATAGACCTTTAATCATTTCACACGACAAAGCAATCCGTGTGGAAGCCGAAACTCCCTACGACCATGTCACACTTGCTGTGGATGGACAGACCGCTTACACACTATCAAATAACCATACGGTTATTATCCGTAGAGCAGATTTTTCAGCATGCCTTGTGACCTTCAAGAATCGCTATTTTTATGAAGTTCTTCGGCAGAAGTTGGGCTGGGGTGATGCCTAGTTGATCAATGACATGGTATTGACCCTGGATTTATCCAGGGTCTACGATCGCATTTCTCGAAACTACTGTCCGATCGCGTTATACCAGCGTGCTGTTAGTTGGTATCCAGGAAGGTAATAATACTATTGATTTCAGGACTAATTGGAAGACAGCAATCCGAACAATACAAACATATAGCAGTTTAGAATGATTCAATGAATCAGTGTATCTCCATTACTGAAATGAAAAACCTGCTCAAGTAAGCAGGTTAAAATTTATACAGGGTTTGTCATAGCTAAATAAAAGAAAGCTGATTAAGTATTTTCAGCTATTTCATTTCTTTCGGCATACCCTCTTTAGTGGTGAGATTTTTCAGTGCCTCGATCTCATTGATGTCCTTGCCGATATTTTCAAGTTCCCAATTCGCCGATGCAACCATACCACTATCCGCAGTCGCTCCATAGACATCCAAAAACTTTTTATAGGCAGAACGTGCGCTTTCAACATCATTCATGTTGTTGGCATAGACAAAACCAATCATAAATTGAGCTTTGTCGGTAAGTTTCCCGTTGGGATACAGTTCAATAATTTTTTCGTAGGTGTCGACAGCTTTCTGGAAATCCTGGTTTTCCTGATAGGATTTCGCTTGGGTAAACATCTCTTCAGCAGTAGGTTTTTTCTCACACCCGCCGATCACAATCAGCATCATCGTCATCAGGACAAATGCTGCGAAAAATTTCTTCATTGCCAGGCTCCCCTAATAATTGTTAAGTTCGCAAATGTAAGTGTCTTCTCACTTTAGATGCAAGGTTTAAAAGGAATTGAATTCTAGAAATCTCACAGAAGAACGCGTTTTATCTACTCTCGAATGGCGTGTTCGTTCCAATGCCCTCACTATGTTTGAATGCGAGGGCTGCTGCTCCCATAATTCCTGAAGCCGACCTGAACTTAGCCTGTTCAATACGGAGTCCAGCGAGATTGGCAGCCATCACATGACTCTCAACAAATTTTCTTGCAGGTGTAAGAATCAGCTCACCAGAATCCCCTATTCCACCACCGACCAGAATTGCGCTGGGGTTGAAAAGATTTGCCAGGCTGCAAATCCCTGCTCCCAATTTTGCGCCCAGATAATCGAATGTTTTTAACGCTTGCTTATCTTCATTTCTTGCAGCATGGCTCAATTCTTCTGGAGATTGCGGAGCAGCCTGACCTCGATAATGTTCATCAATCGCACGCAATACGCCCTTGATATTGCAGTATGCCTCCAGGCAACCACGTGAACCGCATCCGCATTTTGGACCATCAGGATTAATAATGATATGCCCAACTTCCCCTCCGCTGCCATGTGAGCCAGTAACCAGTTTCCCTGAAGTCAGGATGCCACCACCCACTCCGGTGCCTAGAGTTAAGACAATCACATCCTCTTCGCCTACCGCTGCACCCCACGTGGTCTCGGAAAACACAAGCAGGTTGGCGTCATTTTCGATGGATAACGGAAGTGAGGGGAGATTCTCAGTCAACATGGCTTTCAGAGGAAAATCATTCCAAAGCGGATAGTTTGGGGATTCATGGATGAGTGTCCGCTCCCTGTCGTATAGCCCAGGTGCTCCAACACCAATCGCTGTTACCCGGTCTTTGTGCCTCTCGATAAGGGAGAGTAATTGAGCAGTGATCAGATCAACAATTCCCTGCTGGGAACGATCCCTGACTGGAATACTACCCTGCTCCAGAAGGTTGCCGTCTGAGGATACCACACCCCATTTGATTGATGTCCCGCCTACATCTATCGCAAGCGCAAGTTTTTCAGCGATCATGAGTCAACCGTTGAATATCTTTCATCTCATGGTTATCAAGATTAAAACCAGGCTCACCAGTCTGAGCACCAGTCCGTTCCAAAAACGTTTGACCCTTTACCTTCATGGCGAAGTTTACATTCATCCTTTTTCCATTGATCGGTATGTCCAGCAAATCGACAGTGATATTAGAATCCCCTTCTGGACGATCAAAACGATAAACACCATTATATGGGTCGAGGAATATTGCTACGGTTTCATCCTTGAAATCAAGCGTAACAGTTGTTGCACGATTTTTCCAGATTTCACGAGGGGCGGTTGGGGCAACACGTATGATAGATCGTTTTGGATTGGGATGGATGCCTGCGATATTTTCATAAAAGAAACGTACCCTTTCGGCGATAGTTTCTGTGGCGTAGGGACTTCCTCCTGGATACTGATCGGGGGGGAGGTTAATCCTGCTGTCAAAATATTCCGCATATCTGGAATGGAGGAAATACTGCATATTCTTTGCATTCAGGGTTGAGGTGTAACGCTGTTCCGCAGCACTGAATACCAATGCGGCAGCCGGAAATTGCACATCCTTATATTCCGGATTATGCCTGAAAACATAACCATTCTCCGCCCCCCAGAGGGTATCACAAATCTGGCTTATGAAGTTGTATTTTTTCGTTCGCCTGTCTGCTCGCAAAATGGTTTCTATGGTACCCAGGTTAAAATCATGATTAAAGCTTGCTGTTTCCCACGCCTTTTTTTCGCGGTCTGACCAGAGCATCCGTTCCCGTGCCAGAGTGAGATTGAGGGGAAATCCCTCCAAATAATCCAATTGACGGGATGTTCGATAAGCGACTTTGAAAAGATCATTCCATGCGGGTATAAAATGATACCAGGAATTGGCTTCAGTGACTGTCTCATGCAGGAGTAATGTGTAAGGTGAAGGATTCGTTTCACGGATGACGATCAAACCCGAACGTTCGCTTTTCCGGTTCCAGGGTGTGAGTTCCGGCACAATTACCTGATTATCATTCTGCTTGGCAACATTAACCAGCATCTCAAATCGTTTCGCAAGCTGAATAGCTAGAGAATCGATAAGGGTACCATCACCACTGAGATCAAGCCACTCATTGTAGCCATGCAATGTGAAAATCTGGCTCAGAAACTCCTCAGGATCTGAATCCTTGTTTACTGGTTTCGAGAGCATGCTGGTCAACATTCTATTCGGGATCGAATCCTTACCTGCTGCCCAAAACCATGCTGCCATGGCACGACTGTCGACAATAGGAGCCCTGTCATTTAGTAAGGGAGGCAATGGGTGAAGATATGGTTGATCAAAGATGTTGAGATTAGCTCGTAACAGCCAACGATCCCATGCCAGTAATGATTCGAGATAATTCTCCTGACTGTGAACTGGAGACTTATTGAGTAACGTAAGTACACGCCGGGTCGATTTTTCCCGGATTTCCTCTGTCGCCTTACTTGCCTGCACAACCGCTTCAATGGCAGAACTTTCTGATATCCCATAGCCCAGCAAAACAACCGCTTCCTTTTTGCCCGTAAATATAAACCGACCTGTCTGTTTATTTGTTGCGACATCTTCCAGGAGTAAATAGGGTGCTGCATATTCCACACGTTCATTTTTCAAGTCAGGACGGTATTCTTCAGCGTTTGACCAGACTGAGATATAGCCGTATGATGGTGAGCCGTAGGTAAGGATATTCTGCTTTTCATGAATTTTTGCTCTACCCTCAAACTGACTTAGACCGATTGGTCTAAAATCAAATTTCGGAGTAAATCGTCTCAATCCTTTCTCTTCGGAGTTCAGAGAAATCAAACAAACCGCATCATTGGGCGCGAGGAATATCTTTTCGCTACATCCAGGGAGGACATTCCGTTCGATATAGTCAGGACGGAATTTTGAATGAATTATCGGTGCTGAATTATCGATAACACCATTATCCCACTCCCATCCCTGCAACAGGCGTAATCCACCAAAGTAGAGTCCATGTACGGGTAGCTCGGTGCATTTATCATTCTCACTATCCAGTGGAAGCAACAGAGTAAAACCAGCATCTGAAGTCAAATATCCCTGCGCCGTTTTAGCAGTGTGAATATCTGCCATTTGATCCAGAAAGGATTCATCGTGGGTAGGGAGTTCTATTTTTTTTCCACAACCAGATAGTAGAACAAGCAGGGAGACTATCGTGAGCAGATTTGGGTTACGCATTTTTTCCCCTTTGTGAGGGAGAGGATGGGTTGATTCCCGGTAGGGGTAAATGCTCCTGGATACTGGTTTTTTCGATTATTTCCGACACCTTTTGTGTCAACTCCAGAGCGTTAAATGGCTTGAGCAGATAGTCGCTGATTTTTAGAGTCGAACTGTTCCTGTCCAGCGTCCAGGTGCTATCATCAATCATGGTGAGCAGTGGTGTATTACGATTGTGTGTGGTTTTCATGGTATCGAATAAATGTGGTAGCGTGTTAAATTCATTGTGTCTTAACTCGAACAAGATGAGGTCGTAAGTATATTTTTCCAGGACACTCTTCGCTTGATTGATCGTTGCTGCGGAGTGGATACGTATCTCATGATTATAGAATTGCTTCAGTGCCTGGCTCATATAGTCGACTGTGAAGGAATTCCGTTCAATTATAAGCAGGAGTGGATGTTTCATTTTTTCTCCTCCACGTCCACTTTTTTCGTTTCGTGCTTCAGCTCTCGCGGTACCATCAGAATAAATACCACCTCACGTTGCTGTCCATGCAGTTCAAGCTCGAGCTCTCCTCCGAGCAGTCTTGCGTACGCATGTGCGATTTTAAGCCCTTCGCCGAGAAATTTAAAGTCTGGTGAGAGTGGAGTTTCTATCATTAAATCAGTTACTATGCCGAGGTACTCCATCTCATCAAGTTGTGCTGAGCTGCTAACCTGAAAGTGTACTTTCCCCTCTCTGCTTTCAATTTTCAGCCCAATGCTACCAGTGGTTGAATACGTGACAGCATTTTCCACCAGTGGATAGAGTGCTTTTACCAACCTCGTTTCATCCGTAAAGAGTGCAAAGCTACCTTCCCTGTTTTTCAGCTCCAGGTTGATACTTCTCAAGTCACACATCTGCTTCATCCCTCCTCTCATTTTTTGCAGGAGGGAGTTGATGGAGAAGGGACCTGGAGTTAGAAATTTTTCACCTTCGATGATCTCGGCGATATCAGCCTTGGATTCTATCTGGAAGAGTAGACTGCGCGCACTCTCCTCAATCTTCGACTGATTAACGAGGAGTTTTTCTGCGGACTCCTGATCGCTTTCCACTGCGAGGGAAGCATACCCGATGATAGGAGTAAGTTTACGTCTGATCATGGGAAGCAGATCGACTAGATGACCGGATGAATAACCCTTGCTGCCTGTTCGTGCTTTCTCGTGCTCCTTCATTTCTATTTCGAGACGGTCAATATCCTGCCGTTTGAAAGCAAGTTCTCGTTGCAGGTGATGGATGCCGGTGACATCTTTCAGTGCTTCACCGAAACCGATAACTCGCTCTTCGGCGTTAAAAACAGGAAAGTAGACCGCTTCAAAAATTCGTTCATCTCCATCTACTTTCAATTCCCTGAGATCATGCTGCACTTTTCGACTACTCATCGCCTCGGAAGCCAGCACTCCTCCATGATGTTCCGCCTGATAGCTTAACCAGTGCGCCGGGTCCCCTTTCCCTGGATTGTCGAACAATTTTTTAGCGAGATTGTTTATATAGGTGATGCTGAATCGTTTGTTCATGATGGATACTGCAATTTTATTGGAATCGGTAATCGCATCCATGAGCATGTTGGTGGAAACGATCTCATCCTGATCGGTTTTTGTACTCTTACGTAAATCCTGAATAATTTCGCTCAGTTCAACCAGTTCTTCGAGATTAAAATCTTCCAATCTGCCCTTGTAAGAATAGTCAAGAATGGAACGCAGAATCGCCTTTATTTCTTCAATATAGGATTCGACTTTTTGAATTCTCGAAATCGAACGTCGCCTGATGAGATAGTAGAGTAGAATCACAGTTCCGAGTAACAGCAGGCTGACAATTCCCAATACAATCAGGGTTGGGAGTGCCTCGATTTTTTTGAAGGAACTGGATGATTCAGGCACACCGCTCACAATTTTCCATCTGAGTTGTTCGAGTGGGGCGAATGCGAAATAGTGTGTCATGCCATCAATTTCCTGCACCGAACTGCCATTAGTCCGTCTGATCACGCGAGTTGCCAGATCATTAAATTCACGACGTGCGTGATTCTGCAATGAAACCTGACCTGCGCCAAAAATCTCCATGCCACCAGAATCCGCTGCCATGATAGTGCCCTGCCGGTTCAAGAAAATGTTCCAGCTATCTTTTGCGAAATTCATTGTTTTCAACAACTTATTGGCATCAAATTCACAGGCGATCACTCCTGTAATCACACTGTCCTGCATGATTGGAGCGAGAATGGAATAGGGTGCTACCATCGGGTGTGTGACAAATTCACAGCCATTCATCCACCCCGCCTCACCAGCTTTGATCTTTGAGGCAGCTTTCAGGAGATAAGAAGCACTCAGGTTATATCTGTTAGAAATGTGATCGGCAAAATTGTTGGCAGGGACACGTCGGATTACCCCCTGCAGGTCGAGCAACACAACACCATTGATCAGAGGATTTGCTTCTCGGAAGGAGAGTACAAGTTCATCAAATTCTTCACTTGTAGCGGCTGCCTTAGGGGTACCCATCGCTGCAGCATCCCCGAAGATTAACACTTCGCTCTGTTCTTCGCTGCCATCTCGATGCCACGAAATCCCTCGTCGCTCGAATTCATTCAGGTCTAAATCACTGTTCCGCTTGACCTTCACCATGACTTCGGCAAGATGAACCAACTCACGTTCCAGGCGATAAACCTGCTGATCAATGGAGTTTGCCAGATTCGTCGTGGTCAGTTCCGCCCAAACCTGCTGATTCGCGTTCACTGAGGATGTAGTCTGCTTGTAGAGAACCTGCTGCAGAATAATCATTCCAGCGAGAGCGAGGAGAAAGGCAAGGAACAGCGCAAAAAGTAAAATGCGGTTGCTTTCCTGATCGATGAGCTTCCGTAATGTTTTCAGGGATGTTTGCGTCATGAATCCTCTTTTGCCCTTGCTTTCTACTCTACACCGCCGATTTCAAAAAATCAAACAGTGACAGCCGATGAGATGGCTAATTTAGTGGATCAATTCATTCAAAAGATTGATTGGCCCTGGATTCATCCAGGGTCTAACAGACCCATGGCTAGAGTTATTAAACATTGGACAAGTCCAATGCCATCAGTCAAAGCATATAAGTTGATCCACCAGTTGAAAATACAAAACTTTTGGGGAGAATGGAAAGCGGAGGTAACGTTTCACTAGTCTGATGATGGATACCTCTTGCTTTATGTATCTGCTGGAAAGATTCTACACAATACTGATTATTGTGTCTGTCCAATTTGTGATACCTGAAGCAAGCTTCAGGCCAGTGCGTCTACAAGCTTGTTTGTTCTTCAGGGTGTGAGTCCCTGTCAGTCATACACTCTCCGGTCTGAACCTGACTGTAACTGCGTCATCGTGAGGTGGGGTGGGGAGCAACAGAAAGGGCATGACCAGTCCGTAGGATAACGAAGGCGTTTCGGCTCTATGAATCGGCGAGTTTACTGGCTATTGACGAAGCCTGATTCAGTATCGTTACAGTATTCCTGAATGGGATACTTAACCTTTCTGTCCATTTGCGACGGTGAGGGGTAGTGTGTTAAACCGATTGCAAAGGTTCATGGGGTGCTTGGTCACGGAATGGTCATATAAGGGACATTCAAGTGAAGTAGAGAGACCTGTACGATAAGGAGAGTTGTACAGGAGTCAGAGCTCCCATAGTAGTGTTGAAGCGTCTGTAATGGACGTTGAGCGAAGGGGGGCAGGAAGATGGATACGTGAAAGACAGGCATATGCAAGAACAACCGAACCGAGTGCCGCAGGCTACGCAAGACGGAGATATCCGTGATGATTGGTCATGGGTGGAAGCATCAGTCTGGACAGATCGTATGTTGGCAACCCTGGTAAACGGGGTTAAAGGAGGTAAGTGGTACAGTCTTTGGGATAAAGTCTGGCGTATGGAGACGTTGTTGCAGGCATTCCATCAGGTTGCTTCAAACAATGGTTCGCCTGGTGTTGATCATCAGACGATTGCTATGTTCGATAAGAATCTGCATATGAATCTTGCAAATTTGTCTCAATCTTTGCGTGAGGGGACATATCGTCCACAATCGGTTAAACGTGTCTGGATTGACAAGCCTGGCAGTAAGCAGAAACGTCCGCTTGGCATTCCGACAGTCCGTGATCGTATTGTACAGACCGCATTGCGAATGGTGATAGAACCTATCTATGAGCATGATTTTTCTGATCGTAGTTATGGTTTCCGTCCCGGACGCGGATGTAAGGATGCTCTTCGTGAAGTGCAACGACTTCTCGATGATGGTTATGTATGGGTATTGGATGCTGACCTTAAGAGTTACTTTGACACCATCGATCAGGATCGTTTGCTTGAACTGGTTGGTGCGAAGGTGACTGATGGTGGTATTCTTCAACTTTTGCAGGATTATCTGAATCAGACTGTGATGGATGGTTTGGAAGAGTGGCAACCGGAATCAGGTACGCCGCAAGGTGCTGTTATCAGCCCGCTTCTGGCAAACATCTTTCTGAACCCATTGGATCATTTGATGGATGATCAGGGTTTTGCCATGATTCGTTATGCAGATGATTTTGTTATTCTGTGCCGATCTGAAGATGAGGCACAGGATGCACATCGTCGTATAGCATCATGGACAACTGCTGTTGGTCTGATCTTACATCCTGAAAAGACCCATATAGTGGATGCCAGACAGAAAGGTGGGTTTGACTTTCTTGGCTATCACTTCGAAAGCGGTAAACGTGTGCCTTCGAAGAAGAGCATGCGAAAGTTCAAGGACACTATCCGTCAAAAGACCAAACGTACCAACGGTCATAGTATGGAATTCATTATCTATGATGTGAATCGTACAGTTCGTGGCTGGTTTGAATATTTCAAACACAGCCGCTGGTGGACATTCGATACATTGGATAAATGGATACGTATGCGTTTGCGCAGCATATTACGTCGTCGATTGGGCAAACGTGGACGTGGTCGTGGAATCGACCACATAATGTGGCGAAACTCCTTCTTTGTCAATCTTGGGCTGTTCTCCATGTTTACAGCCAGGAAATTGGCTTGTCAATCCGCTAAGCGGTGAACTATCAACCGGAGAGCCGTGTGCGGGAGAACCGCACGCACGGTTCGGAGGGGGGAGGGAATGGGAATAAAACCATTCCTTCCTACCCCTATCACCGTCGCTGTTTCAAGTTGGTAAAATAGGTAGGTCTGAACCGATGTCATTGCGAACGTAGTGAAGACCATGAGGGCTTATACAGGAAAACGTATCCTTCACTAACTGTCCAGAGCCTCCCGAATGGTAGAAGCCAAAACTCCTGACGAGAACGGTTTCTGGATAAAATACATCCCATCGTCAAGTACCCCATTGTGGGCAATGATATCCGCTGTATAACCAGACATAAACAGGCATTTCAGCTTGGGATATTGCTTTATCAGTTTGTCGGCCAGATCCCGTCCGTTCATCTTGGGCATTACGACATCGGTAATTAAAAGCTTGATTTCACCTGGATAGGTTTTCGCAAGCTGAAGAGCAACATCTGGTGCGTTTTCAGCCAAGACTTTATATCCTAGATTTTCCAGGATGCTCTTTGTCAACCTGAGAACAGAGATCTCATCTTCCACCAATAAAATCGTCTCTGTCCCACGCAAGAGGGGTTCAACTGCTCCTTCTTTAGCTGCTTTGCCAGCCTCATCAATAAACCGGGGCAGGTAGATATTGAAGATCGTCCCCTCGCCCGGCTCACTATAAACATCAATGAATCCCTCATTTTGTTTCACAGCTCCATACACCATAGCAAGTCCAAGCCCGGTGCCGACTCCAGTCGGTTTGGTGGTGAAGAATGGTTCGAAGAGTTTTTCCTGGGTGCTCGCATCCATACCGCAACCATTATCACTCACGTTTAACAGCACGTAATCACCGGGAACAAATCCATTGTGCTCTTCACAAAATGAAGCATCAAGTGTAGTTGATTTTGTCGCAATGGTAATATTTCCGACTCCTGTGATGGCATCCCTGGCATTCACGCAAAGGTTGACAAGCACTTGGTCAATTTGTGAGGGGTCAACCTTCACAGGCCAGAGGAGCTTTCCTGGTCGCCATGTGAGTTTAATATTTTCACCGATTAACCGTCGAAGCATTGTGAGCATACTTTCAAGGACTTCATTTAAGTCAATCGACCTGGGAGCGATAGTCTGTTTGCGGGCATAAGCCAATAACTGTTGCGTTAGTTTTGCTGAGCGTTGAGCTGCATTGCGGATTTCCTTAAGATTTTCTGCCAATGGATTATTTTTGTCGACCAGATCCAAAGCAAATTCAGCATTTCCGAGGATCACCATTAGCATATTGTTAAAGTCATGTGCAACTCCGCCAGCCAAACGACCTACAGATTCCATCTTTTGAGCCTGATGCAGTTGGGATTCATACTTTTCTTTCTCTTCGGTCATCTTTTTGTGTTCGGTGATATCATCAAGAACAGCAACAACTCCGGTAATTGCTCCACTCGAATCCTTCAATGGAGCGGCACTGATTGAGAGCATAACACGCGGACCATCAGGTTTCACAATTGCCTGCTCAATTCCAATGACCGGACCACCTGATTTCATCACTTGGACAAATGACTGTTCCTCATCAGGGAAAGGATCACCAGCAAGGGTTGTATGATCCCAGTCGGGAGAATCGTAAGTGCGATCTTTCAAATCACTCAAGGAGAGTCCAAGGATACGTTCTGCGAAGGGATTGGCAAAGGTGATAGCTCCAGAGGGGTTCACGACGACAATCCCCATAGGTGAGTTGATTGTAATCAATTCCAGCAGATTCCGCTCATCTGCAAGTGCGTTTATAGCTTTTCTACGTTCACTAATATCTTGAACAAAAGCGACAAAATAGCCACCCTCTTCAGAAAGGTACTTGGCACTGATTTCCACATCGAAAATGCTCCCGTCTTTTCGATTGTGTCGACTCTCGAAACGATCTTCGCCCTTTTCTATGATGTTCTTAATAAATGTGGCAGTGTCTTGACAATCTTCATTTACATCCAGGTCGAAAATTGACATGCTCAGCAATTCCTGCTCGCTGAAACCTGTCATCTGGCAGTAACCCTCATTGACCTCTTTTAGTTGACCCTTTGTATCAGCCCGCCAGAAACCGTCCATGGCTGTCCTGAGAATCGTCCTGTTCCGCTCTTCACTTGCCTGGAGTGCCAACTCACCCAATTTCCGTTCAGTGATGTCGGATATGATTCCATGCCACAATGTCCCGCCATCCTCTGTCCGTTCCGGTTGCGCCTGGGACCAGCGCCACCGCAATCCCTGACGAGGAAGGATTACCCTGAATTCACAATAGAAAGTGTCCAACGTTCTGGAAGATTCAAAGATAGCTTCGCTTACGAATTCTGCGTCTTCAGGATGCAGGCGTCCAAAGACAGGAGTAGCATCTTCCCTGACCTCATCGGGAGTGACTTCGTAAATATCATTCATGCCTGGACTCGACCAGGGAAAGGCGGAATGACCATCCGGATAGAGTCGATATTGATAGATCACACCAGGGACAAGGCGGGCAAGGTTTGACAGTAGATTTTGACTCTTCTTCAGTTCTTCTTCTGCCGCCCTGTGTTCCGTGACATCTCTAATCATACCCTGTGTACCTGCCATCTGGCCATCACGCCAGATCAAGGAACTTCGCAATTCCCCGATGAAGAATCTTCCATCCTTACGTTTCATTGACAATTGGAGTATGCTGCCTTCCAGGCCAGTTTCAAATACTTTCTGAAATTCCCCCATTGCTCGAGGGATATCCTCTTCAGAAAGAAATGTTGTAAATCGTTGTCCGGTCATCTCCTCGGCGGTGAAACCAAACACTTCATGCACTGAGGAAGACAAAAAGGTGATTACTCCCTGGCAATCTGTAGTATAGACGACATCCTTCATGTTCTCGGTCAGGGTGCGATATAGTTCCTCGCTACGCCTTAAAGCCTCTTCCGCGCGATTTCGGTCAGTCATATCCTTATGGCTACTCAAGATTCCATCCACTCAGTTTTTGTTGGATTTCAGCAATTTCAGTGATTTCTTCATAGTACGATGAATTCACTAAAATCTCTTGTCGAAAATGATTATAAATGGTTCAGCTCTCGATATCTTGTTGCCACGGCATCGGCTTTCAAATCTTCAACGTAATAAGAAGAGATGAGACTGTTGTTTTCCTGACTAGACAGCAGCTTTCCCGTGGGATACAGCCCCCGAAATATCTGCTTCGTGAAAATGAATCAATCTATAGCCAGGAATTCTTCAAACAACTTAACTCAATGCGTTTCACACAGATTCTTACTGCCTTTAGAAAACTAATTCTGAGTAGATTCACTTCTTGCAAAAATATCCAAAGAGCTCCCCTCTACATGCTCCCTTGTTCATTTACTCTGCTATTACTTCCGAAGTTGGCTGCGACCATCAGGTAGGTTAATTGAGAATAAGTATAACGTTGTGAACAGGCTATTGTCAAGGCAGAATTACTTGTCATTTTTACATGGGAATACGGGAAGGATTGATATACATCTTGGGCATCAATTAACAAATGTGGTTTGTTATAATTCCAGCCACCGCGCTATGCAATATTCGCCCTATCCTGGGCTGTGATAGCTTGGAGACGTGCTCTTTGGATGCATTACCTCAGGTTACCTTTGCTCATTCCCGGGATGCAATATCCTTTGCTACCATTGACATAATTTCAGAAATTACCTGCTCCGGCAGCAGCTTTTTCATGCAGTCGTGATGTTTCAAAGGGCATTCGTGGGTGCCGTGAATGGAACAGGGACGGCAATCGAGTTTCAGCCCCAGCACACGATCATTCTTTCCAGTTGGTGCGAAGCCGAACTCGGGAACAGTCGGGCCGAAGATGGCGAGTACCGGGGTGTTCATGGCTACCGCCATGTGGAGCGGAGCAGTATCGCCAGTGACAAGCAGACGTGAATGCGAAAGTAGATGTGCTGAACCAAGTGCGCTGAGTTTCCCAGCGGCTGAATGGACTCCTGAGCCGGACATTCTGACAATGGTATCACAAAGATTCTCGTCGTTTTTCCCACCAACCAGCACGACTTTTGCATCAACTTTTTGAACCAGTTTGGTTGCAACCTTCTGCCAGTAAGGTGCAGGGTAACGTTTTGTCTCCCAGACTGATCCTGGTGCAATCGCAAAAAACTCACCGGATTCCAGCTTTTGTTCCTTCATCCAATTTTCCGTTTCAGAGATTGCCTGTGCGTCAGGATAGAGCACTGGTTGAAGCGAAGGAGGAGTTATTCTCAAAGGCAGCAGTAGATCGAGGTTACGGAGGCGTTCATGCTTTTTAAGATCACGTACTATAGACTTAGTGTACAATTTCTGACCGGGAGTACCCTGGAAGCCAATACGTTCTGTTATCCCTGCCAGCCAGACAAGTAAAGCGCTACGGATGGAGCGATGGGGAATAAGCGCAAGGTCACACTTCTGTGCGCGGAGCTGACGTACGATTTGAAGCATGCCGAGAATCCCACGTTGCCTTCCTCGTTTCTCATAGGATATGAGTTTGTGTATCAGAGGATGATTTCGCAGGATGGAGGCGGCGTTGGCATTCGCAACAACTGTTATTTTCGCATCAGGATAAAATTGATTTACTGCTTGAAGTAGCGGAGTGGTGAGAATCAGATCGCCAAGAAATGCGGTCTGGAAGATACATATACTGGTGAAATGGTTTTGGTGGCTTGAACTCACACTTGCTCTTTTCAGTTATGGTGAGTGAGGGATACTGGATTCCTTCAGTTTCCAGAACACTCGGGAAGGATGACTGCAAACTATATGATTACCTTTTCCAGTAGGTGGGGGACAATCCGTTCGACCTGGGTTTCGATTTGAGTAATACACTCCCGATAAATCTCCATACTCTGACCAAATGGATCATCAACACCAAACTGCCCATCAACCAACTGCTCCGGGTAAGAGGTAAAGAGGTATACTTTTCCAGTCTCCTCGGGAAACATATCATGCAAATCGCCGAGATGATCAGCGGTCATGGCAAGTACGATATCAGCCCACTCCATGAGATTTTTAGTAACTCGTCTACTGCGATGGGTGGCGAGGTCATAACCAATTTCTTTGCTCACTTCAATCGCAAAAAGCGATGCTCTATCGCCGTTTCTTGCAATGGTTCCGGCACTTCTAAACAGGAATTTTTCAGGTGCTTTTTCTTTCAACTTCTGGGACAGCATCTTTTCAACCACCGGACTGCGGCAGATATTCCCACTACAGACCACAAGAACATTCATCCGTTCCTGCTTGCCTGCAGCTTCACTGAGACGTGAACGCAGCACAACTGACCCACCCGGAGTCCATCGTTTGACCTCAGATGGATTCCCCTGTAACGGTTCAATCTCCAGCACAACACCGTCAACTTCTTCGACCAGACCGGGATCAAGGTCTTCTCCACGAATTACTGGTGGTTGACCGTGACGGTTTGCTGAAGTCGAAATTATGGGGTCATGTAGTGCGGTAGTGATTGCACGCAGGAGTGGGTGTGAAGGAATTCGGATACCCAGAGTATTATCATCACCAGTCATGTGATCAGGGACAGTGGATTTTGCTGGCAACACCCATGTCACAGCACCTGGCCATGAATCGACAATTTTCTGTAACTCCTCATCGGCTTCCGGGAGTTTTACCCATTTGCCAACATCGACAACAGAGGAATAAACAGTGCTGAATGGACGGTCGCCGTCAATTCGTTTGATCCGTTTTACCTTCTCAACCGCCGCAGCATTTCGTGCACTCGCATGAAGACCGTAGACAGTGTCTGTCGGGAGAACGAGGACTTCCCCTCGTTCCAGACGATTGACAATTTCAATTACCAACCGATAGGGAGCTTCTCCCCTTTTCAGTTCCGCGATTACCATCCCGACACCGTTTTATTAAGAATATCCTGTGACAATTTACCTATCGCCTCTTCAATGCCTTCATCACGTTGAGCGCGACTTCCGCCTCCGAAGGGATATACACCAAACCCGCTTATGCTCTCATCCAGGATGATCTTACCATCCTTAAGGTTCTCAAAGACGAGACGTACATGGAGAGTCACCTTATACTCCTCAACTGATTCATCCGCACGTACTGTAAATGGTTGATCTTCAACACGCATCAATGTGCCACGCAGGACACTGTCTGCAGCGTCCAGGTCACGAATCTTCAGAGAATTATCCCTTGTGAATTGTCCAACCACCTCATCAGTCAGGGTTTCAACGATTCCGAATTCTGCGGTCTGATTTTCAAAGACCGGAATCGCGATGGACTTCACTCCACCCGGAAGATTTCCGCTAAAGCTGTATATTCCGCAACTGCTGAACAGTAAAGGGAATGCAAAGGCACACAAAATTACAGTACGATATTTTATTGAAAGAGTTGACATTTGGTTTTTAGTTTTTTACTCGCGAATAATATCGTTTTCCTTCAAGATTCACCTCACGTTTCCTTTAAGGAAACCCATTCTTGAAGAATGTTCAACTCAATTCCATCTGAAATAGAGTTTAAACTGAAAGGTAAGTGAAATTCAATAGCTGATACAAGATTCGTTGAATCTACAATTACTTGTTCTGTGAGCATTTAGAGGTTGTATTCATTTATCTTACGGTAGAGAGTTCGTTCACTGATACCGAGAATTTTCGCAGCCGCTCTACGGTTTCCTTCAGTTTCATGGAGCACCTGACGGATTTGTTCACGTTCTATCTCTTCCAGTGTGGGGCGATCGGTAATATCGCTGTCTTCCATATAGGTCGCGGCTTCCGGCAGTGCGTCAGGGTAACGGTTCATCATCAACACACGAATCAGCATCTCCTTGATCTCTTTAACATCTCGTCTTAAATCGAGAATAAGCTGGAGCAGGAGATCACCTTCGACTTCGGTACGATCACGCCGTAATACTGCCGGGAGGTTGTAACTGGTACGATCCAGTGCTCCTGCCTGTGGGAGGTGGCGACGAACTGCTTCGCCGTCTATAGGACCTTCATACTCCAGAGTAAGCAAGGTGCCAATGAAATGTTTCAGCTCACGGACATTCCCTTTCCACTCATGGTTTTTAAGAGCTTCCATGCCATCACGAAGTAAACGGGGACGAGATATCTTATTTTCAACCGCAAATTCATTGGCAAATCGTTCAACAAGTGGGGGTATATCTTCGGGACGTTCACGAAGAGGTGGAAGTTGAATCTCCACTGCCTTCAAGCGAAAATATAAATCCTCCCTGAACTTTCGCTCTGCAACTGCTTTTGTGAGATCACGGTTGGTTGCCGATATTACACGAACATCAGCATGCATCGGTTTGGTTCCACCAACGCGGAAGTATTCTCCACTCTCCAGTGCCCGTAACACTTTCACCTGCATTTGCAGAGGCATATCGCCTACTTCATCGAGGAAGATTGTGCCACCATGAGCACGTTCAAAATAGCCTTTATGCTGCTTCTCCGCACCGGTAAAACTGCCACGTTCATGGCCAAACACTTCACTTTCAAAAAGTCCTTCAGGAATAGCACCGCAGTTTACCGGCACAAATGCGGCATCACGTCGTGGCGAGAAATCGTGAATCATCCGAGCGACAACCTCTTTGCCAGTTCCCGATTCACCTTGCATAAGAACGGATATTTTTGTGCCAGCAATACGCCTGACAAGCAAACGTACCTGGGCAATAGCGTCGCTATATCCTGTTAAACGATCCAATACTCCTAATTGTAGATTTTCTTCGCTGGTCATTTATCTGATGTCCTACTCAATTTCAATTGTATCATTGTCATTCACCCAGATCGCACCCGCAACCGGATCACATGTTTCATCTCGTGGAATATGCGTCAGGTAGATTTTTTCAACACCTGAAGCTTTCCCCTTACGAACCGCATCACGAACATTGATATGCGCAGTTTCCAGGATCAATGTATGCGCACCTGCGAGGTATGGGAACATGGTATCAAAACTCTCCAAATCTGAACTGAACAAGATTTTTCCCTTTGAACTACTGAGCGCAAGTGAATAGCTGCCGTCTCTTCCATCTTCATCCACAGGGAGATGATTGTTGTGCCAGGCTGTGAGTTCATGACCACTAGCTGTCTTGAAATCCCCTGTTTTCAGTTCCTGCAGAAGCAGGGGAAAGGGTAATCGATCCGGGTGTAGACGTATTGCACCGAGAAATTCCGGCAGGTCATTCATCATCTGCCATGGGGCAAATAGTTCAACTGGCAGGGACCGTCTCGCGCCCTTCCACCCAAACAGCAGGAAGGGTAATCCTGCGATATGATCCGGATGATTGTGCGTGAGAATGATGCTGACAACCTCCTGCGACCATTGATCAGATTCCTGCAATCTTCGTGACGCACCCTCTCCGACATCAATGAGCAACCCACCCCGTTCTCCCTCCACCAGGATGGAACTACTGGCTCTTTCAGGATCGGGACTCCCTGCACTTGTGCCAAGAAAACGGAGTTTCATTTTTTCTCGGTTGCGTTCCTTAAATTATATTCCAGAGCGTAAACAGATTCAATTTGAGTGTTCGATCTACCCTGCATCATCCCGGTTGTGTTGATTTTACCCTGCGTCATTCCGGTGATGAGTTGAGCCGGAATCCAGGAGGGTATTAAACAAGGCACCCTTTTTGAACTGGCACTTACTCTTTGCTTTTTGCATAGTTGGAAACAGAATAAAGAGTGATCGCCTCACAATGTTCGCGATGACTTCCCCTCAAAACTACTGTTAGAGCTTTCCAACTCTTCCGAAAAGCATTATCCTATTGCGCCTGATGACCAATATCTTTCCTGAAATATCTTCCATCAAACTCTATCTGTTCACTGGCTTCATAACTCAAATAAAGTGCCTCTTTAAGGGTATTGGCAAGCCCGGTTACCGCAAGCACACGTCCCCCAGAAGTTACCAGATTCTGACTTTGGTCTTTTTTCGTGCCGGCGTGAAAAACAACCATGTTGTTCTGGTCTGTGGGAATATTTGTGATCGGTATTCCCTTTTTGTACGAGCCAGGGTAACCGGCGGCAGCCAGAATAACAGTTGCAGCATAATTATCTCGGCTCAACATCCGCCAGTCGGTCGATTTCAGTTTAAGAGCCTGCATCATTGGTCCGAGTTTGCCAGTTACCGTAACAAGCATAAGATCCACGAGATCAACACCCAACAATGGCAAGACCGCCTGAGTTTCAGGATCGCCAAAACGGCAGTTAAATTCGAGAACCTGTGGACCGTTGTCAGTGATCATCAAGCCAACATACAACAGCCCCTTGTATGGGGTTCCCATTTCTCTGAAAGTACGTAAAGTGGGCTCGATGATACTCTTCGCACAGCTTTCGATCAAGGTATCAGTCATCAGTTCCGCTGGTGCATACGCTCCCATACCGCCGGTGTTCGGCCCGGTATCTCCTTCCCCGAGTCTCTTGTGATCCTGCGCTGGGGGAAGAACTAGATAGTCGACACCGTCGGTCATCACCTGCAGGCTGATCTCTTTACCCTTGAGGGCATCCTCTACGATGATATCGCTTCCTGCAGCTCCAAATGCCTTGTCTTCCATGATCTTTTTCACCGCATCCAATGCTTCCTGCCGTGTCATGCAGACAAAAACGCCCTTCCCAGCAGCGAGACCGGAGGCCTTTACGACCATCGGGGCATCGCGACGTTCAATCCAGGCTTTGGCGGTACGATGGTCATTGAAAGTGCGATAGGCGGCAGTCGGGATTCCGGCAAGCTGCATGAAGTCTTTGGCGAATCGTTTGTCGCTCTCAATTCGAGCCGCGGCTGCACTGGGACCAAATACCAGGTGCTGTTCGCTGGTGAACCGATCCGCCAGACCCGCCGCTAGTGGTGCTTCGGGACCGATAACCGTGAGGTTTACACCATTCGCCTGCACATAATTCACGATACCATCAAGATCATCCGCAGCGATATTTACATTTTCACCGACATGGGTCGTGCCGCCATTTCCCGGCGCAATTCCAACCCAACTCACATGCTGGCTGCTCTTGATTTTCCACGCCAACGCATGCTCACGTCCCCCGCCACCCACAACAAGAACTTTCATCATCTCCCCTCCTCTCCATAATACTCTGCTCGATTTATTGAGGACAATATAAGGCAAACTCACCTTGATTTCTAAAGGGTTAGAAAATTTCGGGGTGATCTGATGTAGAAAATATGAATGAACCACAGAGACACAAAGACACAGAGGGATTCTCGGGCTTTTTATCTACGGATTGAACCACAGAGAGCACAGAGAACACAGAGAAAACCAGATAAAATTCGAAAATTTAAGATTGGATGATTTCGATTCTATCTACTCTCATTGATTTCAAAAACTACTGCACTTCTTTGAATTGCTTTGACACCACAGCGTGGTGTGATTTGGGTAGCCCCGTGGTGAAGCGTCCTTTTGCGGAACCCGGGGACGATAAGCACAAAGAACCCAACAAAAAACCACCCAAAAATGAGTGGTTCGTAAATCAATTCAAACTGCAATTAATGTCTATTCCCTACCACAGCGCCCCTATCGATGCCGTCGCTACTTTCAGCAACTGATCTGGTGCGATGCCGAAGTACATCACCAGAACCGCGCAGACGATAACCGCGAATGCCATGTCGGGTTTCCAGAAGATACGTCCTTCAGTTTTTTCATCACGTTCTTTCAGATACATAGTAACCACCACACGCAGATAATAATAGACGCTCACCGCACTGTTCAGGACACCAATCACTGCCAGCCCGATGAAGCCGGATTTTACCGCCGCACTGAAGATATAATACTTTCCGAAGAAACCGGCTGTGGGTGGAATACCTGCCAAAGCCAGCATGAAGATCATCATCAGGAAGGCGATCAGCGGTTTACGGAAGGCGAGCCCTTTGTAATCATTGATATCGTAGCCACGGTCATCATCTTCGTTTCTGTTCAACGCGATGGCAACCAGGAAGGCACCGATGTTCATGAAGCCGTAAATCACCAGGTAGAAGAGCATCGCCGCTCCACCGATGACATCATAGGTGAGCATGGCGACAACAAGATAGCCAGCGTGTGTGATACTGGAGAAAGCAAGCATCCGTTTGATGCTATCCTGACGTAATGCCATCAGGTTACCGACGGTCATGGTCAGAACTGCGATCCACCAAAGCGCGGTTGTCCAGCCATCGGAAACTTCACCAAAACCGACATAGAATATACGCAGGAATGCTGCGAATGCCGCCGCTTTGGGTGCTGTGGACATGAAGGCGGTGATGGTTGTCGGTGCGCCTTCGTAAGCGTCCGGTGACCACCAGTGGAAAGGCACCAGCGCGGTTTTGAAAGCGAATGCAACCAGCACCAGCAGTGTTCCCGCCCAGGCGATTATCGGCAGGTTCATTCCGGTACGTTGGAAATAGACTGTGATATCGAGAATATTGGTAGAACCAACCGCACCATAGAGAAGAGCGATGCCGTAGACGAAAAAGGCTGTTGTAAACGATCCCAACAGGAAGTATTTCAGCGCACCCTCATTTGACGATTCTCGGTGACGTGACATCCCGACCAGTGCATACAGACTGACTGACATGGTTTCGATGCCGAGGAATACGATCAGCAGGTCATTCGCCATGGTCATCAGCATCATGCCAAAAAGGGCAAAAAGCAGCATCAGGTAATATTCTGCGATCCGTATTTTTACAAGCTGGATATAGTTCTCACTGACCGCCATAATGATGATCGTAAGCATGGTGAGAACGACACGGAAGAATATGGTGAAGGAATCGATTTCAACCATACCACCAAATGCAGGACCATTGTTATGCACAAACAGGGTCGACGCGATGACCACCAGCAAACCAACGATACTGGTAATCTGCACCGGACGTGTGGAGCGTCCCGCCGGAGTTACGATATCGACCAGGATCGCCGCCAAGGCAACCACCAGAACCAGGATTTCCGGTAACATCCTGCTGACATGCATATCACTTATGAGCTGTTCAAACATGCTCTCTTCTCCACGTTGCTAGTGAGCAACTTGTCCAATGAAATGAGTAATACTGACCGTCACTTTATTTAAGAATGTGCTTGGATAGATACCAATCCAGAAGATGAAAACGAGTATCGGCAACAGGCTCGCCCATTCAATACCCTTAAGGTCTTTGAGTCCCTTGTTCTCTTCGTGAACAAGCTCGCCGTAAAAGACACGGCGGAACATCCATAACAGATAGACTGCTGCGAGAATAACACCAGTCGCTGCCAATATCGCGAACACCGGCGCGGTTTTATAAGTGCCAAGTAGAATCAGGAATTCACCCACGAATCCATTCAACCCGGGCAATCCAACAGAGGAAAGCATCACTATCATGAACACTGCAGCATACTTCGGCATGACCGTAGCAATACCACCATAATCTGCAATCAGACGAGTATGCCGTCTATCATAAACCACACCAACCAAAAGGAATAATGCGCCTGTAGATAAACCGTGACTGACCATCTGAATCAGAGCACCAGTAACCGCCTGCTGATTGAGTGCAAACAAGCCAAGCATGACAAAACCGAGGTGACTGACAGAGCTGTATGCCACCAACTTTTTCATGTCGGTTTGGACGATACTGACCATTGCGCCGTAAATGATACCGATAACCGCGAGCGTCAGCATTAAGGGTTTGAAAGTTTCAACTCCATGCGGGAACATGGGCATGGCAAAACGGATGTAGCCGTAAGTACCCATTTTCAGCAAGACACCTGCCAGTATAACTGAACCGGCTGTTGGTGCCTGAACATGCGCATCCGGCAACCATGTATGGAATGGGAACATGGGCACTTTGATCGCGAAAGCCAGCGCAAAAGCTGCGAACAACCAAAGTTGGGCTTGTGCGCCAAAATCGGCGTAACGGAGGATCTGGGTGTAATCGAAAGTATGACCGATACCCGGGACTGTTGTGTTGAAGTATATCCAGAGGATACCCACCAGCATCAGCAGACTACCGACCATTGTATAAATGAAGAACTTGACCGCGGCATAAATCCGTTCCACTCCACCCCAGATACCGATGAGGAAATACATCGGAATCAGCATCACTTCCCAGAAGATATAGAAGAGGAAGAGATCAAGGGATAGGAAGGTGCCGAGCATCCCTGTCTGCAGCAAAAGCATACTGATAAAATATCCTTTCAGATGCTTTGTCACCGCACTGCTTCCGAGTACAACAATAGGTCCCAGGAAAGTGGTGAGTAAGACAAGCAACAGGCTGATACCATCAAGACCGAGATGGTAATTGATCCCCAATGAGGGAACCCAGGGTGCCTGTTCCACAAACTGGAACTTGGACGTACTCGGATCAAACATCCAGAACAGAGGCAGACTGACCACAAAATCGATCAGCATGACTACCAGAGCCGCGTTCCGTAATGTCTTCGCGCTCCTCGCAGGCAGAAGCAAGAATAGCAACGCCCCGAGGGTGGGAATGAATACGATCGAAGACAGCCAGATGGACATCGTGATCTCCCGTTAACTCAATTAAAAATTAAGAGTTAAAAATTAAAAATTGAACTCCAAAACAACAAACGTTTTCAAAATTTATCAGAACTTCCAATAAGATATTCATCTAATAGAGAGCGTTGAATAACTACAATTTACGCCTTATTTATTTTTGAACAAGAATGTTAAATTACTGATAATAAAGAGATTGCTTCGTCTCTTCGTTCCTCGCATTGATATAACAGAGGCTTATTCGACATTCCCCTAATAAAATCATTCTTATACAAATAATCTATCTTATTATTATCTATAATATGTCCTAAAATCCTACTAAGCTCATTCGTATGCTTTAGAAATTCTTAATTCTTAATTTTTAATTCTTAATTGACTAAAAATGCGATTAACAACACTAAAATCCCAACTGCCAGCATAAAGGCGTAGTTACCAACCACACCAGTCTGCAGACGTCTCACTCCACCACCAATCCAACGGACACTCTTCGCGCTGCCGAGGACAAGTATGCCATCGATGAAGCCAGCATCGAATATCTTCCAGGCGAAGTTGCAAATACCAATCAGTGGCTTGATAACGATAAAGTTGTAAAGTTCGTCAACATAATACTTGTTCAATAGAACCTTGTCGATTCCAGCTTGAGCAGCATCAGGCAGGGCGACTTTTCCCTGTTTACGGTAGATTGTCCAAGCCAGAAAAATACCAACCAGCGCAGCAGCAACGCTTATACCGATCAGCAGCCATTCAGTAGCATGCGAGAGATGGTTCGCATGGTGGTGAACCACTTCCTGCCCATGCGCAAAGACCGGGTGCATGTAATTGTGGAAAAGATTGACATTTTCGCCGAGCACAATCGGTAAGCCGACATACCCACCGACAATCGCCAGGAAAGCGAGGATGATCAGCGGTACAGTCATGGACTTCGGACTTTCATGCAACCCTTCCGCACTCCCTTCAGGACCTTTGTATTCACCATAGAAGGTGAGGAATACGAGACGGAACATATAGAACGCAGTTATTACTGCTGCAGCCAATCCCAGGCCGTACGCCAGCATATTACCAGAGGCGAAGGATTGTGCGAGAATCTCATCCTTGCTGAAGAAACCTGACAGCCCCGGTATCCCTGCAATCGCAAGTGTCGCAATGAAAAATGTGCTGAAGGTTACTGGTATGTATTTACGCAATCCGCCCATGTTACGGATATCCTGCGGGTCAGTGTGATGATCGTGTACATGATGCAATGCGCCATGCATGGTATGAATAACCGCACCGGAACCGAGGAAAAGCAGAGCTTTGAAGAAAGCATGTGTCATAAGGTGAAAGACACCAGCTCCGAAAGCACCAATACCGCAAGCCATGACCATATAGCCTAGCTGACTCACAGTTGAATACGCCAGCACTTTCTTGATATCCATCTGCTTGAGCCCGATTGTCGCCGCAAAAAACGCTGTCAATCCACCAACCAATGCGACTACAGTCATGCTTGTTGGTGCCAGCATGTAGAGCAGATTCGAGCGTGCGATCATGTAAACACCCGCTGTCACCATGGTTGCAGCGTGGATAAGGGCGGATACCGGAGTTGGGCCAGCCATCGCGTCTGGAAGCCAGACATATAACGGTAACTGCGCACTTTTCCCAGTAGCCCCAAGCAGCAGCATCAGGGTAATCGCAGTGATCGTCGCATTACCGATATGATGCCCCCATTTGATCGCGGCAGCGTCAAAAACCTCAGTGAAGGTCAATGTGCCCAAATGGCTGAAGAGCAGGAACATGGCAACCAGCATGCCGAAGTCACCGATACGGTTGACCACAAAGGCTTTCATCCCCGCTTCCGCTTTGCTCTGATCCTCCCACCAGAAGCCGATCAAGAGGTAACTCGCAAGACCTACACCTTCCCAACCAATAAACATGATGGGATAGCTGTTGCCGAGTACGAGAACCAGCATGAAGAAGACGAACAGGTTGAGGTAAACAAAGAAGAGCCGCATCCTGGAATCGCCGTGCATGTACCCGATGGAATAGATATGAATCAGGGTACTGATACCGGTTACCACCAGGATCATCACTGTTGTCAGGGGATCAATGAGGAACCCGAAATCAAGGTTCAAACCACCAACCTTGATCCAGGTAAAATATTTGATCTCTTCCATACGGTGATGCGGATCCATGCCAATGAGCTGCATGGTTATCATGACAGCAACCACGAAGGATGCCCCGATCATGGTACTGGCAAGGATACCTGCCGCTTTCCCCGACCAACGATTGCCGAAGAACCCGTTGAGGACAACCCCCAACAGGGGAAACAGGATCATAAGAATTGCGTAATCCACGCTTTCTCCCAATCAATTACGAATTACGAAATACGAATTATGAATGCATCCGTTATCGCAATAAAATCATCTATGAAAAATCCTGAATACTTTTCACTTCTCACTTAACTACTCAACTGGCCCGGGATTTATCCCGGGTCTAAAAATACTGTATTTAATTAGACTTGGGATAAATCCCAAGCCACCCAATTCTTAATTCTTAACTCTTAATTTTTAATTCCTTAGGATGTTCAGATTCGCAACATCCAGTGTCTCTTTATTCCTGAAGATGGTCATCACAATCGCCAGACCAACCCCGACTTCCGCTGCAGCAACAGTCATGGTAAAGAAGACAAAAATCATTCCGTCGATATTCTGTAAATAATGGCTGAAGGCGATCAGGGTCAGGTTTGCAGAATTGAGCATCAGTTCTACCGACATCATAATGATGAGGATATTACGTCTGGTCAGCACACCGACCACACCGATGGTGAAAATTACCGCTGAAAGCAACAGATAGTGAGAAAGTGTAATTTCCATCATGATTATGCCCTCTTCTTTTTCGCTAATGCTACTGCACCTACAACCGCCGCTAACAACAACACACCCGCAATTTCAAAAGGCAGTACAAAATCCATGAACAGCGCTTTTCCCAGGTATTTGGCACTACCCATGGCATATACCTCAGGGTTATTGCCTACAGGTGCAATGCTCATTCCCGGACTTCCACTCAGGTATGCAAGGATTACCAGACCCATTCCGATCCCGGCGAAAATTCCCAGGTTCTGCCATGCATTCGGTTTGCCCTCCACATTGTCCATGTCACGCAGGTTTAGCAGCATGACGACAAAGAGGAAAAGCACCATGATTGCTCCGGCATACACAATGATCTGGATCGCTGCCAGAAACTGCGCGCCAAGCATCACATAAAACCCGGCAAAACAGAAAAAGACCAGGACCAGGTAAAGGATGCTGGCAACCGGATTCTTACGTGTCACGACCATCAGTGCACTGAAAAGAGTGACGATTGTCAGCAGGATAAACATGAATGACTGCATGCCAAATCCTTTGGTTTTCATTTGGGCTTCATTTTTCAGGCTTCAGGCACTGGGCGCTAGGCTCAGGAAAAACAAACCGTAAAGACCTGAATCAAACCAAAATCTATCTCAAATACAAAATACGCTTGTTAAAGATAACGCTTTCACAAAGTCGGATATTTTTGTTCCGCGACATCCGAAGATGTTGCGGTTTAACCTCTATAAATCTGATTGAATACCGGTTCAACCCATCACCGGGATATCACTTTGAACATGCCGTCCAAGACCACTTTCCCCCCGCGTCATTCCAGCATGTTGTTAGCTGGAATCCAGGAAGATATTGATATTATTGATGTTAGTAAATCAACATACACACATTGTTCAAAAAATAGTTGAGCTTTTTATTCTCGGACAGCCTCTGTTGCACTTACACTTTAATCTTTATAAAAAATCGGGCCGCCTGTTTTTTCGGTCAGCTTCTCTTTGGTATAGATCAGCTTGTCACGGCTATCCTCAACGAACTCATAATAGGGTGTCAGGAAAATCGCCGCTTCCGGGCACGCTTCCTCGCACAATCCACAATAAATGCAACGCAGCATATCGATCTCGTATGTGATCGCATAACGTTCTGTGGTGTGCAGGTGACGTCGTTCTTTGGGAACTTCACCCGCCTGGATGGTGATCGCATCAGCGGGACAGGCGAGTTCGCACATCTGGCAACCGACACAACGTTCCCGTCCGAATTCGTCTCGTTTTAAAACATGCCGTCCACGCCAGCGATGGCTCACTTCCGGCTTCTGTTCGGGGTATTGGATAGTGACGGGTTTCTTGAAGAAATGAGAAAGTGTCACCCCCATACCCTTCATGATCGCGGGGAAGTAGAGACGCTCCATTAAGGTTAAATCATATTTTTTAAAAGGGTCTTTGCGTTTCTGATCCACTCTATACCTCCAAACATTGGAAAGTCAAAAAATAAAACATTGAAACAAGATATTGAAGATGAAAAAGATAACTAAGATTACTGCCTGATTAATTCTTATCGGGCAAATTGTATAGCCGTTTTAGCTCTACCCGCTTATGCCTGAAATTAATCAACAAAGCTACCTGATAACCGGTTGCCTTCAAGTAATTTAATGCTTGTGCACGATGCTCATCTGTTAGTCCTTCGCACACTTTTAATTCAAGGAGCACTTTTTGATTTACGACAATGTCTGCTTGATAATGCCCGACAACTTTGCCTCTAAATTTTACCTTAAGTGGAACCTGCTGCTGGACTGCTAATCCTTTTTCTTCAAGCACAACAATCAAAGCGTTTTCGTAAACCTTCTCCAAAAATCCTACACCAAGTTCATTCATTACTTCATAACAACAACCAATAATAGCCTTCGTTAACTCTGCTTCATTGTAGTTATCTTTTACATCTTTTTTATCTTTATTATCTTGTTCCATTGTTCATAGTTATCAGTTAGTCAAGCCCATGCTCTGAAAGACCAGCAACAAACCTGCCGTCAAGACGATATTAAATATCCCCAGCGGTATAAGTTTTTTCCAGCCGAGGTTCATCAGTTGATCATACCTGAACCGGGGCAAGGTCCAACGAACCCACATGAACACAAACATCATCAGCAATGTTTTCGCCCAGAAGGCACAAAAGGTCAGTAACCCCCAGAGAATTCCCGGATTTTCCGGTATCGGGACAAAGGGTATCGACCAACCACCGAAATACAAGGTGATAATCAAACCGGATGCCAAAGTCATGTGTGTGTATTCACCAAACTGGAACAAGCCGAATTTCATCGATGAATATTCAGTGTGATAGCCGCCAACCAGCTCATTTTCCGCTTCGGGAAGGTCAAACGGCATACGTGATGCCTCAGCAAATGCCGACACCAGGAAAATCATGAACCCGATGGGATGTGTGAAAACACTCCAATGCCAGATCGCACCCGACTGCTGCATCACAATTGTCCGTAACGACATGGTGCCATGGTCGAGCAGTAGAGCAACGATCGCAAGTCCCATAGCGATTTCGTACGAGATTAACTGACCGGAGGTACGGATACCACCCATCAATGAATACTTGTTGTTGGATGCCCAACCACCAATCACAATGCCGTACGCACCTAATCCACTGATCGCCAGGATATAGAGAATCCCGATATTGATATCAGCGATCTGGAGCAACACCTCACGTCCGAATATGGTAAGCCTGTCACCAAACGGTATGACCGCCATGATAAATCCAGCAGCCATAAAAGTGAAAGTTGGTGCGATCACAAACAAGATTTTATCTGCACGGTCGGGTATAAAATCCTCTTTCGCGAAAAACTTCACACCATCAGCAATGGGTTGCAGGATTCCCCAGGGACCAGCACGATTGGGACCGTGACGATCCTGAAAATAACCGGCGATTTTTCGTTCACCTAGGGTTGCATAAGCAACCACACCCAGCACGACAACAAAAAAACCGGCTGCCACGATGGATTTTTCAATAAGAAACGCAATTGTCTCAGTCATCTTTCGGTACCTTGACTCGCTTCTGTAACGGCGTATGGATATCATCCTCTTCCAGCACCCAATCATCAAGATTGAAGTGTTCGAAGCGGCACTCATCACAAATCATACTCTTCATAGTATGGTATTCATCGAAACGTGCTGTGACACGGTAAATCCGTCCACGATACATCCCAAGCAATACCTTGCAACCATGCTCGCAGTCACTACGGTATGCCGGCACATGCTCGAGGTCCCAAACTCGTACACTGAAACGCATCTTCTTATCGGTCAACGCACCCACCGGGCAGACATCAATAACATTACCCGCAAATCCACTGGGAATCGCCGCTTCGATGAAAGAGCCGATTTCAGTATGGTCACCACGGTTGATCGCACCGATATGACTGACACCCATATAGTCTTCGGTGAGACGGATACAACGTCTACAATGGATGCAACGGTTCATTTCCTTGGCGATCTTTTCACCGTAGTCGGTCTTCGGGAAGGTACGTTTCTCATGACGGAAGCGTCCCACCGGGAAACCGTACTTATAGCCGTAATCCTGCAGGTCACACTCACCCGCCTGGTCACAGATCGGACAATCCAGCGGATGGTGGATCAGGAGAAATTCCATGATCCCGCGTCGAGCCTTAAACACCCTATCGTTATTGGTGTTGACGACCATGCCATCCCGTATCGGGGTGTTGCAGGCAATCTGCAGTTTCGGCATTCCCTCGATTTCCACCAGGCAGATACGGCAGTTGCCTTGTGGCGGGAACCAGGGATAATAGCAGTAGGTCGGGATGTTGATCCCGGCTTGACGTGCCGCCCAGAGGACTGTCACGCCATTCGCTGCTTCAACTTTTTTGCCGTCAATGGTTAATGTCGGCATGTATTAACCTCTATTATGATCAGTCAATTACGAATTATCAATTACGAATGAAACACTCTATATTTTAATCTTTTTTGATATTTGGGAATTGGTTGAAACCACTTAACTCCCATCACATCGCTACCTATTAACACGAGAACAGTACAAATTTTACAATCCATGCTATTGCATGCCACCAGTCCATTTGTTACGACCCTTTGAAGAATAATTTCTAATTGGACAAGGTGTTCTCTGTGGTTAAACCTATTTCCCATTCACATTGCCAGTTGCATGTGCTCTACCAGAATAAGAAGCCACATATTCTTCCGGTTTCGGATAGTTGAACGGTTTGCCGCGTCGCCAGTTATCTGGTTTGTCTGGCATGGCACTTTTGCCGAGTCGGGTTTTACCAGTGACTTTCGACTTACCCTCACGGATATAATAATCGAACTCATCGGGCCAACGTTCCATCATGCTCTTGATGGGCATTACGATTGAGTCACCCAACGGACAGATACAATTGCCGAAAATCTCTGTGAAAACATCGAAGAGCAGGTCTTTAACTTCCGGTTGTGGCTGTCCGGCTTCGATATCCTTAAACATACGATGTACCCAGCCTGTCCCTTCACGGCAGGGTGTACACTGACCACAGCTCTCGTGATGATAGAACTGTGCCAGCACAGTCGACATCTCAACCATGCAAGTGGTTTCATCCATGATGATCATACCACCGGAACCAAGCATACTGCCATGTTCAGCGATATTCTCATAGTCCATGTTACAGGCGAGAAATTCTTCTGAAGTCATGCAGGGTGTAGATGATCCACCAGGGATAACACCCTTGAGTTGACGTCCCTTCCAGCAGCCGCCCAAATCTTCCTCAAAGAATTTCTTCATCGGATAACCGAGGGGGACTTCGTAAACCCCGGGTCGTTCCACATGACCGCAAACACTCCACAACTTTGTGCCCGGACTCTTCTCAGTTCCATACTGACGGTACCATTCTGGACCATTTTTCAGAATTGCGGGGACTGTTGCCAGGGTCTCGACATTGTTGACCACTGTCGGATTACGGTAGAAACCTTCGACAGCCGGGAACGGTGGCTTAATGCGTGGCATGCCACGTTTGCCCTCGAGGCTTTCGATCAGTGCGGTTTCTTCACCGCAGATATATGCACCAGCACCACGGTGTGTATACATATTCAGAGTAAAATCGCTTCCGAGGATATTCTCGCCGAGATAGCCTTTGTCGTACGCTTCTTTCAGTGCTTCCTCGCAGTGATGCCAACCCTTCACAAACTCGCCACGAAGGTAGATAAAGGCAGTATTCGCGTTGAAAGCGTACGATGCCATGATCATGCCTTCGATCAGCAGGTGAGGGTCTTTCTCAAGGATTTCTCGATCTTTGAAGGTACCCGGTTCTGACTCATCCGCATTACAGAGCAGGAATTTCGGCTTGCCGGTATCTTGTGGAACGAAGCTCCATTTGAGACCAGTAGGGAATCCCGCACCCCCTCGTCCACGAAGACCGCTTTTTTTCACGGTTTCGATAACATCAGCAGGGGTCATTTTATCTTTGAACATTTTTTTCAAGGTTTCATATCCGCCATTCGCCTCGAAATGTTTCAGGCTGTGGTCGGGATCGTCGATACCCTTGAATATGATTTTTTCCAATGCCATGAAGAAACTACCTCCGTTTCGACAGCTTTAGGTTAGTGGCTGCCATTCCCGGCGGATTTTTTCCAACCATCGATCAATTTCCCCAGCTCTTCCAGGGTTAGATCTTCGTAAAAATCGTCATTCACCTGCATCATGGGCGCATTGCCACATGCACCGAGACACTCGACACGGTTCAGTGTGAAGAGACCATCATCGGTGATGTCACCTTCCTTGATGCCATGCTCGGATTTAAGATATTCGATCATATCCTCGGCACCACGAAGGTTGCAGGCGATATTGTGACAGAATTGAATGTGATACTTCCCGACCGGTTTCTGCGGGAAATATGTATAGAACGTCAGCGCATCATACAGCCACATTCTCGGCAATTCGAGAAGATCAGCAACAACATCACACGCTTCCCGGCTCACCCATCCCTCTTCATGATGAACGATGTGCAGTGCGGGAAGAATAGCAGAACGTGCATGAGGATATCGTTTTGCGAC
>JAIOHU010000129.1 GCA_019912845.1 bacterium
ACCCTGCTGGATGCCAGCTAACACCACGCTGGCATGACGAGATAAAGACTACTAAACTGTAGAGAAACACTATATAAAAAACACCCAGAAACAGCCTGGGTGAGTGGTTAGCGGGAGAGTCTGGGAATCGAACCCAGCCGGGACCGTTAAGCCCCACAATGGCTTTGAAGGCCACGGGCGTCACCAGATCACCCCTCTCTCCCAGATTTTCTGTACACTTCTGTTTTACAGAATGAATATACGAATAATTCTGAGTGTAAATGGAGCTATTGTTTCTCTCCAAATTGCCTGTTGAGTATTTTCTGAACATCCTCTTCCAAATCAGCGTAGGGACGTTCGGCATCCTCTAAACGAGTTATTCCAACTCCATTGAAATCACGTGTGGAATAGGAGTTCCATCTGTAGAATTCGTTTGAAAATTGCTCTTCTGGGAGCTGAGGTTCGGTTTGACGTCTTACTTCAATCAGACATTCGTGGCAATAAACTGGACGACCATTTACCGGCTTGAATGGAACAGTTGTCTCCTTACTGCAACGATCACAGGTGACCTTGTAGTTCTCCTGCCAGTCAGAAGTTCGCGTTGTATCACGTTTCCTCGCTTTCCTGCATTCCGGACAATAACGCGGTGTTACAAATCCCATTTCCAGGAAAAATCGTTGCGAGCTTGCTGTAAAAACAAATTCCTCACTACACTGCTGACATTGAAGATGAAGATCTTTGTCAATATTGTCTGGATTTATCGCTTCTGATTGATGTTCCTCTTCGTTCATTTTATCTGTATCTTCGCTCATAGTCCTATCCTCCGAGTCTTTCTTTAAACCTTTTGTGGATACCGCCAAAGGCACCATTGCTCAGGATAAGGAAAACATCCCCCTCTAGTCCAGACTTGATCACCTCCTCTTCAAGCTCATGGAAATTATCGAAACAGAATGATGGGATTCCCTTTTTCGTAAGATTTCGAACAATCTCGTTTCGATCAAGCAGTTCATCCTCTTTATATCGATCTGCACGGTAGATAGGACCGAAGTATATCCTGTCTGCAACAGAAAGTGCGCCTTCGATTTCTTTTTGAAAACGATTGGTTACCATCGTGTTGGAACGTGGTTCCAAAAGCACAATAACTCTGCCCCCATAACCTTCCTTCACAGCAAGGATGGTCTCACGTATTGCTGTTGGATGATGCGCAAAATCATCTATGAAAGTCATTCCCTTAGCTTTCAGGAATACCTCCATCCGTCGTCGAACCCCACGGTATGACCTCATTGCTTGTGCTATGGCTTCCGGTTCAACCTCGAGAGTTCCTGCAACAGCGATGGCTGCAATGGCATTCTGGATATTATGACGTCCCACAAGTGGAATATCGAATTCGCCCCAGAATTTACCATATCGTTCAACAATAACATGTTGAATTCCCGGGCTGCCTCCAACGATTCTGCCTCGCCAGTCAGCACGTTGACCGAATCCGTAAGTCGCAACATTGGAGTAAGCTTTTTCTGTTAGATCTCTAGCCTCCTCGTTATCCTGGCAAGCGAGCAACCAACCTTCCCGGGGTAGTTGACGTAACATCAATGCAAAGGCTTTTCTGATGGATTCCAAGTCTGGATAGATATCGCCATGGTCGAATTCGATGGAGGTAACGACTGCAATATGTGGCAGATAATGAAAAAATTTGGCACGTTTATCAAAGAAAGCAGTATCGTACTCATCTCCTTCGATGACAAATGGTGCTCCAATATCTCCAAGTTTTGATGATGATTCCAGATTTAATGGTTGCCCACCGATGAGGTAACCTGGATTTAATCCGCACTCATTGAGTAAATGAGCTGTCAGGGTGGTTGTAGAGGTTTTTCCATGGGTTCCAGTAATAACCACTGGTTTTCGATGCTGCAAAACATCGTTTTTGAGCCATTCAGGAAGGCTGACATATTTAAACCTTCTTGAAAGCACCGCCTCAACTTCCTCATTCCCACGACTTAAAGCATTCCCAATCACGACGATATCCGGATTCCAGTCGAGATTGGATGCCTTATATCCTTCATATAACTGGACATCCAACTTCTTTAGCATCTCTGAAGCAGGCGGGTAGAGCGGATTATCGCTCCCTCGTACCTCCCACCCTGCTGCTTTTGCCAGCCGTGCTCCGGAAAGCATCGCCAAACCGCCAATGCCACTGAAATGTATTTTCTGTCCCAAAGTATTGTTCATTTAAGCCACTGATTCATGTTGTATGATATCCAGAATGCTGCCTCTCTGCCCCATGCATCCAAATTCCATTCAGCTATAGTGTTCCATTCATCCTGATAATATCGAGCTGCAGCCCAGCCGGCTGATACTGTAAGCCCATATAAATCATTCATCTCTAAAATTGGTCCGAATTCGACCAGATACTCCTCATCGATATCTTTATAATAGGAAGCGTTCTGAACTAATTTTATTTCAAAGGAATTCACAAGCCTGTCTATTGCAATGTTGCCACTGTTTGGGATGATAAAGTCTATTGATCTGCCAATACTGTACTGTTCATTGATAAACCAATCCTGATTCGTTGCTAGATTGGAAGAAATAATCGATGCTCTCCCAGCGGCTCGTGCAAATTCAGGCTGTTTTGATCCAGTCCAGTTGCTTGCTAAGGGTCGCCCCATGATAGAATATGGAGCGTTCGCATAAATCGTACTTCGGAACAGTGGTGGAGTGTCAGGAGTTAGAACTGCAGCACGGTTTTCGAGTTGGTGATGCCAACCCTTAATATTTTTAAACTTTAGATATCCTTCGTATTGGAGCACAGCAAAACCATCATCCCCCAACCCTTGTGTGAAGGTAAGGGCATCTGACCAGGGAAAATCTTGGCGGGGAGCACTGAACGAATACGATGCATTGATATACGCAAATTGATTCGTCTTATCAGGTGATTCATCAGCCCAGATCGAAGCATTGGAAACTGACTCATCTTCCCCCCATATACCAACTTTCAAACTGAATTCTGATTCGGTATACATTGGACGCCAGCTTCGCCATTTTCGATGGATTCCAGCTTCTGCCCATTTGTCAGCGTGCATCCAACCAAGAGAAACACCCGCCTCTATCGGATGAAAACCGTCAGAGAGCGGTGTATGATAGCTGAGCTTAAATTGCGGAATCCCTGCATTCTCTCGTGATGGTAAAAGTAAGGTACCATCAACTACGTTAACTCTTTCGAGAAAACTAGCTTTAAAATGAAATCCTCCCATTACTCCATTTAGGGCATTAAAACCAGCTTCAGGACGGAACATCACCTGGTATTTATCAAGTGGCAATGGCGGTTGTGGAAATAATCCAGTTTCTAAGTTGAAGTCCAGATTCTCTCTTGGAATACGCTGGTTGAGTGGTGAACGATCTGCATAAAGATTATATGGATCAAGTAAAACTGCTACAGGTTTTGCATACGATTTATCGATACTGATTTCCGATTCGTACTCATAGTTCGGTTCATGGAGTTGATCCCAGAATCCTGATAGCTGAAAATTATCTAAAACCGCATCCGTAGGTAAAAACGGCACTCGATAAAACAGTGAATCACCATTTTCAAGGATGACTGCAATATCGAGCGGAAGACGAACAACTCCGAGTCGTTCTACCTCTACTTCGACTTCCCAGGAATCTGCTTTCTCGTCAATCTCAACTTCATCCAAGTTATAATCAATATCACCATCGCCGTACAGAAATTGCTTGAAGAACCAGCCGAGGGATTGGCTGGAAGCGTCTTCAAAGGCGTGGATCATATCCCACTCATCTACAAGACTTAGATGATGACGTTTATAGTAAAGCCTCATCCCATCCCAGAACTGTTCCTCACCAAGAATGGATCGTAACGCATTCAGCATAACTGGAGTTTTGTAATATGTTGAAACCCGCAAAAGCCAGTATTCTTCTGCGATGTCTGCCCCACGCACCATGTACATATCCTCACCATCCAGAACTGCTTCCAGATATGGACGACGTCCCCGCCAATCATCATCGCGGATTGGGAAGGTTCTATCAAAAAGTCCACGGGAAACATTGATCGTTCGATTCAGAGGAGAGTTACGGTATTTCGTGGTAAGATAATGCTCGATAAAGGTCGTGAATCCCTCATCCAGAATCTGTGCGTCAACAGAATTTGAATGTAATATCATCGGAGTATAATTATGGACTACTTCATGTATTAGAAAATAATGGTAATTTGGGGCACTGCTACTCATTTGTGTAAGCATGGGATATTCCATCCCACTCCAAGAATCTGTAGCGTATACACGAGGCCAGGGATAATCACCGTAGATTTTTTCTAATTCAAGTATCGTCCAGGCGCAAACTTCCGCAGCATCAATGAATGCTTCCTCTCGCCCACGTCTTACAAATGCCCACGATTCAAAATCGTCATATATTTTACGGTCTATCACAAAGGTAGGATCGGCAGCGAAAGCAACATCAGGAACATTCTCAGCAAAATACTCCCAGGTAACCAGACGTTCCGCCTCTTCTCCTTCAGGGATCGGGATATACTGCTCCGCGCCCGCCGTTAACCCTTTCAATTTTTCAGGTGGTAAAACCTCATTTTCGTTGACCAGGTAGCCGGTAGAAGCGAGGATATATTTGTTTGGAAGTGTGTACTTTATTCTAAAATCACCAAATTCACCATAAGCTTCAGCAGTTCCATAATAACGGTTAACCGTCCAACCATATTCCGGGGTATATGGACAGATCATAGGGTACCAGTAAACCCCTTTATACTGACCATTCATGTAACCTGTTCGTCGCATCGCCCTTCCCTGCGGGAAAACCGTGCGGAAAGTGAGAGTTAATTTTACTGAATCACTCGGTGTCAATGGTGGGGTTAATACAGCTCTGCCAATACTGCCATCTTGAATAAACTCAACAGACCGTCCATCAGCATTCCAGGACTCTACCTGCAATCTACCCCAATCTGTTTCAGGAACATCTTTGAGACGGTTTTTCTTTCCACGATACTCAGTTCTGTCGGAAGGGCTCTCGGGGTTAAGTGCTTCAACCGGCAAACGAAACCAGAGTGCTGCAAGGGTGTCGGGTGAGTTATTCTGATATGTGATTCGTGCGGTACCTTCGAGTGAATGTGAAGCATCATCGAAGAGCACATCCAACTCATAATCGACTCGTTGCTGCCAATCAGGTCGGGAGAAAACCAATTGCGGAACAAGAGTGCTAAGGATGACTGTGAACAAAGATAGCTTGCAGATTTCCTTCAGCCTACTCTTCTTTTCCATCCAAGCCATATAGCGAATCCTCGAAACCAGTCTGGTTAAGGTCTCGTTTACGTTCTTCAGTGGTAAAGTAATATTCTTCAGATAATTCTATCACACAATAACTACGTTGCATTTCGATTGCGGCATGCATCGTTGATCCACTTCCTGCAAAGGGATCCATCACCAGCTCACCTTCATAGGTGCTTTTCCCAATTAAAAACTTTAGCAGTTTAACCGGTTTTTCTGTTGAATGCACCATTTTTGTGCTGTGGAGTTTGCTGAAAGTCAGGATATTTGAGGTTCGCTTTCCATTCAACGGGCGTCTACCCTTGTGTGCGTAAATGATCCACTCGTCCTGTGGAGCATAATCACCCTTTAAGTCACCGCTGCCATGATTATTCTTTACCCAGATCAGAGTCCGTTTAAGCTTGAATCCTGCATCCAGAAAGGCATCCACAAATTCCGGGTAGGTGTCATGCCGACAAAAACAATAAATATGGCGATCATCTTTCAAGACTCTGTAAGCTTCTTTAACAAAATCAGGTATCCAGTTGCCATTGTTGTCATTATGCAGATGTTTAAACTTTGGTTGTTTTTTACGACGATGAGAACGATAATTTATATTATAGGGTGGGTCTGTGAGGAACAGGTCTACTGTTTCATCTGGCATTTGTTTCATGGTAATCATGTTGTCGCCGTGATGAATCGTATTGTGCCACGGACCCTGATATTTTGTGGTCTCATGCCATTTGCGGATATTCAGTTCTACTTCCAGCTCACGGGGAACAGTTTTCTCAGCACTCGCCAGTAGAAGCTTAGGTGTTCTGCCATTCGTGCCATTTTTGGAGGGAGGGTCGAAACCTGGGAGATATAGTGAATCGGAATGGTTATGCTTATTTCGGGACACTGTAATCTCTCCCTGTTACATGCAAAAAGATGAATCCACTTTTCGGTTGGTTAAAAATTTTGCAATTTCTTGAACAATGGGCAGTTTTCCTCGTCCACCCAGTTTCGTCGTCGCAATTGCCGCTGCAGCGGACGCAAATTGAATAACCTGTTCCATTTTCCAGGTGTTAAGCATCCCATGCATGATTCCGGCATGAAATACATCTCCTGCCCCTGTAGTGTCTACAGTATCAGTTTTGAATGCAGGAAACCAGGTCGTTGAATCATCCCAGGAAGCAACACAGCCACCTGCACCGTTTGTGATAATCGCTAAATCTGACCCAAAATTCCGTAAATTATTGACTGCTTCAAAGAGGTCCTGACCTTTTAAAAATTCCTTTGCGAATGCGACCGGGACGACAATCCAGTCGGTTAAACCCAACAGCGTTTCCATGCGATCTCGGACTGCACCGGCATCCAGCATCACCCGTCCACCGTTTCTTCGCACTTCATGTGCAACTTCAATAGCTGCTTCGGTTTCCCAACCGTCAATAAGAAGAGCATCACACTGTTCAATTTCATCTGAAGGTAAGTCTTGAGGAGAGAGTGATGCAATGGTTCTATCCAATACAATCGTACGTTTTCCGGTTTTTTCCTCCACCCAGATATGAGCAGTTGGAGTTTCGCTGTCTGCGAGGATTTTAAGGTGTTCACTTCTTACTTGAGTGCTCTCCAACTCAATTTTAATGAGCTTTCCATAGTAATCATTACCAATCGTTGCCACGAGAGAGGTATCGTGTCCCCAAAGACTGAGTTGGCTTAACGCATTGGGTACTGGACTGCCAGTACCGCGAAAACGGTCAATAGCATTACCCTTTGAATCGACTTCGGGATACTTTGGTACTACCACGACTAAATCATAAACCGCTCTTCCAACACCAAGAATTTTCGCCATAACAGAGTCTGCTTTACTGATTTTGTTCTTTGGGGATTTTGCCGACCTCGAATCGAGATACGAAGAAATCGCTAATCAATCCACGACTCTTCAGCGAATCGGCTTGTTGTGTTGCCAGAGTAGCGGAAGCGTAATTGCCAAATCGGACTCTATACCAACGATTCCCCTCCCCGCTGGGATAGACAATATAGGAATCAATACCTTTTACCCTCAGGTCATTCATATGGCTGATCGCACGATTTTCTTCACGATATGCAGCCACCTGGATTGTGAAGGGCATTTCCGACGTTATTGTACCAGGTTTTGATAAATTATGAGTTCCACTGTCCTTATTGGGTAAAATGAGTAGTAAGAGGATTATCAAGCAAAAAACTGCCGTTACAATTATCAGAGGGTACCGATATCTGCTGAAAAATGTATTCTTCTGACCATTGCGTTTCCAAATATCATCATTTTCTCGAGTAGAATGGAAGGGTTTGGTATTCTCTTCGGAAACAAATTCTACTTCAGGTGCATTTTCTACAGCGTCTACCTCAATTTCATCGTAATCATCATGTGGGTCTTCACTGTCAGGAGTGGATTCAATGCTGTGGGATTGATCTAGATCATCTTCATTAAGGTTATAATCTCTTCCCTCAGGAATATCTGTTTTGTTATCACTAACCTTTTCACTAGAATCAACTTCGGAAACATCTGACCAGCCAGATTCAGGACGGCTTAAAATTGCACGACCGCTATCTTCCTGAATATCGAAAGGTTGCTCCTCCTCCTCATCCGCTTCTCCGGTTTCAATAATAAAATCGTCAACTTGATCATCTTCTTTATCTGCCAATTTTTCATTAGATGCGCGGTTCTCTTCAGTTTCATCTAATTCTGAATCAGCTTTTTCGGTATGAACATCTTCGCCCAGTCCCTTTTTTATTACCATTTCCTCTTTAAACGATTTACCCGCCAGAGCTTCTAGATTTGCAGCCAGCTCAAGATTTTTGCCCGACCTCATGATCGAATCTGCAGTTGCCTGCATTGCGATGATAATCCCTCGGGGACGTACCTCATTCAGATACGCTGACAAATAGACCTCGCCTGCGGCTACACTTCGACGATGCTTAGCGAGTAGCCGTCTTACCAGGACTGGGAGTAATTTCTGTTTGATTGTCTCATTA
>JAIOHU010000130.1 GCA_019912845.1 bacterium
TTCCGGGAGGAAATATATTCGATTTGATCCAGCGTGCTTATGGATTCGACCCCTTTGGCGCACAAATTCTTTGTAGTGATCCTGAGGTAACTGAAGAAGAACTTCGTGATTATTTCCCGGATGAAGTCGAAGGGAAAAAAGGTCATGCGGGAAACTTACTCATTTATCCGAAGAAAAAACATATTAAATCCCTGGCTATCCCTGAAGAACTTGAAAATGAACCCTATTATCTGAACCATGATTTATTTGAACCGGTGATCACAAAGGTTCAAGACCGTGAAGGCTATGGTAATCACTATGGCAAAATTAATTTCCTCGGTGAAGATGCAGATCGTTTGAAAGAAGTTCTACAAAAATTTGAGGAGTTGGATTACTACGAATGATCACTGGTTCAGCTAATACACAGACTGAAATGGAAATCCTGAATGCACGCCAGAGAAGGCAATATGAGCAGTTTCTGGTTGAATTAGATAATCTCCATCAAGCAGCCCCATTCGCAAAGCCACGTTATCACATGCAGATATTCAGACTTTCCGGTGAACTTATGGAAAGTGAGGAGGGATTAGAAATTGTCCTCGGAAAAATATCGGACTTAACAAATGCGGGTATTTTTCACGGGGGGCCATGGGAAAATCCGGCAAATCTATTGCCACATCTTGTTCGATACGGGCTGTTGGGTGAAACGATCTATCCAATTGTTGAGAGTCTTAGCGAACTCCGAATGATTGCGATTGCCACGGGTAAGCTGGACGATCCCAGAATCAATCGCTCGGAGGCGAAAAATTTCCTTCGTGAAGTCTGTGTACAAAACCTGGACTTATTGTTTCTGCAGGAAACCGAAGAATCCAGGTTACGACCTAAATTATATAAACGGGCGAATCGTCTTTTTCGCCTGATCAGCAGCACTATTTCACTGTCCGGTATTGCAACCAATCTCGTCGAAGAGATCACTCTGTTGTGTGCTCAACGCCCAATCAGGACAAGGCGTGCAGAACGATTGATAAAATTGGCTGAGGAGCTACCGGATGAAAAGATGGATGAGTCGGTGTTGTCATCGATCGAAAAACTTAAAAAATCTGTTTATTATGTAAGCGAAGCAAGCGAGAAGGCAGGTGATGCGGACTACTATTCTTTGCTAAGTAAGATGAGTAGTGATGATCTCCAAAAGGAAGCTGAAATTTTTGCGACATCCTTGCTTAATAGCGGGATCAGTAGTCCCTTACATGCACTTCTCCTGAATTTTCTTGCCAGTAACAATTATAACCTTATTCCAGTGGCTCTGGGATTAAATGAGTTTGGCATCGCAGATTTTTCACTAAACACTGATTTTGTTAGACAACTGATAAAAAATGCTGTTACAACAGAAACAGCCAATTCTGTTCTTGGTTTGCATGGACTTCTCAACCGTGGTTTACTTTCTCGATCCGAAGTTAGAGGAGGTTTGAGCAGGTTGATACGGGTTGAATTGACGAAGGAAAGTGAAGAAAGAATTTTGGTGTTTCGTCCATTTGCGCCAAAATCATCTACGAGAACAATCTTAATTTCAGGGACAATATGTGCTTTGGGACTTCCGCTAGGGATCGGTCAGGGCAATAATCCTACCTGTCAATCTGCAAGGGGACTCAGTCTTTGGAGTCTTCATGCACCCGGATTATTGCTTCGAATGATATTGACCGCTGCCAGAGATGGGGAGGTCATGTTGAACTTCGAAACGCAAAAGTTGATATCAAAGGAACCGTTGCAAGGTTTGTACGGCAACCAACTGGATTTGGATATAGACCCCGTTTCCGCTTTGCTAGTTCCCCATTTAGACTCACTGTATGCACAATTAATGAGTGCAGCAGCTGCGAGGTATGATGATCCCCATAAATGGGTCAATCCAGCTATGTATGGTCGATGGGTGCCTGGCGAATTCATATCCACATTTTCTCTATCAACCCAAAAAGTCTTTCAACACAATGAATTTATTCGGAGGTTCTACTCAACTCACCATCCCGAGTTTAATGGTAACCTTGAGATGATTTATCCGAATCCGGTTGGGTTGATTATTACTGATGTACATGGACAGATGCTTGGGTTGCATGCGGTCACTTTGTTGCGGATAGCTCATAGTCCACAAGGTGAACTGCGTGCTTACTTCTATAATCCGAATAATGAAGGGCGACAACGCTGGGGTCAGGAAATTGCGCCAACTGTTTCTGGTCACGGCGAAGTACCAGGCGAATCATCACTACCTATTCATCAGTTTGCGTCACGCTTATATGCGTTTCATTATGACAAACATGAAGTTGGGGACGAAAAATCTGTACCTGACAGTATCGTTAATTCAATTTCAAGAATGGCAAAGGAAAGTTGGGGAAAAAGTTGTGTCTGGCTTGACGGATAGTTGGTCAAGAGAGTGAGATGGACTACTTGTTTTATACTCTGATACTTAAATTAGAACTGCCTTGTTCATCAATTAGAATAAAAGAGTTCATCCATTTCCTGGATCAGACCACCCTAACCCAAGCATTGACTTAAGTGAGGTATCCTCAAAGTAATTTTCTCCGTGAAAATGAATTTGTTTAAAACCATAAATTAATTCACATTCGTTTATCAACAGGTAGAACCATTGAGATTGAGAGCCTGAGAGGAACAAATGATGGTAAGACATTCATCAAGAATAGAACTTAGAGCCTATCTCTAAATTACTTTTCGCCAGCATATGAGTGCGAATGCGAAGTGCAGCAGTCCCAAATGTGAATCGAGTGTTTTTTCAAATCGTGTCAGTATCTTGCGAAAGCGGTTTATCCAGGAATGGCATGCTTCC